>NZ_KV791307.1:0-85416 GCF_001807865.1 Stenotrophomonas sp. HMSC10F06 | reverse complement strand
GGCGGCGGCCGGACGCGCGGGCAGCGGCGAGCGGACCGTGGCGCCGCCGGCAGGGCTCACGTGGCCGTAGAGCGCGCGTCCCTGGCGATCAACCAGCGCGCCATCATCGTGCAGCCGCGAGAGCGGGCCATCGAACAGCGCCGCGTAGGGCGCCCTGCCGATGTCGCCGTGGTCCAGCCCGAACAGGGCCAGCCCGGCACGGTTGGCGGCAACCAGGCGGCCATTGCGGAAGCCCAGCACGCCTTCGCGCGCGGTACCGAGCAGGCCGGCGTCGTGATGCAGGCGGACCACCTCGCAATCGCCCAGTCCCGCCTCGAAGTAGCGGTGCTCGATATGCGCCACCGCCTGCCGTGCCAGCACACGGGCGTGCAGGTGCTGCTGGCGCGCGTCGCCGGAGATGTCGAGCACGCCCACACGCTGCCCGTACGGGTCGAAGATCGGCGTCGCCGAACAGGTCAGGATCGCGTGCGGGGCGAAGTAGTGCTCACCGCCACGCACCTCCACCGAGCGACCTTCGACGATGGCGGTGCCGATCGCATTGGTGCCCACCGTGGTTTCATCCCAGCGCACGCCTGGCATCAACGCCACCCGCCCGGCCTTGTCGAGGAAACCCGGGTTGCCCTCCGCATCCAGGATCCAGCCGTCTTCGTCGGTGAGCAGCGCGATGCTGCCGGTCGCGGCGATGTCGGCGGCCAGGCCATCCAGCTCCGGCCGCGCCAACCGCCACAGTGTTTCCTGGCGCTGACGCAGTTCGCGCAGGCGCGCGTCCGGCAGTGGCTCGACCTCCGGCTGCGCATCCACCGAGAGCCCACCGCGCTGGCAGCGTTGCCAGGACTGCAGGATGGTGTCGGGCACGATACCGACCGGTGCCGCGCCACGTTCGAAGAACGAGCGGCGCGCATTGCCGACACGGTGCTGGAGCGGAAGCTGGGACACCTGGACTCTCCAGTGTCGCAATCTGCGACAGTTGTAGCGGGGCCTGTTCCGATAAACACCACACCCGGGGTTACCGCGCAATGACCGGCCGTGGTGCACTGCATCAGTTTCAGTGGCCCTCTCCAGTCCGTGCACCGCGTAGCGCCATGCCGCACTGCACCACACCGAACCTGGCATCGTCCTTGCGCCATGGAACAGACCCCTTACCGGGCCTGTCCACTGCCATCCGGAGATGCACCCATGAATGCCGTCACGTCCGCCAAGCCGCACGCCACCGATCCGCAGTCCATCTTCAAGCCGCGCTACGGCAACTACATCGGCGGGGAATGGGTGGCGCCGCGCAGCGGCCAGTACTTTGAAAACACCACGCCGGTGACCGGCAAGGTGTTCACCGAGGTCGCCCGTTCCAACGCCGAGGACATCGAAGCGGCGCTCGACGCTGCCCACGCGGCCAAGACCGCCTGGGCCGAGACCTCGACCACCGAACGCGCAAATATCCTCAACAGGATCGCCGACCGCATCGAGGAAAACCTCGAGCTGCTCGCGCATGCCGAGACCTGGGACAACGGCAAGCCGATCCGCGAAACGCTCAACGCCGACATCCCGCTGATGGCCGACCACTTCCGCTACTTCGCCGGGGCGGTGCGCGCGCAGGAAGGCAGCCTGTCGGAGATCGACAAGGACACCATCGCCTACCACTTCCACGAGCCGCTCGGCGTGGTCGGGCAGATCATCCCGTGGAATTTCCCGATGCTGATGGCCGCCTGGAAGCTGGCCCCGGCCCTGGCCGCCGGCAACTGCGTGGTGCTCAAGCCGGCCGAGCAGACCCCGGCTTCGATCCTGGTGCTGATGGAGGTGATCGGCGATCTGCTGCCCAAGGGCGTGCTCAACGTGGTCAATGGCTTCGGTGTGGAGGCGGGCAAGCCGCTGGCGTCCAACCCGCGCATCGCCAAGATCGCCTTCACCGGCGAGACCACCACCGGCCGGCTGATCATGCAGTACGCCAGCCAGAACCTGATCCCGGTGACGCTGGAGCTGGGCGGCAAATCCCCGAACATCTTCTTCGCCGATGTCATGGCCGAGGACGACGACTTCCTCGACAAGGCCATCGAAGGCTTCGTGTTGTTCGCCTTCAACCAGGGCGAGGTGTGCACCTGCCCGTCGCGCGCGCTGATCCAGGAATCGATCTACGAGAAATTCATGGAACGTGCGCTCAAGCGCGTGGCCGCGATCAAGCAGGGCAACCCGCTGGACCCCAACACGATGGTCGGTGCGCAGGCCTCCTCCGAGCAGCTGGAGAAGATTCTGTCCTACTTCGACATCGGCCGGCAGGAAGGCGCGGAGGTGCTGATCGGCGGCGAGCAGGCCACCCTCGACGGCGACCTGGCCGGCGGCTTCTACGTGAAGCCGACCGTGTTCAAGGGCCACAACAAGATGCGCGTGTTCCAGGAAGAAATCTTCGGGCCGGTGGTCTCGGTGACCACCTTCAAGACCGAGGAAGAAGCACTGGAGCTGGCCAACGACACCTTGTACGGCCTCGGTGCCGGCGTGTGGAGCCGCGATGCCTCGCGCCTGTACCGCATGGGCCGCGGCATCCAGGCCGGGCGGGTGTGGACCAACTGCTACCACGCCTATCCGGCGCATGCCGCCTTCGGTGGCTACAAGCAGTCGGGCATCGGCCGCGAGAACCACAAGATGATGCTCGACCACTACCAGCAGACCAAGAACCTGCTGGTCAGCTACTCGCCCAAGAAGCTGGGCTTCTTCTGAGCCCGCCCCGGGCTTGATCCCGATCAAGGCGCCGGCATGAGGCCGGCGCCACAGTGCAGTGATTGGCAATCCACGGAGATCCACGCATGAACAAGACCATGAAGGCCGCTGTCGTCCGCGAATTCGGAAAGCCGTTGCGTATCGAGGAAGTCGAGGTGCCGCGTCCGGGGCCCGGCGACATCCTGGTGAAGATCGAAGCCTGTGGCGTGTGCCATACCGACCTCCATGCGGTGGACGGTGACTGGCCGGTCAAGCCCAACCCGCCCTTCATTCCCGGCCATGAAGGGGTCGGCCACGTGGTTGCGGTGGGTGCGGGTGTCAGCCACATCCGCGAGGGCGACCGCGTCGGCATCCCGTGGCTGTATTCGGCGTGCGGCTACTGCGAGCACTGCCTGGGCGGCTGGGAAACCCTGTGCGAAGCGCAGCAGAACACCGGCTACTCGGTGAACGGTGGCTTCGCCGAATATGCGCTGGCCAATGCGGCCTATGTCGGCCTGCTGCCGAAGGGCGTGGGCTTCATCGAGGTCGCGCCGATCCTGTGCGCCGGCGTCACGGTCTACAAGGGCCTGAAGGTCACCGATACGAAGCCGGGCCAGTGGGTGGTCATTTCCGGCATCGGCGGGCTGGGCCACATGGCTGTGCAGTACGCCAAGGCGATGGGCCTGAACGTGGCGGCAGTGGATATCGACGACGGCAAGCTCGCCCTGGCCGAGCGGCTGGGCGCGACGATCACGGTCAACGCACGCAACACCGATCCGGCCGCGTTCCTGAAGAAGGAGATCGGCGGGGCACATGGCGCACTGGTCACCGCCGTCTCGCCGAAGGCCTTCGAGCAGGCACTGGGCATGGTCCGCCGCGGTGGCACGGTCTCGTTGAACGGCCTGCCGCCGGGCAACTTCCCGCTGGATATCTTCGGCATGGTGCTCAACGGCATCACCGTGCGTGGCTCGATCGTCGGCACCCGCCTGGACCTGCAGGAATCGCTGGAATTCGCCGAGCAGGGCAAGGTCGCCGCGACGGTCACCAGCGATTCGCTGGAGAACATCAACGACATCTTCGCGCGCATGCAGGCCGGCAAGATCGAAGGCCGCGTGGTACTGGACATGAGCGCGTAAGCACACGGCGCGCTGCCGACCCATCGGCAGCGCCTGTTTCACGGTAGTGCCGGCCGCTGGCCGGCTCGGAGAGCCCCGATCATGCCCGACCTCCCGCTCCAGGTAATGGCCACGCTCCCGGCCCTGCAGCTGATCGAGACATTGCAGGCCCGCCACGGCGACCTGCTGTTCCACCAGTCCGGTGGCTGCTGCGACGGCTCCTCGCCGATGTGTTTCGCCCAGGGCGATTTCATCGTGGGCGACCGTGACGTGCGCATGGGCGAGATCGGCGGGGCGCCGTTCTACATCAGCCCCGCGCAGTTCGAATACTGGAAGCACACCCAGCTGATCATCGACGTGGTGCCTGGCCGGGGCGGCATGTTCTCGCTGGAGAACGGCGAGGGCGTGCGCTTCCTGGTCCGCTCACGGCTGTTCAGTGATGACGAGTTCGCCCAGCTCAAGGCCGCCGGCCGGGTCTGAAACACGCCGCGGCAACCCGTCCATAATGGCGGCTCCCCCGCCGTGACGCCCCTGCCATGCCTGTGTGGTCCGCCCTGAAGAATCCACTGCTGTCCGTACTGGCTGTCGTGTTCGCGTTCGCGGTGATGGTGCTGGTCAACAGCCTCGGTTCGTGGCTGGTGCCGTTGCTGCGCATTCCGCCGGGCGGCGAGCCGCAGCTGGCCTGGGACCTGGCCTGGACGATCCTCAGCGGCATCGCTGCGATCGCCTTCGCCAGCCGTTATGCGCCCACCTGGCCACGTGTGCACGGCGGCGTGGTGTGGGCGGTGATCGCGGCCGCCTCGATCTACACCGCCTGGGATTTCGGCAGCGATTTCCCGTTCTGGTTCGTGGTGATCCTGCTGGTGTCGCTGCCGGTGCAGGCATTGGTGGGCCTGTGGGTGGGCCCGCGGTTCCGGCCAGCGCGCGCCTGATCAGCTGCCGGGCAGCACCTGCTTCACCTGCTTCATGCCTTCCCACGGGTCCTGCTTCAGCCGCTCCGCGCGCTGCAGCGCCTTCGCCATCGGGAAGGCGTCCGGCGCCGCGATGCGGCCCAGCTCTTCCCAGCGCAGCGGCACCGCCACGCCGGCACCCGGCCGCGCCCGCAGCGACCACGAGCTCACGCTGGTGGCGCCGCGCGCATTGCGCAGCCAGTCGATGAAGATCACCCCGTCGCGCTTTGCCTTGCTCATCGTCGCCACATAGCGCTCCGGTGCCTGGGTGGCCATGGCCTGCGCAAACGCCTCGCAGAAGTCCTTGGCCTGCGCCCAGTCGGCCTTGGGCTGCAAGGGCACCACCACGTGCACGCCCTTGCCGCCGGAGAGCCGGACGAAGCTCTCCAGCCCGGCTTCCTGCAGGCGCGCGCGCACGTCGCGTGCGGCGGCCTTTATCTGCGTCCAGTTCACGCCTTCGCCGGGATCCAGATCGAACACCAACCGGTCCGGATGTTCGGGGTCCTCGACGGTGGCGCCCCAGGGATGCAGCTCCAGGGTGTTCATCTGCACCAGCTGCAGCAGACCCTCCACGTCCTCGATGTAGAGGTAGTCTTCGCGCCCGCTCTTCTGCTCCAGCGGGATCGCCTTGACCGCGCCACCCAGGCCGGTGCCATGGTGTTTCTGGAAGAAGCAGGGCTTGTCCACCCCGTCCGGGCAGCGCAGCACCGACAGCGGGCGGTGCGCCACCTCGGGCAGGATCCAGCGCGCCATGCGGCGGTAGTAGTCGGCCACCTCGCCCTTGGTGATCTTCGCCTTGGCGAACACCACGCGCTCGGGATGGCTGATCGTCACGGTGCTCTCGTCCTGCGCGGCCGTAGCTGCCTTCTTTCGCCCGCGCGTTCCGGCCGGGGTGGCGGAGGCCGCGGTAGGGGAGACGGTAGGGGAGACGGCAGTAGCTGTGGCGCCCAGATCCTTGGCGTGTTTGTCCTCGCGCAGCCGCTTGAAGCTGGCCTGGCGCAGCAACCCTTCCTTGGCCCATCCACGGAACGCGACCTCCGCCACCAGCACCGGCTTAACCCAGTGCACGCTGCGTGCGGTGAACGGCACATGCGCAGGCAGCTCGACCACTGCGTCCTTCACCGTCAGCGGGGTCAGCTGCCTGGTCAGCGCGCGCAGCGCGGCATCGTCGAAGCCCGTGCCGACGCGGCCGACATAACGCAATCCGCGCTTGTCCGGGGTGGCCATCAGCAGCGAGCCGAAGCCACTGCGCGATCCCTTCGGTTCGGTATAGCCGACGATGAGGAACTCATCGGTGTTCTCGTGCTTGATCTTGATCCAGTCGCGTGAGCGTGCGTTGACGTAGGGCGCATCGATCCGCTTGCTGATGATGCCTTCGAACCCGGCCTCGCCACTGGCGGCGAACACCGCCGGGCCGTGGTCGCGCACATGGTCGCTGTAGGCCAGGGTGCCCGGCGTGGCGCCCAGCAGATCCTTGAGCAGCGCCTTGCGCGCCAGCAGCGGCACCCGGCTGACATCCACCCCGGCGATGCCGGGCATGTCGAACACCACATAGCGCAGCGGCTGTTTGGCGGTGCCATCGATGACCTTCTGCAATGCAGTGAAGTCGCTGCGGCCCTGCGCATCCAGCACCACCAGCTCACCGTCCAGGCGCAGATCGCGCACCGGCAGCCGCTCGATCGCCTGCACCACCTCGGGGAAATCGTCGGTCCAGTTCAACCCGCCGCGTGAGCGCAGCGACACCACGCCATCGCGCACATCGGCCAGCAGGCGATAGCCGTCCCATTTGATCTCGTGCAGCCACTGCTCGCCGTCCGGTGCGGTGGCACGGTGATCGGTCAGCTGGGGCTTGAAGTCATGTGGGTAGGGCGTTGTGCGAGCGCCCTGCAGGGCCAGCGCGCGCTTGGACCAGCGCGCATCGGCCTTGCGTTCGGCCTTGCGTGCGGGGCTACCTGTCGCGGCCTTGGCCGGCGCGGTCTTCCTTGCCGGGGCAGCTTTGCTGGCGTTGGCAGCGGCAACCTTCGTCGCGCTTGCGCGCTTGCCTGCCTTGGGCGGTGCCTCCAACAGATCATCAGCCTCCATATCCCTGGCCTCCTCGTCATCGCGTTTGATCAGCAGCCACTGGTGCTGCTTGCCCTTCATCGCGGTGCGCACCAGTTTCCAGCCACCCTTGAGCCGCTCACCGTGCAGGACGAAGTCCACCTTGCCGGCCGCGATCGCCTCCAGCGGATCGCCATCGCAGGCCCAGGTGCCGTGGTCGTAGACGTCCACATGCCCGGCGCCGTAGTGGCCACTGGGGATGTCGCCGGCAAAGGTCGCGTAGGACAGCGGGTGATCCTCGACCTCCACCGCAAGCCGTTTTTCGCCGACGCGCAGCGAGGGGCCTTTGGGTACCGCCCAGCTCTTGAGCACGCCATCGGCTTCCAGCCGGAAATCATAATGGCGCGAACTGGCGTGGTGCAGCTGCACGACGAAGATCGGCCGGCGCGCCAGCGCACCGCGGCGCTCGGCGTCCGGCTCGGGGGTGCCGTCGAAACGGCGTTTGCGGCGATATTCCTGCAGGGACACGTGGGCTTACCCGGCTTTGCGCGCGGGTGCACGCTTGGTGGTTTTCTTGGTCGCCTTGCCTGCTGTCTTGGTCGCCTTTTTGGCCGCCGTGGGTTTGGCGACCTTGGCCGTGGCCTTCTTCGCCGCTGTCTTTTTGGCAGCCGGCGTGCGCTTCTTGGCATCCAGGCTCTTCTGCAGCAGCGACATGAAGTCGACCACGTTGGTCGCATCATCCTCGCGCGGGACCGGCTCTTCCTCCACCTTGGTGGTGCCGCCCTTGGCCTTGATCCGCTTCTTCAGCAGCGTGTGCAGGCGCTCGCGGAACTCATCGTGGTACTCGTCCGGCTTCCACTCGCCGGACATCGACTCGATCAGCTGCTCGGCCATGGCCGTTTCCTTGCTGTTGATCCGGTACTCGGCCAGGCTGCCGCTGGGCAGCTTGTAGTCTTCCGGGTCCACCAGTTCCTGCGGATAGCGCAGGATCATCAGCACCAGCGCGTCGCCGTGCGGCATCACCGCGCACAGGTACTCGCGGGTGCGCACCACGACCCGCGCGATGCCGACCTTGCCGGTGCTGCGCAACGTTTCGCGCAGCAGCACGTAGCCTTTCTCGGCTTTCTTGGCGGGCACCAGCAGGTAGGGCTTCTCGTAGTAGCGCGGATCGATCGTGCCGGCATCGACGAAGGTCTCCACCTCCACCGCTTCATGACTTTCCGGCGCGGCCGAGCGGATGTCGTCTTCTTCCAATACGACGTAGCTGCCCTTGTCGTACTCGTAGGCTTTGACGATATCCTTCCACGGCACTTCTTCGCCGGTATCCGCGTTGACGCGCTCGAAGCGGATCGGTTTGCGGTCGCGCGAATCCAGCATCCGGAAGTGCAGATCCACATTGCGTTCGCCGGACATCAGCGACACCGGGACATTGAGCAGCCCGAATGACAGCGTGCCGGTCCAGATCGGTCGGGCCATGGTGGCGCCACTCCAACACTTCAGGGAGGGCAGCTGTACCGCGCAGCACGTGAAACGCCTGTGTCCGGCCTGTGCAGGCCGTGGCTGCACGCCCGCGGTTACTGCAGCAGGCCGTGCACCGCCGCCGCCGGCATGTGGTCCAGCGCCAGCCAGGCATCCTCGACCACCGCCCGTGCCTGGTGCCAGCCCAGCCGCGACTGGCCGCGCATCTGTTCCCAGTGCTCGGCCAGCTCGCCGTCGGTGTCATCGGCGCCGCGCGGCCAGTCGGCGTAATGCGTGGTCAGGGCGAAGGCATAGGCCGGGTACAGGTCGCGCCAGCTGCGGCGCCCCTGGCTGCGGCGCTGCTCGTAGTCACTGCGCATGTACTGCAGGTAGTCCTGGGCGACCGCCTGCGCGTCTTCGGCGCGGTCGCGGCGCGCGCGGCGCCCGCTCCGTTCCGGCTGCAGGTAGGCGTTGAACAACGCGGGTGCGGCACGGCGGTCCAGGCGGGGCATGACACGACTCCGACAGCGGTGGGGGAGGCAGGAATAGACCCGCCGCCGTTATCCAGCCGTGACAGATTCGTTGACGCACCGGGATTCGCAGCGACTTCACCCGCCGCGCGCTGTAGTGGGCTGCACAGCAACTGGAGAACTCCCATGCCCCGCGATCCCCTGCGCGACGCCACCGCCCCGGTCCCCGGCGAGCAGCGCGCCAAACATGACAACCAAGACGCCGAAGACCGCGGCGCCGGCATGTCCGTGCCCGATGACGCACCCGATCACCTGCCGGTGGCTGTCACGCCCGATCCCGTCCCGCGCGACCGCAAGGATTCGGCGGCCGGCGAGAAAGGCCCCGCCGGCCATATCGCCGCGAGGATGAATACCAGCGCCGCCAGCGCAAGGAACACGCCAGCGACAACCAGGACGAGGCGCCGGAAGAGACCTTCCCGGCCAGCGACCCGACCTCACCGTTCGTGCCGGCCAAGCCGCCCAGGTAAGCCGCTCCGATCAGGGCGCCCACTGCCACTGCAGGCCCACGTTGTAGCGGCGGTCCGGGCCGGGTTCGAAGAAGCGCTGGTTGCCGTCGTTGACGATCACCGAGCCGATGTAGCGCTGGTCCAGCGCATTGTCGATCCGCGCGAAGGCCCGCAGCGTGCCCTGCGCGGTGGTCCAGCGCCGCGACACCTCCAGGTTCAACAGGGCATAGCCCGGCGCGCTGTCGGTGGCCACATCGTTGACCACGGTGTCGCTGGAGGCCACCACCTCGGCGGCCCACTGCCACGGGCCCGGGCGGTACTGCACCCGCGCGTTCCACTGCTGCCTGGGTACGCCCGGCAGGCGTGAGCCGGCCGCCACCGTGTTGCAGCCAGCGGCCGCGCACAGCGCATACGGGTCGCGCACGGTGGCCTCGATCCAGGTGTAGGCCAGCGTGAGATCCGCCTGCGCACCCAGCGGCTGTACATAGCTGGCCTCCGCGCCCTGGCGGCGGGTCCGGCCGATGTTGCGGTAGGTACTGCGGCCGCCGCTGTTGCTCGCCACCGCCAGCTCGTCATCGGTATCGGCGCGAAACAGCGCAGCCTCGACCTGTGCGCCACTCTGGCCGTGCCACTTGCTGCCCACTTCCAGGTTGCGGCTACGGGCCGCCGAGAGATCCAGCGCCAGCCCGGCCTGGCCATCGGCGCGGTAGCCCAGCTCGTTGAAGGTCGGGGTCTCGAAGCCACGCCCGGCCGACGCGTACAGCCGCCAGGCATCGCTGGCGCGGAACACCACGCCGGCCACCGGCGTGGTCGCTTCGTAGCGACGCGATCCGCTGTCGTCCGGATTGCCGGCGGTGATGTAGTGGTCGTTGGAGCGGAAGCGGACGGTGCTGTGGCGCACACCGAGCAGCAACGACCAGCGCGGCGCCCACTGCCACCACGCCTGCGCGAACTGGTCCACGTTCTCGACCCGGTCGCTCTGGTCGCGGCGCAGGCGGCCCTTGATACCGGCCTGATCACCCACGAAGTTCTCGTAACCGCGGCGATCCTGCTGCTGACGGTCGGCATTGGCACCGATCACCACCTCCAACGGGCGGCCGGCCCAGTCACCGTGCCACGCCCAGCGCGCGTCCAGGCCGCCATAGGCCCCGTCCAGATCGATCACCCCGCCGGCGTGCAGCGGGTTGGCCTGCGGCCCCGGTGGGATCGCCAGGTACTGCTCCACGCTGCGCTGGCCGGCATAGCCCATCGCACGCCAGGTCTGCGCGCCCTCCGTTCGGGTAAAGACCAGCCCGGCCTGGGCCTGGCGCACGGATTTGCGGGTGTTGTACTGGGTAGCCACCGCGGTCGCCTGACGCGGGTTCTCGCGCACCTGGGCGCGGGTGAGGCCGAGCGGATCCTGTGCGTCGGGCGCATCGAAGTAGTTCAGGACCAGATCCAGCTGGCCGCCGCCGACATCGGTGCCCAGCCGGGCGTTGACCGACTCGCGCCGGGCCTGGCTGTGATCGCGCCAACCATCGGTGCGGAAGTGGTTGGCGGCCACGTTGTAGCGGATCGGCCCCTGCACGCCGCGCAGCTGGGCGCCGGCGCTGACAGTGTTGTCGCTGCCGGTATCCAGCCGCAGGCGCCACGGGTCGCCCTCGGCGCCATCCGCGCTCCAGACCTGGACCACGCCACCGGACGAGTTGCCGTACAGCGCCGAGAACGGCCCGCGCAACACCTCCACGCGCTGCGCCGAGAGCAGGCTGGCGTGGGAGAGCTGGCCCTGGCCGTCGGGCATGGTGGCCGGCACACCGTCCACCAGCACGCGTACGCCGCGCACACCGAAGGTCGAGCGCGCGCCGAAGCCACGGATCGAGAGCTGGGTGTCCTGCGCGTAGTTCTGGCGATCGCGGGCGACCACCCCGGGGATGCCGTTGAGGGCCTCGGAGAGCTGGGCCAGCGGGCCGGTACGGTCCTCGTCCACCCAGACCGTGGTCAGCGAGGCCGGCAGATCGATATCGGCCACCTGCGCCACGCGGGCGGCCTGGACCTGGACCGTCGGCAGCCGCTCGATCGAGGCAGCGGGAGCGGGGGTGTTCTGGGCCTGCGCCAGCGACGGCAGCAACACGGCCGAGGCCAGCGCACAGTGGCGGGCCAGCGGGGTAAGACGGAGCATGCGGGGCGGGATCCTCGGTAAATGGGCGTGCCGCACGCCATGGTACGGAAGACGACGTGACGACGGCCTCGGCGCCCTCGGCGGGGCTTTGTTACGATGGGTCGGTTTTGGCTGATTCTGCCGCCAACTCCGCGTCGCGCCACCCTCCCCCTTCCGTCATCCGAATGAGTACCGCCGTGTCCTTCTTTGCAAATGTGGAACTGGTCCCAGGCGACCCGATCCTGGGCCTGACCGAGGCTTACAACGCCGACAGCCGCCCGATCAAGGTCAACCTGGGCGTGGGCATCTATTACGACGAGAGCGGCCGCATCCCGCTGCTCCGCGCCGTGAACACGATCGAACAGCAGCTGGCCACTGACGCCAAACCGCGCGGCTACCTGCCGATCGACGGTCTGCCGGCCTACAACCAGGCCACCCGCGAGCTGGTCTTCGGCAAGGATTCGCCGCTGCTGGCCGCAGGTCGCGTGGCCACCTCGCAGACCATCGGCGGCAGCGGTGCGCTGCGCATCGGCGCGGACCTGCTGCACAAGCTGTTGCCACACGCCACCATCGCCATCAGCAACCCGAGCTGGGAAAACCATCGCGCGGTGTTCGGCGCGGCCGGCTTCGAGGTGGTCGATTACACCTACTTCGATGCCGCCACCCATGGCGTGGACTTCGACGGCATGCTGGCCGACCTCGGCAAGCTGCAGCCGGGCACCGTGGTGCTGCTGCACGCGTGCTGCCACAACCCGACCGGTGCCGACCTCACCGTCGCGCAGTGGAAGCAGGTGGCCGAGCTGTTGAAGGACCGCCAGCTGTTCCCGTTCATCGACATGGCCTACCAGGGCTTCGACAAGGGCATCAGCGAAGACGGCGCCGCCGTGCGCATCATCGCCGAGGCCGGCATCGACAGCTTCGTGGTCGCCAACTCGTACTCCAAGTCGTTCTCGCTGTATGGCGAGCGCATTGGCGCGCTGTCGGTGGTCGCCCCGGACGCGAACGCGGCCAAGGCCGTGCAGTCGCAGGTCAAGCGCATCATCCGCACGATCTACTCCAGCCCGTCCAACCACGGTGCGGCACTGGTGGCCGGCGTGCTCAACAGCGTTGAGCTGCGCCAGGTGTGGGAAGCGGAACTGACCGAGATGCGTGAGCGTATCCACGCCCTGCGCCATGGTCTGGTGGAGAACCTGGTCGCCGCCGGCGCACCGGAGTACGCCTTCATCAACGACCAGGCCGGCATGTTCTCGTACTCGGGCCTGAGCCGCGCCCAGGTGGACCGCCTGCGCGACGAGTTCGCGATCTACGCCGTCGGCACCGGCCGCATCTGCGTGGCCGCACTCAACCAGGGCAACCTGGCATACGTGGCCAAGGCCGTGGCGACCGTCAGCAAGGGCTGAGCAGTAGTGCTCCTGTGAAGCAGAACGGCCGCCCTGCGCGGCCGTTTTTCTTTGCCGCGCCGGCAGCGCGTTGCGCGCGGTGGGAACGGTTACGGCGGCCCGCGCCTCGTAATGGCTCCGGCGAAGGGCGACAATAGGCGCTTCTCCTCTGAAGGCCGCCTGATTCCATGTCCCAGACGTCGCTGACCCGCTATCTGATCGAAGAGCAACATGCCGGCCGCATCAACGCCGATCTGCGCCAGCTGATCGCTGTTGTCGCCCGCGCCTGCACCAGCATCTCCATCGCGGTCAGCAAGGGCGCGCTGGGCGGTGTGCTCGGCGAAGCCGGTACCGGCAACGTACAGGGCGAAGCGCAGAAGAAGCTGGACGTCATCAGCAACGAGATCCTGCTCGAGGCCAATGCCTGGGGCGGCCACCTTGCCGCCTGCGCCTCGGAGGAAATGGACCACTGCCAGCCCGTGCCGGACACCTACCCGCGCGGTGACTTCCTGCTGCTGTTCGATCCCCTCGATGGCAGCTCCAACATCGACGTCAATGTCTCGGTCGGAACCATCTTCTCGGTGCTGCGCTGCCCGCCCGGCACCGAACAGCCCAACGACGCCAGCTTCCTGCAGCCGGGTACCGCGCAGGTCGCCGCCGGCTACTGCATCTACGGGCCGAGCACGCAGATGGTGCTCACCGTCGGCCACGGCACGCACGCGTTCACCCTGGACCGCGAGAAGGGCGAGTTCGTGCTGACCACGCCGGACATGCAGATCCCGGCGGACACCCAGGAATTCGCGATCAACATGTCCAACCAGCGGCATTGGGAAGCCCCGATGCAGGGCTACGTGCAGGACCTGCTGGCCGGCAAGGAAGGCGCGCGCGGCAAGAACTTCAACATGCGCTGGATCGCCAGCATGGTGGCCGACGTGCATCGCATCCTGACCCGCGGCGGCATCTTCATCTACCCGTGGGACACGAAGGATCCCTCCAAGGCCGGCAAGCTGCGCCTGATGTACGAAGCCAACCCGATGGGCCTGCTGGTCGAGCAGGCCGGCGGCGCCGCCACCACCGGCCGCAAGCGCATTCTCGACATCCAGCCCGATCAGCTGCACCAGCGCGTGCCGGTGTTCCTCGGGTCGCGCAATGAAGTGGAAGAAGCCACCCGTTACCACCGCGAACACGACAGCGCGGCGGGTTGATTTGCTACACAGGGCTGGCCATCCGGTCAGCCCTGTTGATACGTGGCAACGGCGTGACATCGGCCACGGCAGCGTTCACCATCGGCCATTCGTGCCCACGGATGACCCCATGACTGCCGACGCGCCGCTCGATTTCATCGAAGTAATCCACAACGCCGTCCCCAACGAGGTCTGCGCGGCCCTGCAGGCCCAGATGCGATCCAGTGCGCAGTTGCAGCCGGGCGAAGTGGGCAGCGGTGTGTTCCCGGAACTCAAGCACAGCAAGGATCTTCGCATCAGCGGGCGCCCCGAGTGGCGGCAGGCCGAAGCAGTGCTGCAGCAGGCGGTTTTCAAGGGTTTGCTGACTTATCTACGCCGTTATCCACAGGCCCTGATCTCGCCGTTGATGTTGCAGATCCAGGACAGCCAGGGCCAGCCGCGCCGGCTGGGGGCCGAGGATTTCCCCGACATGGACGACGCCACGCTGTCCGACCTGGCCCGCACCTGCCTGCGGCCCGGTGCCATCAATCTGCAATGGTATGCGGCGGGCGAGGGTGGCTATCCGTACTGGCACTGCGAGCTGTACCCACGCGATCTGGCCGGCGAAACGCTGCACCGCCACCTGCTGTGGACGCTCTACCTCAATGACGATTTCGGCGCCGGCGAAACCGAGTTCCTGTTCCAGGGCCGCAAGGTCGCGCCGCGCACGGGCAGCCTGTTGATCGCACCGACTGCGTTTACCCACACGCACCGGGGCAACCGGCCGCAGGGTGGGGACAAGTTCATTGCGACGAGCTGGGTTCTTTTCCAGAGTGCGCAGAAATTGTTTGGTGGGAATTGATCAGCGCGCCAACACCAGCAACACAGCACCGGCAACCACAACCACGGCCAACACCATCACCGTGATCAGCACATTGCGCCCGGTGCGCTTCGCCTTGGCCTTCAACCCGGCCAGCACGTCCAGATCGAGATAGAGACGATCACCGCCCGCGTCGCGGATGACGCCGTTGTCGCGGTAGTACTTCAGTGGCGCATGGAGTGCCGGGTCGATGCCGTCCGCCGCGATCGCGCTTTGCGGCGACAGCGCCTGATGGCCGGTGAAGTGTGCGATCAACGCGTCGCGCTGCTGCTGCACCGCTGCGGTGATGGCGGCATTGATCGCGATGTTGGCCGCGTTCGACGCGGCCGAGGTGGCTGCCGATGACATGGGGTTCCCCCTGGCTATCCGATATGGACGTCAGACCACCGCGACGCGGCGCCTTGGCCCGATTGTTGGGCGGGCGCGGCCCAAAGTCCATCGGGGGCGCTGGTTAGAACAGCGAGCCCTGGGGCGAGTCCACCCGCGGCGGCAACGGCCGCAGGAAGCGGGTGCAGTCCAGTTTCGGCCAGTGGCTGTGCTGCGCATCGAAGCCCAGGCGCTTGCGGGCCAGCTTGAAACGGTTGGACAGCAGGTCCGCGTAGACCCCTTCGCCGCGCATGCGCGTGCCGAACCCGCTGTTGTAGTCCTTGCCACCGCGCAGCTGGTTGATGGTGCTCATCACGTGCGTGGCGCGGTCCGGGTGGTGGGTGTCGAGCCAATCGCGGAACAGCGGCGCCACTTCCAGCGGCAGCCGGAGCAGCACGTAGCCGGCGGTGGAGGCACCGGCATCGTGGGCGGCCTCAAGCACGGCTTCCAGTTCGGCATCGTTGATCCACGGGATCACCGGCGCGACCATTACCCCGACCGGGATGCCGGCATCGCTCAGGCGACGCATCGCGCGCAACCGTGCATGCGGGGCCGAGGCACGCGGTTCCAGCTTGGCCGACAGGTGCGGGTCCAGCGAGGTCACCGAGAAGTGCACGCTGACCAGGTGCTTTTCGGCCAGCGGCGCAAGCAGGTCGATGTCGCGCTCGACCAGCGCGTTCTTGGTGATCAACGAGAACGGGTGCTGGGTTTCCAGCATCACCTCGATCAGCTGGCGGGTGAGCTTGAGCTTGCGCTCGATCGGCTGGTAGGCGTCGGTGTTGATGCCCAGCGCGATCGGCTGCGGCACGTAGCCGGGGCGCGAGAACTCCTTGCGCAGCAGCTGCGGCGCATTGGTCTTGGCGAACAGCTTGGTCTCGAAGTCCAGCCCGGGCGAGAGATTGAGATAGGCGTGCGAGGGTCGGGCGAAACAGTACGAGCACCCGTGCTCGCAACCGCGGTACGGATTGACCGACTGGCTGAAGCCGACGTCCGGCGACTTGTTGCGGCTGATGATGCTGCGCGCGGTCTCGGCACGGACTTCGGTGCGCAGGCGCGGGGCAGCGAACTCTTCACTCTCATCCGGCGCCCAGCCGTCGTCCATCGCTTCGTTGACGGTGACCTCGAAACGGCCCGCCAGGTGCGTGCGGGAGCCCCGGCCTTTGATCGCAATACCCATCGTCAAAGGCTATCGCCGGGAGGTCTCAGGGAATGAGACGTCGTGGCGTGGCAACGGCGGGGATAGGGGATAGCCATGGTTAGTAGTATTACTAACCACAGGCGTAAAGGGAAGTGAAACCCGCGCCGGGTAAGGGTCGGCGTAGGTGGAGACCGATTTGATCCCCCAATTTATCCACAGGGCCAGAGCGCGTGCCTGCGGTGCCACGTCACGGGCGGCCGAGCCGACCAACGGTCGGCGCTACCTGATGCCGGGCGCCCCTTACGCGGCAGGGCTACGCGCCGCATCACAGCAGCCGCAGATAGCCCTTCACCGTGGCATCCAGCCCGTCATACAGCGCCTCGCTGATCAGCGCATGGCCGATCGAGACTTCCAGCACGTCCGGCACGGTCCGCAGGAAATCGGCCAGGTTGTCCTGCGACAGGTCATGCCCGGCGTTGACGCCCAGGCCGGCCGCCTGGGCGCGCCGCGCCGCGTCGGCGAACAGTGCCAGCATGGTGGTGGCATCGCGGGCGGCATGCGCCTCGGCGTAGGGGCCGGTGTAGAGCTCCACGCGGTCGGCACCGATGGCCGCGGCCTGTGCGATGTCGGGGTTGCCCGCGTCCACGAACAGGCTGACCCGGCAGCCGTACGTCTTCAACTCGGCGATCAGCGGTCGCAGCCGCTCGGCATCCCGGGCGAAGTCGACGCCATGGTCGGAGGTCAGTTGGCCGTCGCCATCGGGCACCAGGGTGGCCTGGGCGGGGCGGGTCTGCGCGCACAGCGGCAGCAGCCCGGGATAGCCCTCACGCGGGGGCGCGAACGGGTTGCCCTCGATGTTGAACTCCACGCCGCGCTCGGCCGTCAGCGCGGACAACGCGAGAACGTCCTCGGCGCGGATGTGGCGTCGGTCCGGGCGCGGGTGCACGGTGATCCCATGCGCGCCGGCATCCAGGCAGGCACGGGCGGCCTGCAGCACGTCCGGGTCGGTGCCGCCGCGCGAGTTGCGCAGGACGGCGATCTTGTTCACGTTGACGCTGAGTTGGGTCATGGCACTACGAGGGGTCGGATTCACCCTGAGCAGCCGGGGTGCGCGCCTGGAGGGCGAGCTCCCGCAGCCGACGGAGTTCGTTGGGATCGGTGATGGCCGCGCGGGTGGGCTGCACATCGCCGAAGCGGGCCACGTAGAGGCCGCGGACCCACGCCAGCAGGAACACCAGGGTGCCCAGCAGCGACAGCGCCATCAGCCCCATGTGGGGGGTCTTGAGCGCCATGCCGAAACAGGCCAGCGCGAACAGCAGAAACAGCCAGTACATGTCGTTCTCCCCGATTGACCGGGCCAGTGTAGCGCTGGCGCCGGGTGCGGTTCCACGGGGAGCAGTGGCTACAGCAGCGGCGAGGCCAGGCGGGCGAACGCCTCGGGCACACGGTGCCGCCACAGCGAACGCTGGCGGTCGTTGTAGACCGGCGCGGCGCTGCTGTATTCGGCCAGCAGGATCTCGGCCAGCGCCGCAACGCGGCCGGTGTCGCTGATCATCATCGAGAGCTCGAAGTTGAGCCGGAAGCTGCGGTGATCGAAGTTGGCACTGCCGACGATGCACACGTCGTCATCGGCGATGAAGGCCTTGGTGTGCAGCATGCGTGGGCCGTACTCGTAGATCTTGACCCCGGCCTGCAGCAGCTCGTCGAAATAGGAGCGCGCGGCCTGGGTGACGAACCAGGAGTCGCTCATCTTGGGCACCAGCAGGCGCACGTCCAGGCCACCGAGTGCGGCCGAGGTCAGTGCCATGCGCGCGGCCTCGCCGGGCACGAAGTAGGGCGTCACCAGCCAGACGCGCTCCTTCGCTTCGTGGATCGCCGCCACGTGCAGCCGGTGGATGGTCTCCCACGACGAATCCGGACCGGAGACCAGCACCTGCGCATTGATGCTGCCCTCGCTGCGGCTGGGCATGGTTTCCGGCCACAGCTGGGCGATGTTGAAGCGCGCCGGCTCCTGGCCGGTGGCGTAGATCCAATCCTCGATGAAGACCAGCTGCAGGCTGCGCACCACGTGGCCCCGCAGCCGCATGTGCAGGTCGCGATACGCATCCGGGCGGACGCTCTCATCTTCCTCGTCGGTGATGTTGATGCCGCCGGTGAAGGCCTGCAGGCCATCGATGATGACGAGCTTGCGGTGCGTGCGCAGGTTCAACCAGGGCCGCTTGAACGGTTTGAGCAGCTGTCGCGGGTGGAACCAAACGACTTCGGCGCCTGCATCCAGCAGCGGCTGCAGGAAGCGCTTGCGGATGGACGACGAGCCGACCGCATCGAGCAGCAGGCGCACGCGCACGCCGGCGGCCGCACGCTCGGTCAGCGCATCGCGCAGCGCGGTGCCGGCGTGGTCCGGATTGAAGATGTAGTACTCAAGGTGCAAGTGGTCCTTGGCCGTGGCCACCGCGGCAAGCAGTGCGCTGTAGGTGGCCGCGCCATCGACCAGCCACTCCACCTCGGTGGCCGAGCTCGGTGAGAGCCCGGTGGTGGCCTGGGCGATCTTGGCCAGCTCGGTGCAGTCCGCATCCGGTGGGCAGACGCTGCTGTAATGCTCCATCCCCGAGCGCGAACGACCACGGCGCAGGCGCTGCCGCTTCACCTTCTGCGGGCCGAGCAGGTAGTAGATGAACAGGCCAAGGTAGGGCAGGGCGGCCAGCGACAGGATCCAGCTCAGCGTGGCGACCGGCTCGCGCTTCTGCAGCATGATCCAACCGGTCAGCCACAGCAGATAGAGAATGTAGGCCGCCACCATCAGCGGGCGCAGGTGCGGGATGGCGTCGAGCCAGTCCCCGAAGAGATCGAAGGTTGCGAGCATGGCCGGATGATAGCGGGCGGCGTGGCGCTGGCGCGTATCCACGGGCGGTGGCACAAAAAAAACGCCCCTGTTTCCAGGGGCGTTTTCCAGTCGCGTCATGACTGCGTCTTGCGTATTACTGCTGTACGAAGCCGATCTTCTTCATCTGAGCATTCTTCGCGGCAGCCAACACCTTGGCCATCACGTCGTACTCGGAGTCCGGGCTGGCATCGATGCGCAGTTCCGGCTGGTTGGTCGGATCACGCTGCACTTCCTGCTCCATACGCTGCTGCAGTTCGCTCACAGCCACGGGGCTGTTGTTCCACGACACCTGGTTGCTGGCGTCCACCTTCAGCTCGATCGGCGGCGGCGGTTCGACAGTCACCGGCGGTGGGTTGAGCACGCGCTGCGGCAGGTCGACGGCGATCGGGTACGTCATGATCGGCGCGGTGACGATGAAGATGATCAGCAGCACCAGCATCACGTCCACGAGGGGCGTGACGTTGATGTCGGCCATGGGGCCTTTGTTACCACCAGTACTGAACGCCATGGCTTACTGCCCCTTCTCTTTGGTGGCGACGAAGCCAACGTCGAGCATGCCCTGTTCCTGCGCGATCTTCGTCATCTCGTTGATGACGCGCATCTTGGTGGTGCGATCACCACGCAGGTTGAGGGGCGGCTGCGGGGTCTGCTGGGCGGCGGTCGCCAAGCGCGACTCGAGCGTCTGCTTGTCGATTTCCTCGTCGTTCCAGTAGATCGAGCCGTCTTCCTTGACTGCCAAGGTGATCGGGCTCGAACGCTTCTCAGCGTCTTCCGGATTCTGCACCAGGTTGGCCTCAGGCAGATCCACCTTGACCTTGTGGGACATCAGGGGCGCCGTGATGATGAAGATGATCAGCAGCACCAGCATCACGTCCACGAGGGGCGTAACGTTGATGTCGGCCATGGGGCCGCCGCTGTTACCACTACTGAAAGCCATAACGGGCTCCGTCTAGATCGTGTTGACTACGTTCTCGCTGGGTGACGCGCGTCGCTATTAGCGAACGCGCGAACCGGTGGCGAAGAAGTCGTGCAGGTCGTGAGCGAACGTATCGAACTTGCTGATCGTGGCGCTGTTGATCTTGCTGAAGAAGTTGAAGGCGAACACGGCCGGGATAGCCACGAACAGACCGATGGCGGTCATGATCAGTGCTTCACCCACCGGGCCGGCAACGGCGTCGATCGAGGCGGAACCGGTGGCACCGATCTTGATCAGCGCGCCGTAGATGCCCCACACGGTACCCAGCAGACCCACGAACGGAGCGGTTGCGCCGACGGTGGCCAGCAGGGTCATGCCCGACTGCAGGTTGTTGCTTTCGCGGGTCACGGCCTGACGCAGGGCGCGATCGACGAACTCCGAACGGCTCAGGTTCTCACCCAGGCCACCGGAGGTGCCGCCTTCCGAACGCTGGTGGTGCGCAGCAGCCTGTGCAGCGTCCAGAGCGATCTTGGAGAAGGGCTCCGAAGCCGGCTGTTCTTCCATCGCGCGGATGGCGTCCTGGGCGTTCGGGGTATCCCAGAACAGGCTCACGACCTTGTCGGCAGCAGCCTTCAGACGGGTGGCGCGGAAGATGTTGATGACGGTCCAGTACCAGGACATGGCCGACATGATGATCAGGGTCAGCAGCACGACCCAGGAGACGGCGAAGTCACCCGGCTGGGTGGTCATCTCGTGGATCAGGTGCTCGAAGCCCATCTGCGACAGGGCGTTGGAGTTGCCCCCGGCAGCAGCGGCGATGAAAAGTTCCTGCAGCATGACGCTTACCTTTGTTGTGTGTGGTGATAAAGGGTATTGCTAGAAATAACCGCTAGAGGCGGTGGCCGGCGGGCCACCGGCCACTATCAGTTCAGCGCAAAGTTGACCGGGACGCGAACGCGACCTGCGACCTTCTTCCCGCCCGATTCCGCGGAACGGAAGCTCCACTTGCGAGCTGCTTCCATGGCGGCGCGGTCAAGGTCACGGTTACGGCTGGACTTCTCGACCGACACATTGGTGACGTTGCCATTGGCATCGACGTCAATGATCAGGATGACTTCACCCTGGATACCAGCACGGAACGCGGCCGGCGGGTAACGCGGGGGGTTCATGTTCTTCGACGAGATGTCGACGCTTGCCTCAATGGTGCTCGGCGGCTGCGGCGGCGACGGCGGCGAAGGCGGCGTGACGATGTCGGTCGGACGCGGGTCCGGGATATCGACCACAGGAGCCTGCGGCGGCGGCGGAACCGGGGACGGCTTCGGCGGCGACAGGTTCTTGACCGGCGGCGGCGGAGTGTCATCCGGCGGCGGCGGCGGCGGCGGCGGTGGGGGCGGCGGCGGAGCGTCGACCAGGGTCACCATGATGTTGCGTTCTTTCTCCGCGACGGCCTTGGGAGCCACAGCAGGGATCAGAAGCATCATGAAGGCGGCGAGATGCAGTGCGATTACAAAAGCGATACCCACGATACGCGGCCAGGAGAGGCCGGTGTCATCGCGTTGTTCGTACCTGTGAACGACTAGTTGTTCCGTCATGCGCCAAGAGCTCATTAGTGGGGCCGGGATACCCGGGGACAGGTAGCCCATGATCAGCGGTGCATGACACCGCAGGAACCTCCAAGCTTATACCAATCCTGAGCGCCTGCGCATCACTTGTGCAGGCATTCAGGCGTTATTCCTACTTACTTCAGGTTGATGATTTTCTTGGCATCCGCCTGGTTCTTCACACCCTTCGCCAGCGCTTGCTGGGCGGCCTGCTTGGCCTCCGGAATGCGACCTTCCGAATGCAGCACGCGTGCCAGATTCAGGTAGGTCTCGCCATCCTTGGAAAGCGGGGCAGCCTTCTGCCACGCCTCGATCGCCTTGTCCGCCTGCTGCGGCTCGGAGTAGTAGTACGCTTGGGCCAGTGCCAGGTATACCTGATAATCCGGCTTCAGGATGTTTTTCTGCAGGCCATCATTGATAACGGCAATGACGTCCTTTTCTTTGTTCTCGCTGTTGGCGTAGATCGAGTACAGCTGCTTGTACTCGCGCTCGTCGGTCAGCTGGCCGGCTGCGTACAGCTTGGCCATGACCGCGCCGGCCTTGTCCATCTGGTCGGCCTGCATGTACATGCTGGCCAGGTTCAGCTGGGCCTTCTTGTCGTTCGGGTTCTTGGCAGCCAGCGTTTCAGCCTGCTTGACCGCTTCGCCGGTCTGGCCGGCTTCGGCCATGGCGGCCATCAGCAACTGGTTCCAGTTGTCCTTCGGCTCGGGCGAGCCGGCGATGGCCTGCTGCAGCACCGGGATGGCCTCGGCATAGCGCTCGGCCTGGTACAGCGCCTGGCCCTTGGCGATCAGCTCTTCGGGCTTGTTCGACTTGGTCTCGGCGAAGTACTTGTCCAGGGTCGCCAGGCCTTCGTTGATCTGGTCGTCCTGCAGCTGCAGCTGACCCAGCATCAGCATCGACTGGTAATGGCCGTTGTTGTCCAGGCCGCCGAGCTGCAGCACCTGCTCGAGGTACTTCTTGGCCGAGGCGACGTCGTCCAGCTGGTAGGCCGCCTGCGAGGCGAGCTGCGCGGCGAGCGACTTGTCGTAGGTGTTGGCGGCGGGATTGGCCAGGATTTCGTCGGCCTGCGCGCGCGTCTCCGGGAACTTCTGGTCGTTGTAGCTGTCAATCATTTTCTGCAGCTTCGGGCCGACCTTGGCCGAGGACTTCTGCTCCGGCTCCTGGCGGGTCGCGTTCGGGTAGAGCACTTCGGCCTTGGCCTGCTTCTTCCCACCACGCGCGCCACGCTCCGACGAGCGGGCCTGGGCGAAGGCATCGGTGATCATGGCGCCACTTACAGCGGTCGCGATGAGGACGGAAAGGACGGCTTGCTTGTGGTTGCTGAAAATCATCTTTCACCTCGATCGAACCGCCGCAGCGGCATCAAAACGGACTGTCAGAAAAATCTGAGCCGCCAAACGTATCAGAAACTGATGGCGTGAGAAATCGTTTCCGATGCTGCAATACAGCATCTTTTGGTCGCATACGGGCGCGTCAGCCACACTTCGGACGACGCCCGTCCGCCTGGGCTTGTTGGTATACACCACTCAGGGAGGGCGCGTCTCGCTGCAATTCCCGGATGCGGTTGGCCGGATCGGGGTGGGTGGACAGCCACTGCGGTGACCGGCCGCCGCTGGCAGCCATCATGTTCTGCCACAGATCGACCGCCTGGGCCGGGTTGAAACCGGCCTCGGCCATCAGGCGCTGGCCGACGATATCGGCCTCGCTTTCCTGGGTCCGCGAGCCTGGCAGGAGGAAGGCCGCCTGGGCACCGGCGCCGCCGAGCTGGCTGACGGTATTGGCCGCGCCCTCGCCGTAGGCCGCGCCTGCCAGCGCGCCGAGGACCGACAGCCCGGTCTGCGCACCCATCTGGCGGGTGATGCGTTCTTCGTGGTGGCGGGAGATCACGTGCCCGATCTCGTGGCCGATGACGGCGGCCAGCTGATCCTGGTTCTTGGCGACGGTGAAGATGCCGGTATTGACCCCGACCTTGCCGCCGGGCAAAGCGAACGCGTTGGGTTCCTTGTCGACCATCAGAGCCGTCTCCCACCGTACGCCACGGTACTGTGCGGGAAGCTGAGCGACCAGCGCATTCACCACGCACTGGACGTAGGCGTTCTGCTTCGGGTCGGTGCTCAACGTACCTTTGGACTTGGTCTCGGTAAACGCCTGCGCGCCCAGCTGGTCCAGCTCGGCCTGCGATACCCCGCCCACCATCTGGCGGCGGCCGGTGGGTGAGGTGGTGGTGGCGCACGCGCTCACCAGCATGGCGATGGCAATTCCCAACAGCACTGGTTTCATGTGCGATCCCCCGTGTTCATATGCGCAGTGTGGAACGTGGCGACGTAAATTTTCGTCAAGCCGCATGGTCGTTATTGGATGCCCAGGAACATCAGGGCGGCCAGGGCAATGCCGTTGTTCAACGCATGCGCGGCGATCGGCGCCCACAAGGTGCCGGTGCGCTGGTAGAGCCAGGCGAAGGCGGCGCCCATGCCGCCATAGACCAGCCACAGCTGGGCGATTTCCCATGGGCCGTTGGCGCTGGTACCGGGAATTTCATGCACCAGGGCGAAGGCCAGGCTGCTCAGCAACATGCCCAGCAGCGGCCGGCCGGCCTGCCACAGGCGACCGAACAGCACCCGGCGGAACAGCAGTTCCTCATAGGCCGGAGCAAGCACCACGGCAAACAGCGCCAGGAACCAGGGGAAGCGCGTCATCGCCTGTTCCATCAGCGCCAGGTTGGTCGGCACCGGCTCGATACCGCCCTGTTTGGCCAGCCACGCGATCAGATTGCTGCCGACGATCACCCCGGTGGCGACCAGCAGTGTCCACCCCCAGGTGGAAGGGCGACGGGCGGCCTGGAACGACAGCGCCCGTTCGGCGGGCGTGGCCCGACGACGGAAGAAATACAGCACCAGTGCCGCGCCACCGGTGGCGACCAGCGCCATCAGGATCTGGGCGAGGGCACCGGGTTGTCCGAGCTGCTGGGCAAGACCTGCGACGGCGGACGCATCCGCACCGTCGCGCGCCGCCTGGTAACCGACGATCGCACCGCGGTAGAGCCCCCAGGCCAAACCGCTGATCAGACTGAGCGAGAGCAGCACCGCCACGCCGATGCCCAGATCGATGAAGAACCCTGCAAGCGGAGAACCCGGCCTGCGCGGTGATGGTGGAACAGCGGGAGGCAGCGGAGGCGTCATGGACGCCGGGGGGGTAACGGACATCGGATTCCTGGCATCGGGGGGCGATGGCCGGCCAGGGTCGCCCCCGGCCGGCCTTGCCCCGATTGTGTCAGATATCCAGGTTGGCGACCTTCAGCGCATTGTCTTCGATGAAGTCGCGGCGCGGTTCGACCACGTCGCCCATCAGCGTGCTGAAGATCTGGTCGGCGGCCACGGCATCCTCGATCCGCACCTGGAGCAGGCGGCGGGTGTCAGGATTGACCGTGGTGTCCCAGAGCTGCTCGGGATTCATTTCACCCAGACCCTTGAATCGCTGGATCTGGCGGCCCTTCTTGGCTTCATCCAGCAGCCAGTTGCGCGCCTCGGCGAAGCTGCCGACCTCGGCCGATTTGGCACCGCGGCTGATCTTCGCACCGGCACGGACCAGGCCGTGGAGGAGCAGGGAGGACTGGTGCAGGGCACGCAGTTCGCCGGTCTCGAATGCGGCCAGCGGCAGCACCTGGATCAGCTGTTCGCCCATGTGGCGACGCGTGACCAGCACGGCTGCCGGACGTTCGTCGGTGGGTTCCTGCAGTTCCAGCGTATAGCGCGGCGAACCGAGGCTGCCCTGGTTGAGGCGGGTGGCCAGCGCGGCCAGGCCCTCGTCTGCGCCGGCCTTGCGCAGGTGTTCCAGATCCATCGGCGTGAAATCGATCAGCGCTTCCAGCACCTGGCGGTCATAACGATGGCTGTTGCGCGCGATGGTTTCCTGCGCCGAGGCGTAGGAAAGCAGCAGCTTCTCCAGCGCCACGCCTTCGATGCCGGGCTCGCTCTCGGCCGGGATCAACGAGGCATTTTCCACCGCGCTGCTGGCCAGGTACGCATCCAGCGCCGGGTCATCCTTCAGGTAGAGCTCCTGCTTGCCCTGCTTGATCTTGTACAGCGGCGGCAGGCCGATGTAGATGTGGCCACGCTCGATCAGCTCCGGCATCTGACGGTAGAAGAAGGTCAACAGCAGCGTACGGATGTGCGCGCCGTCGACGTCGGCGTCGGTCATGATGATGATGCGGTGGTAGCGCAGCTTGTCCGGGTTGTACTCGTCCCGGCCGATGCCGGTGCCCAGCGCGGTGATCAGCGTACCGACCTGGTCCGAGGCGAGCATGCGGTCGAAGCGGGCACGTTCCACGTTGAGGATCTTGCCGCGCAGCGGCAGCACGGCCTGGTTCTTGCGGTTGCGGCCCTGCTTGGCCGAGCCACCTGCCGAGTCACCCTCGACGATGAACAATTCGGACAGCGCCGGATCTTTTTCCTGGCAGTCGGCCAGCTTGCCCGGCAGGCCGGCGATATCCAGCGCGCCCTTGCGGCGGGTCAGATCGCGCGCCTTGCGGGCCGCTTCACGTGCACGCGCCGCGTCCACGATCTTGCCGGCGATCGCCTTGGCTTCGTTGGGGTTTTCCTGCAGGAATTCTTCCAGGCGCGCACCGAAGGCACTTTCCACCGCCGGGCGCACGTCCGAGCTGACCAGCTTTTCCTTGGTCTGGCTGGAGAAGCTCGGGTCGGGCACCTTCACCGACAGCACCGCGATCATGCCTTCGCGCATGTCATCGCCGGTCAGGTTGATCTTGGCCTGCTTGGCGATGCCGTTCTGCTCGATGTAATTGTTGAGCACACGGGTCAGCGCACCACGGAAACCGGCGAGGTGGGTACCGCCATCCTTCTGCGGGATGTTGTTGGTGAAGCAGTACATCGTTTCCTGGTAGGAATCGGTCCACTGCAGCGCCACGTCCACGACGATCCCGTTGGACTCACCGGTGACGGAGATCACGTTCGGGTGCAGCGGCGTCTTCAACTGCGCCAGATGCTCCACGAAGCTGCGGATGCCGCCTTCGTAATGGAAGTCGTCGCGCCGGCCGTCGCCGCGCTCGTCCACCAGCACGATCTTGACGCCGGAATTAAGGAAAGACAGCTCACGCAGGCGGCGGGCCAGGATGTCGTAGTGGAACTCGACGTTGTCGTGGAACGCCTTCACCGACGGCCAGAAGCGCAGGGTGGTACCGCGCTTGGTGCTGGCTTCAACCTGCTTGAGCGAGTTGACCGCAGCACCGTCAGCGAATTCCTGCTGGTAGTGGAAGCCGCCCTGGTAGATATCCAGCAGCAACTTCTGCGAGAGCGCATTGACCACGCTGACGCCCACGCCGTGGAGGCCGCCAGACACCTTGTAGCTGTTGTCATCGAACTTGCCACCGGCGTGCAGGACCGTCATCACGACTTCGGCGGCGGAGACTTCGCGATCGAGCTTCTTGCTCATCTGCTCGTGCTTGCCGGTCGGGATGCCGCGCCCGTTGTCCGACACCGAGACCGAACCGTCTGCGTGGATCATCACCGACACATGGTCGGCGTGGCCGGCCAAGGCTTCGTCGATGGAGTTGTCGACGACCTCGAACACCATGTGGTGCAGACCGGTGCCGTCATGGACGTCGCCGATGTACATACCAGGACGCTTGCGGACAGCCTCGAGGCCTTCCAGGGCGGTGATGCTGTTGGCGTCGTAGTTGCCGCTGTTTGCGGGGATGTTCTGTTCTTCAGTCATTGCGCTTGCCGTAGGCTCCGCAGGTCGGTCCGCCGCGGTGAGGCGGGGCGCCGAGTAATAAGGGGTTGCAACAGCAATTATACCAGCCGGGCACAGTGGCCCCTGGGGGACCACTATGGCACAGGCTGGACCTGTCCATGTTCCACGTGGAACCGCGTGATATCTGTCGCGTCGATCAGTGCCGCCGGAACTTCAGTGGCGGTGATGAAGATCTGCGCCGGGCCGGCCTTCAAGCGCTCCAGCACCCGTGCCTGGTGGTGCCGATCCAGCTCCGAAGACAGGTCGTCCAATGCGATGACCGGCCATTCGCCGCGCTGCTCAGCGTAGTCTTCGGCCTGTGCCAGCAGGCAGGTGAGGGCCGTCAGTTTCGCCTGCCCCCGCGAGAGTGCATCCCGGCCGGGAATGGTCTCGAATCCGACGCTCCAGTCGGCCCGGTGTGGACCGACCGAGGTATAGCCGGCCATCCGGTCACGTTCCCGGGCCAGAAGCAGGGCATCGGAGAGTGAAACCTCCTGCTTGCGCCACCCTGGGCTCAAGCTCAGCGACTGGATGCCCAGATTGGGGGCCAGGACGGCGGCCAGTTCCACGGTGCGTTCCTGCAACCGCTCCAGGTAGTGCTGCCGACGGGTGGTCAGCGGTTCGCCGGCTTCGGCGAGCTCTCGATCCCAGGCATCCAGGGCGTGCGCATGGCCGCCCTGCTTGAGCAGGGCGTTGCGCTGCTTGAGGGCTCGCGAGTACCGCCGCCACAGCCCCATGAAGTCTGGTTCCACGTGGAACAACCCCCAATCGAGGAACCGCCGACGAGGCTCTCCGCCGCCACTGACCAGCGCGTGGCTACCAGGCTCGAAGGTCACCACCGCCAGCGCCGCGCAGAGGGTGCCGAGCTGGGCGACATCCTCGCCGTCCAGTCGGCCTTTCCATTCCTGCCCACTGTGGCGGAGCCCGGCCTTGCGCCGCGTCGGGGTTTCGGCGCCTTCGCGCTGCTCATCCCATTCGACAAAGACATCCAGCGCCTCCCGGCCCTGGCGCACCAGCCCATCCCGTACCCGGCCACGGAAACTGCGCCCGTACGCCATGACATGCAGCGCCTCCAGGACACTGGTCTTTCCGGCGCCATTGTCGCCGGTGATCAGATTGATGCCCGGTTTCGGCGCGAGTTCGACGGTATCGAAGCGGCGAACCTGATGCAGGGAGAGACGGCGGATATGCATGCGGAAGATCGACGCCGCGCCGGGCGGCAGAGGGGTAGCGGGGAATCGATCAGCTTACTGCATTGCCCTGGTTCCACGTGGTGCAAGCAGCCCTGGAAGTGCGCCGCCGTACAGTCCCCGGCGTTTCACCCACCCGCGTTAGGAAGTGCCGGGCGCCGGCGGACGATGGCGAACCCCACTGCCCGATGTGGAGCAGGGCAGTGCAAGGCGGACGAGGCGGCGTAGGGGACTCACTCAGGCGTGCCGTGCCACGTGGAACATGCCCGTCGACCTCCACCCGGAGGCTCAAGAACGCGCTCAATTTCTTTAATTCTGAGGCTCGTCCAGGCCCATGGTGCTGCAGATTTCAAGAAATCCGCGGCATTTTCCAGGGCGCCCAGCAGCCCGATCAGTACGTCCGAGCTGGATTGTTTGAATTCTGCGCGCGTCGCCGAAGCGCACCCCGTCAGAAATGAACGACGCTCGCGCAGACCCAAACGAGACTGTCCACATCCCTCATGTATGAGTTATGCACAACCTAAGGGCAATCTGTGGATAAAAAGAAGCCCTGAAACAGGCTTTAAAGATATCCACAGGATCACCCCCAGGCTCAGGCCCTGTTTTACCGGGGGTTTCGAGGCCCTAATTCCCTTTGTAACCAACCACTTAACCTACTTTTCAACCAAATCTGGCCCTACCACCACCACCTAGCTTTAGATTTATATACAGTTTTTAAAAGCATAGAGCTGTGATTCAGCGGCAGAAAAGCCGCTCGTCGCGGCGCTCCAGATCGGGAGAGAAATCTGTCCTGGTTCGCAGTGGCGGGTTAACAGGCTTCGCGAGATTGGCGGCGGGCAGGCGCTACCGAGCCACTTTTGCACCTGAGTGCGATAACGATCACCCAATCGCAAGATCGCCACTGGTTGGGAGCGCAGCGGGGATGCGAATCGCGTGTACTGGTGGCGAGCTTGGTCCACGTGGCCGGTAACCATGGACATCGGCGTTCACTGCCTACCCATGCAGCAGGCCTGCGTTTGCGGATACCCGGTCAGACAAGCAGGCTGGCGGGCGGGCAGACGAACCAAGCATCTCCAAAGGTTCAATGCTACGACGATGCTCCACGTGGAACATCGCTTCTTGAGCCCAAAAAGAAACCCGGCAGTGCCGGGCTTCTCAAACAACTCGGTTCCACGTGGAACCAGCGCGCCAGGTCAGAGACGCAGCGGCATCACCACATGACGCGACTTCTCGCTGCTGGCCTCGCGGACCAGGGCAGAGGAGTTCGAATCACGCAGCTGGATCACGACGTGCTCGTCGCGCAGTGCCGACAGGGCATCCAGCAGGTAGTTCACGTTGAAGCCGATGGCCAGGTCGCTGACCGTGGTATCGGCCTCGATCTCTTCCTGGGCTTCTTCCTGCTCCGGGTTGTGCGCGCTGATTTTCAGGTTGCCCGGCGAGACTTCCACGCGGATACCGCGGTACTTCTCGTTGGACAGAATCGCAGCACGCTGCAGCGAGGCACGCAGGGCTTCGCGATCGACCTTCACTTCGCGATCGGCACCGATCGGGATGACGGCCTCGTAATCCGGGAAGCGACCGTCGATCAGCTTGGAGGTGAAGGTCACATCGTCGCGCTTGACGCGCACGTGGCTGCGGCCGACTTCCAGCTCGATTTCGCGATCACCGCTTTCCAGCAGGCGCTGCAGCTCGGTCACGCCCTTGCGCGGCACGATGATCTGACGCTTGGCACCGCTGGCCTTTTCCAGCTCGGTTTCGCACAGCGCCAGGCGGTGACCATCGGTCGCCACGGTACGCAGGGCATCGCCACGCAGGTCGAACAACAGGCCGTTGAGGTAGTAGCGCACGTCCTGCTGGGCCATCGCGAACGCGGTGCGTTCGATCAGTTCCTTCAGGGTCGCTTCGCCGATGGCCACGCGCTCGGTGGCTTCGACTTCGTCGACAGACGGGAAGTCGTTGGCGGGCAACGTTGCCAGGGTGAAGCGGCTGCGCCCGGCCTGCACGGTGATCTTGTCACCGGTCTGCGAGACGGTGATCCGGCTGCCGTCGGGCAGGGCACGGATGATCTCGAACAGCTTGCGGGCGGGGATGGTGGTCTCGCCGTCCTGGGCATCTTCCACCGCGATCCGCGACACCATTTCCACTTCCAGGTCCGTGCCGGTCAGCGACAGCTGTCCGTTCTGGACCTGAACCAGGAAATTAGCCAGAACCGGCAGGGTCTGGCGGCGTTCGACCACGTTGACGACTTGTGCCAACGGCTTGAGAAAGGCTTCGCGCTGCAGTGTGAAACGCATGTGGTTCCGTGCCCCTATGCTTTAAAAAAATGTGGAATAAATCAAAAGCTTGGTGGTGCTGGTAGGGCCAGAATCGCGGGAAAACACGACTAAGCCTTTGTAAACAAAAGGTTTTTTGACCTCGAAACCCTCTGCATTACTAGCCCCCAAGGGGTGGGGAAAGGTGTGGATAACTTTACCGCCGAATCGAGCGGCTTTTTTATCCACAACCTGTACCTCGCTTACTACCGGATTCTGCACCGTTTTATGCGATGACGCCTTAGCGGCGTACATGCATCATTCGCTCAACTTCCGGATCAGCTTGTCCCAGTCTTCCCGCAACTTGCCGTCGGCTTCCATCAACGTCCGGATCTGCCGGCAGGCATGCAGCACCGTGGTGTGGTCCCGGCCGGCAAAGGCGTCGCCGATTTCCGGCAGGCTGTGCTCGGTCAGTTCCTTGGTCAGGGCCATGGCGACCTGACGGGGACGGGCCAGCGAGCGGGTCCGACGCTTGGAGAGCAGATCCTTGATCTGCAGCCCGTAGTAGTCGGCCACGGTTTTCTGGATGTTGGGAATGCTGATCGCCTGCTGCTGGGCGCGAAGCAGGTCGCGCAGGGTTTCCTGGGCGAAATCAGTGGTGATCGCACGGCCGGTGAAATTGGCGCGTGCGGCCAGGGTATTCAACGCACCTTCGAGGTCGCGGACATTGGAGCGCATCTTCTTGGCAATCAGAAACGCCACATCGTCGGGGATATCGGTGCCACGCTCGCGGGCCTTGGCCAGCACGATCGCTGCACGCGTCTCGAAGTCCGGCGGCTCGATCGCCACCGACAGGCCCCAGGCCAGTCGCGACTTCAGCCGTGCTTCCAGGCCTTCGACTTCGCGCGGGTACCGGTCGCAGGTCAGGATGATCTGCTGCTTGCCGTCGAACAGGGCGTTGAACGTATGGAAGAACTCTTCCTGGGTACGGTCCTTGCCGGCGAAGAACTGGATGTCATCGATCAGCAGCGCGTCCACCTGCTGGAACTGGCGCTTGAACTGGTCCATGGTTTTTTCCTGCAGCGCACGGATCATCGCGCTGAAGAACTGTTCCGAACGCAGGTACAGCACCTTGGCCGCCGGGTTGGCCTGACGCATCGCATTGCCTGCCGCGAACATCAGGTGGGTCTTGCCCAGGCCGGTTCCGCCGTACAGCAGCAACGGGTTGTGGGCCCGGTCGCCCGGCTTCTGCGCCGCCTGGAACGCCGCGGCCAGGCCCAGCTGGTTGCTGCGGCCCTCCACGAAGTTGGCGAAGGTGTAGTGCGAATCCATGTTGCCGGCGAACGGCACCAGGGGCTCGGCCGGTGCCGCCGGTGCGGACAGGCCCGGAATCGGCGCGATCTGCGCCTCCACCGGGCGCGGACGCGAGCCGATTTCAAGAAAAACGTCGCCGAAACCGGCGAAGTGCGCCAGCAGTTCCTTGATGCGCGGCAGATACAGCTCGCGCACCTGGTCGACGATGAAGGCGTTCGGCGCATAAAGCACCAGGCTGTCCGCGCGCAGATCTGCCTGCAGCGGCTTCAACCAGGTGTGAACATCCTCGGGCGGAAACTCTGCTTCGAGGCGTTCGAGGGAACGAGACCAGGCATCCATCGGCAATAATCGTCTGGGGCCAGCGGATAGGCGAACAAAAGCGCCGCACCGCAGGCCGGAAGGGGGGAAGAATGGATGGCGCAGACTACCACCGACGAGGGGGGCCGGGAATGGTTGTCCCAAAGTTATTCACAAAACGATCCACAGCTATTGCACAGCCCGGTGAATTCCCGTAGTGACAGACACTTGACGGGACCTCGATGAGGTCTATAGAATTTCCGGTTCTTTCCGTCCCCTTCATATAGAGGCCCGCATGGCCACCAAGCGCACTTTCCAACCCAGCAACCTCAAGCGTAAGCGCGACCATGGCTTCCGTGCCCGTATGAAGACCGCTGACGGCCGCAAGATCCTGTCGCGTCGCCGCGCCAAGGGCCGTAAAGTCCTGAGCGCTTGATTGCAATGCCGCTTCCCGCGGCAGACGCAATCCTGACTGTGAGCAGTTCCGACCCGCGCAAGCGATTTCCTCGCTCTGCGCGGGTTCGTACGCGTGCCGAATATACAACGGTCTTCAACGGCGCCCGCCGTGTGTCCGATCCGCTGATGACCCTGCACTGGCTGAAGAGCGATACGCCAGCCAGGTTGGGTCTTGCGGTGTCGCGCAAAGTCGATCCCCGAGCCGTGGGTCGCAACCGAGTAAAGCGTGTGCTGCGCGATGCCACACGCCACCTACGGCCGTGGATGAGTGCCGGCGATTACGTCGTCGTTGCCCGCAGCGCCGCCCGTACCGCCAGCAATTCAGATATCCGCCAGGCCTTTGAACGCCTGCTGCGCCGCCTTGGCGCATTGCCCATGCCGGGCGCGGACGGCACAATGCCGCCGCCCCTGGGCGTTGTACCCCTTTCCCAGTCCGAGCCGGCATTGCGTGCCGGCCCCGTCGAGCCTGCACGCTGATGAACCAGACCCGCGTTTTCCTGATTTTTGCCTGGCTGATGGTGGCCGTGTTGCTGTGGATGGAGTGGGGCCGCGACAAAGCCGCGCCGCCGACCCCGGCCGTGGCCGCCCAGACCACCCAGGCCAGCGTGCCGGGTGCGGCGGCCGGCAGCATTCCCGGTGCGCCCGTGCCCCAGGCTGACGGTTCCCTGCCGGCGGCACAGCCGGCCGCACAGACCGAGGCCGGCCCGGCCCGCGTGACCATCACCACCGACGTGCTGCGTCTGGTGCTGGACGGTGGCACGGTGCTGGACGCCGAACTGCTGCAGTTCCCGCAGACCAAGGAAGAAGGCAGCCCGCCGGTCCGCCTGCTGACCGAAGAAGCCACCCACCCGTACCGCGCGGTCAGTGGCTGGATCAGTGAAGACAAGACCATGCCGGTGCCGGCCGCCAACGGCTTCAAGCTGGTCGGCGACAACCACGACTTCGTGCTGGCCAAGGGCCAGGACGAGGTCACCGTGCCGTTCGAATGGACCGGCCCGAACGGCGTGACCATCCGCCGCACCTACTCGCTGGGTCGCAACGAGTACGCGATCACGGTCAAGGATGAAGTCGTCAACGGCGGCAGCGCCCCGTGGAGCGGCTACGTGTTCCGCACCCTGGACCGCACCCCGACCATCCTCTCGCGCAGCATGACCAACCCGGACTCGTTCAGCTTCAACGGCGCGACCTGGTTCAGCCCGCAGGACGGTTACGAGCGTCGCGCGTTCAAGGATTACCTGGACGACGGCCACCTCAACCGCACCATCACCGGCGGCTGGCTGGCGATGCTGCAGCACCACTTCTTCACCGCGTGGATTCCGCAGGCCGACCAGGCCGCGCAGTACTCGCTGGCGCAGAACAACGGCCGTGACCAGATCGAAGCGCGCGGCCCGGCCTTCACCGTGGCCCCGGGCCAGCAGGTCAGCACCGAAGCCCGCCTGTGGGTCGGCCCGAAGCTGGTCAACCTGATCGCCAAGGAAGACGTGAAGGGCCTGGACCGCGTGGTCGACTACAGCCGCTTCTCGCTGATGGCGATCATCGGCCAGGGCCTGTTCTGGGTGTTGAACCAGGTTCACAAGGTGGTCGACAACTGGGGCTGGGCCATCGTCGGCCTGGTGGTGCTGCTGAAGCTGGTGCTGTATCCGCTCTCGGCCGTGCAGTACAAGTCCGGTGCCAAGATGCGTCGCTTCCAGCCGCGCATCGCGCAGCTCAAGGAACGCTATGGCGATGACCGCCAGAAGTTCCAGACCGCGATGATGGAGCTGTACAAGAAAGAGAAGATCAACCCGATGGGCGGCTGTCTGCCGATCCTCATCCAGATGCCGATCTTCTTCGCGCTGTACTGGGTGCTGGTGGAATCGGTGGAACTGCGCCAGGCCCCCTGGCTGGGCTGGATCCAGGATCTGACCGCACGTGACCCGTACTTCATCCTGCCGGTGATCAACGTGGCGGTGATGTGGGCCACGCAGAAGCTGACCCCGGCGCCGGGCATGGACCCGATGCAGGCCAAGATGATGCAGCTGATGCCGCTGGTGTTCGGCGTCATGATGGCCTTCATGCCGTCCGGTCTGGTGCTGTACTGGGTCGTCAACGGCGGCCTGGGCCTGCTCCAGCAGTGGTGGATGACCAAGCGCCACGGCAGCGACCCGCTGCCGGTCGTCACCGCCAAGAAGTAAGCTGCACAGGAGACCCGCCGCAAGGCGGGTTTCCTGCATCTGCGGCCCGCGCATCCTGCGGTCCGTAGAATGCCCGCTGATTCCCCGCACGCCGCAGTGAGCCCGACATGACCCATGCCCCCGACACCATCGTGGCCATCGCCACCGCGCCCGGCGCGGGCGGCGTCGGCATGCTGCGGCTGTCCGGCCCGCAGGCGCGGCCCATCGCCGAGGCGATCGGCGTGCGCGCGATGCAGCCACGGCATGCGCACTACGCGCGCTTGCGCGATGCGGCCGGCGAGGTGATCGACGACGGCATCGCGCTGTGGTTCCCGGCCCCGAACAGCTTCACCGGCGAAGAAGTGGTGGAGCTGCAGGGACATGGCAGCCCGGTGGTGCTGCAGCAGCTGGTCGCGCGTTGCATCGCCTTGGGCGCGCGGCAGGCGCGGCCCGGTGAATTCAGCGAGCGCGCCTTCCTCAACGGCAAGCTCGACCTGGCCCAGGCCGAGGCGATCGCCGACCTGATCGCCGCCAGCGATACCCGCGCAGCGCGCGCGGCACGCCGCTCGCTGGATGGCGTGTTCTCGCGCCGCGTGGACGAGGTCGCAGAACAGCTTGTTCTGCTGCGGATCCACGTGGAAGCGGCGATCGATTTCGCCGACGAACCCCTGGATACCCTCGGCGGCGCCCAGGTGCGCAGCGGTCTGGTCACCGCGCTGCAGGCACTGATCCGGCTGCGCGACGATGCCGAACGCGGGCGCAAGCTGCGCGATGGTCTGCACGCGGTGCTGGTGGGCCCGCCGAACGCCGGCAAGAGCTCGCTGCTCAACGCGTTGGCCGGCAGCGAGCGGGCGATCGTCACCGACATCGCCGGCACCACCCGCGACACCCTGCGCGAAACCATCCGTATCGATGGGCTGGAACTGACCCTGGTCGACACCGCCGGCCTGCGCGAAGGCGGGGATGCCATCGAGCGCGAAGGCATGCGCCGGGCGCGCGAGGAAATGCAGCGCACCGACCTGGCCATCGTGGTGGTCGATGCGCGCGACCCGCAGGCGGGCCGCGACGCGGTGGGCGACAGCATCGCCGAGGTGCCGCAGCAGCTGTGGATCCACAACAAGAGCGATCTGCTGGACGCGATTCCGTCCGACGCCGCTGCGGACGTGGTGCATGTCTCAGCCGCCACCGGCCTCGGCCTGGATCAGCTGCACGCGCGCCTGCGCGCGCTGGCCAGCGGCAGTGCCGGCGACAGCGTGGACGGCGAGTTCTCCGCGCGTGCCCGCCATGTGGAAGCGATCAGCCAGGCCATCGGCCATGCCGAACGCGCCGAATCGGAGCTGGTCCACGAGCACCTGGAGCTGGCCGCCGAGGAACTGCGCCTGGCGCATGAGGCGCTGGGCGAGATCACCGGGCGGATGAGCGCCGATGATCTGCTCGGGCGCATTTTCTCCAGCTTCTGCATCGGGAAGTAGGCGGCGCCTTTCTTCGCGTTGTCACACCCCTGCAGCAGACTGACCCGGTTCTTTATCGACAGGAATCTGAAGTGTCCAAGCCGTTGTGGGGATGTGTGTTGCTGGTGTCGCTGGCCGTGGCACCATCGGTGGCCATGAGCGCTGAATCGTCTTCCCCTACGCCGGCCAAGGCTGCCGTCTACGGCCACCGCGGCGCCAGTGCGCTGCTGCCCGAGCACACGCTTGCCGCCTATGCGCAGGCCATCGCCGACGGCGCCGACTACATCGAGCCGGACCTGGTGATGACCAAGGACGGCGTGCTGGTATCGCGCCACGAGAACGAGATCGGTGGCACCACCGATGTGGCCGCGCACCCCGAGTTCGCCAGCCGCAGGACCGTCAAGACCATCGACGGTGAGCGCATCGAAGGCTGGTTCACCGAAGACTTCACCCTGGCCGAGCTGAAAACGCTGTACGCCCGCGAGCGCTTGCCGCAGCTGCGCAGCACCGCCTTCGACGGCCAGTTCCGCATCGCCACGCTGGACGAGATCATCGCCTTCCTGGTGCAGCAGGCCGGCCGCGCCAACCGCGGCATCGGGCTGGTGCCGGAGGTCAAGCACGGCACCTACTTCACCAGCATCGGCCTGCCGATGGAAGACAAGGTGGTCGCCGCGCTCCAGGGCAACGCCTACACGCGCGTGGCGCCGGTGACGATCCAGTCCTTCGAGGTCGGCAACCTGCGTTACCTGCGTGACCAGCTCGGCCGCGACAGCAACATCCGCCTGCTGCAGCTGCTCGGCGATCCCACGCAGCAGCCCGGCGACGTGCGGGCCGCCAAGGGCCGCCAGCGCTATGCCGATCTGATCACCCCGGCCGGGCTGCGCGAGGTGGCCACCTATGCCGATGGCATCGGCCCAAGCCTGCGCATGGTCATTCCGCTGGACGCGCAGGGGAAGCTCGGCACCCCGACTTCCCTGGTGCGTGATGCGCATGCGGCCGGCTTGATGGTGGTGCCGTATACGTTCCGGCCGGAAAACTACTTCCAGGCCGCGGAGTTCCGCAGCGGCGAGCCGAATGCCCGCAACGCGGAAGGTTCGGTCGCCGAGATGCGGGCCTATCTGGCCACCGGCATCGATGCCTTCTTCACCGATGACCCGGCGCTGGGCAGGCGTGCGGTGGATGGGGATGGCGCACCGGCGAGCCGGTAGGTACCGACCGTTGGTCGGTACGCTCGTGATCGGCGCGATATCGGAATGTCCGGCGCACGGCAGCCACGCATGGCGTGGCTCTACCCCGGCATGCCATCAGGTGGCGTCGCCGGTCAATCCAGCGATGACCCTTCATCGCGCCGCCGGAACGGCAGCACCACGAAGTCGCGGCCCTCGCGTGGTTGCCACAGCACCGGCACGCGGGTCGGGGAGGGCGGCTCCAGATCGGCGTCGCGCGCCGCCTCGATGTCGTCCTCTTCCTCATCTTCCCAGCTGTAGCGTTTGCGCGGCGCCATCGGGTCGGAGAGGCGGAACAGCAGCGCGCTGATGATGCCGGCGAAGGCACCGCCCATATGCGATTGCCAGGACACGCCCGGCTCGTGCGGCAGGATGGTCAGCAGCATGCTGCCGTAGAACAGGAAGGCGATCAGCCCGGCAGCGATCGCTGGCCGGTCGCGGCGCAGCAGGCCGAGCACGAACACCAGGAACATCAGGCCGTGGGTGATGCCACTGGCGCCCAGATGGCGGCTGCCCAGATCGCCGAGCAACCAGGCACCCAGGCCCGAGCCGAGCCACAGCAGGGGCAGCGCGCGCAGCGTTGCTTTGGGATACACGCTGCCGGCCAGGGTGCCGAGGATCAGCAGGGCTGCCGCGTTGGCACCCAGATGCTGGATCGAGCCGTGCAGCAGCGGTGCACCGAGAATGCCGAGCAGGCCGGCCTTGTCCAGCGGGGCCACGGCCCACGGACGCCAGTCGAAGTGGCCCTGGGCGGTATACACCGCGACCAGCAGCACCACGAAGGCCAGGCTCAGGTTGAACGCCCGCAGTACACCACCACGGTCGTTGCGGGACGGAACCGGCGGCGCGCCGGTGGGCTGGGGCAGGTTGGCGTTCATACCCTTAGGGATGGCGTCGCCCCGGATGAACACAAGGGCAACGCCGTGGGAGAGAGAGGTACCGCCTGCGGGACAATCCCGCAGGCGGCACGGTCGGTCAGGCGTGGCCGCCTTCTTTCGGCGGGTTCTTCAGGCTCAACACCACGGTCGCGGCGATGATGACCGCCACCACGCCCAGCGAGATCGGGGTGGGGATCTTGAAGAGGTCGATCAGCATCATCTTGATGCCGATGAAGGCCAGCACCAGGGCCAGGCCGTACGGCAACAGGTGGAAGCGATCGGCCATGCCGGCCAGCAGAAAGAACATCGCGCGCAGGCCCAGCACCGCGAAGACGTTGGAGGTCAGCACGATGAACGGGTCGGTGGTGATGGCAAAGATCGCCGGGATGCTGTCCACCGCGAAGATCACGTCGGTGACCGCGATCAGGATCAGCACCACGAACAGCGGCGTGAACCAGCGCTTGCCATCGCGCATGACGCTCATGGCGTTGCCGGCATAGTCGGGCAGCAGGCGCAGGTGCTTGCGCATCCAGCGCAGGGCGGGGTTGGTCTCAAGATCCGGCTCGCTGCCGGCCGAGAACCACATCTTCCAACCGGTGAAGAGCAGGAATGCACCGAACACGTAGAGCAGCCAGTGGAACTTGGTCAGCAGCACGCTGCCGGCGAAGATCATGATCGTACGCAGCACGATCGCGCCCAGGATCCCGATGATCAATACCTTCTGACGCTGTTCCTCGGGCACTGCGAAGTAGCCCATGATCATCAGGAACACGAAGATGTTGTCCACCGCCAGGGCTTTCTCGACCAGGTAACCGGTCAGGAACTCCAGGCCGACCTTGTTGGCCACCACCTGGCCGGCAGTCTCGTTCAGGTAATACCAGAGGCCACCGTTGAAGGCCAGGGCCAGGGCGACCCAGCCGATGGACCACCACAGGGCCTCCTTGAAGGTGACCTTGTGGGGGCCGCCGTGTCGCATCAAGACGAGGTCGACCAGCAGCGCGATGATCACCACCGCGCCGAAGCCGCCCCACAACCACACATTACCGATCGTCTGCATTGGGTTTATCCGTTGGAAAAATAGATTGCCTCAAGCCGGACGGCGAGGATCTGCAACGGAGGATCGGGGGGATCCAGGGACAGAGCTTCGCCATACGGCGAAGGTCTCGCTCGCAGTCCCGATGGGTGGGACTGCCGTTGCACCGGAGCCTGCGGGCTCGAATTGACGGCGACAACGTCTGGGAGCTACTCCCCTTCTGGGGCCGATTCTGCGGGGTGCCGGGGCCGGCGTCAAATCCTTTCCATGCCCCGGTGCGGCTGAACGAAACGCCCCAACCGGTAGTGACGGCCGCTGGCCGTCAACCACGTAGCGGCCGGGTCTACCGCGCTGACGGCCAGCGGCCGTCACCACCAGAGCGCCAGCGGCGTCGCTCCCAGCGCCGAGGGCTGCAGGCTTCCCGTTTACAATACGCCCATGAATACCCCTGCCCCCGTTGTCCGCCTCAAGAACGCCTGGCGCTCCAGCCACCCGTGGATCTTCCAGAAACTGGTCGAAAAGCCGGCCGTCCGTCCCAAACCCGGTGCCATCGTCGACGTCGTCGGCGTGGACGGCGAGTGGATCGGGCGTGGCTTCTACAACGGTCACTCGCGCATCGCCGTGCGCATCCTGGAGACCGATCAGGCCATCCCGGTCGACGCCGGCTGGTTCTCGCGCAAGATCGCCCAGGCGGTGTCGCTGCGTCGTGAGGTGCTCAAGCTGGACCAGGTCTCCGATGCCTGGCGCGTGGTCCACAGCGAAGGCGACGGTCTGTCCGGCCTGGTCGTGGACCGCTATGGCGACCTGGTGGTGGTCGAGTTCTTTGCCGCCGGCATGTTCCGCCACCGCGAATGGGTCTACGAGGCGCTGCGCGAACAGTTCCCGGGCTGCCGTTTCCACAGCTTTGCCGACGAGCACGTGCAGAAGCAGGAAAGCTTCGACTTCCACGGCAACACCACCACCGAAGCCTCGGTCATCACCGAGTACGGCGTGAAGTTCCGCGCCGACCCGGCCGGTGCGCACAAGACCGGTTTCTTCGCTGACCAGCGCGAGAACCGCCAGTGGCTGAGCCAGCAGGTGGAAGGCAAGACCGTGCTCGACCTGTGCTGCAACACCGGTGGCTTTGCGGTGTATGCCGCTGCGCGCGGTGCGGCCGAAGTGGTCGGCATCGATATCGATGAAGACGTGATCGCCATCGCCAAGGGCAACGCCAAGCTCAACAACGTGCGGCCGAAGTTCATCCAGTCCGACATCTTCCCGTGGCTGCGCGATGCGTCCAACCGGGGTGAGCAGTACGACGTGGTGATCCTCGACCCGGCCAAGATGACCCGCGACCGCGACCAGGTCATCACCGCGTTGAAGAAGTACCTGGACATGAACAAGCTGGCGCTGGGCGTGGTCAAGCCCGGCGGACTGCTCGCCACGTTCTCCTGCACCGGCCTGGTGGCCGAGGATCAGTTCCTGGACATGCTGCGCCGCGCCGCGTTCTACGCCGGCCGCACCATCCAGATCCTGAAAGTGGCTGGCGCCGGTCCGGACCATCCGTTCATGGCCCACGTGCAGGAATCGCGCTACCTCAAGGCCGTGTTCTGCCGCGTGGTGGATTGAGGTCTGTCCGGGCCAGACCCGTTGAACCCGGGACCGTAGAGCCACGCCATGCGTGGCTTCGCGGGCCAGATCAAGCCCAGCCACGCATGGCGTGGCTCTACAACCAAGGTGAGGCGTCATGACGTTGCGCAGTCTGTCTTTGCTGGTTTCGCTGGCGTTGTGCACGCCACTGGCCGCCCACGCGATCGAATTCACCCCGCAGGAACTGGCCAGGGCGTCCACGCTGCAGCAGCGGCTGCTGACCCTGGACAGCCACCTCGATACACCGGCCAACTTCCACCGTGACGGCTTCGACATCACCCAGCGGCACGACCACAACGCGCTGTCGCAAGTGGATTACCCGCGCATGGTGGAAGGCGCGCTGGATGGCGGTTTCTGGGCCATCTACACCGACCAGGGCGACCGCAGTGCGCAGGCGCACCAGCACGACCGCGATGCCGGCCTGCTGCGGCTGACGGAAATCCGCGAGATGCTCGCCGCGCATCCGGATACCTTCCAGCTCGCGCTGACCGCCGCCGATGCCGCGCGCATCAAGGCCGCCGGCAAGCGCGTGGTCTACATCAGCATGGAGAACGCCAGCCCGCTGGTCGACGATCCCACGCTGCTCAGCTACTACCACCTGGCCGGCCTGCGCCTGCTCAGCACCGTGCACTTCGCCAACAACGAGTTCGCCGATTCGGCCACCGATCCCAAGGGCGCCGAATGGAAGGGCCTGAGCCCGGCCGGCAAGGCGCTGGTGGATGAAGCGGTGCGTCTGGGGATCGTGATCGATCAATCGCATGCCTCCGATGCGGTGTTCGATGATCTGATCGAGCGCATGCCGGTGCCGTTCGTGCTCTCGCACAGCTCGGCCAAGGCGATCTACAACCATCCGCGCAACCTCGACGATGCGCGCCTGAAGCGGCTGGCCAAGGCCGGCGGCGTGATCCAGGTCAACGCCTATGGCGGTTACCTGATCGACACCGGCAAAAGCGAGGCGCGCAAAGCGGCCGAGACGGCGCTGATGGCGCAGCTCGGCACCGATTACGACGGGATGAGCATCCAGCAGGGGGTCGCGCTGAAGAAGGGGCTGGAGGAGATCGACCAGCGCATCCCGCTGCGCAAGGCCACGCTGGACGATTTCTTCGCCCACTTCGAGCACATCCTCAAGGTGGTCGGCCCCGAACACGCAGGCATCGGCCTGGACTGGGATGGCGGCGGTGGCCTGGCCGATCTCCAGGACGTAAGCCAGTTGCCCAAGATCACTGCGTGGCTGCTGCGCAAGGGTTACACCGAGCAGCAGATCGCCGGCATCTGGGGCGGCAACCTGCTGCGCGTCATGCAGCAGGCGCACGATCATGCCGCCAAGGCCGCGGCCGCGAAACCCTGAGGCCAGTGGCGCGTCGCGCGCTGCCCGGCAGGGCGTCGTCACCGCTGCCAACAACGAAAAAGGCAGGCCTTGGGCCTGCCTTTTTCACACCCGGTCATCTCATCGCCGGCCCGGTGGCCGGCGCGATAGCTCAGCCCTTGCCCAGCACCGCATTGCGGCGGCCATAGGCGAAGTAGGCGATCAGGCCCACGACGTTCCACGCCAGGAAGTACAACTGCGTGGTGCTCGGCAGGCTGAAGAACAGGTACACGCAGCCGATCACCGCCAGCGGGCCGACCACGTAGGCCAGCGGCGTGCGGAACTTGCGCACGCGGTTGGGCTCGCGCTTGCGCAGCACCACCAGGCACAGGCCCACCGCGGTGAACGCGGCCAGCGTGCCGGCGTTGGCCAGTGCGGCGATTTCATCCAGGCGTGCCACACCGGCCAGCGCGGCCACCAGCACCGCGGTGAACAGCGTGGTCGCGATCGGGGTGCCGGTGCGCGCGCTGACCTTGGACAGGCCACGCGGCAGCAGGCCATCGCGCGACATGACGAAGAAGATGCGGCTCTGGCCATACAGGAAGGCCAGCAGCACGGTCGGCAGGGCGATCACCGCCGCCGCGCCGATCCACTTGGCCGCGCCCGGGCTGCCCAGCTCGCGCAGGATTAGTGCCAGCGGCTCGGCGCTCTGGCCGAAGATCGTGTAGCTCATCGCACCCACGGCGGCCAGCGCCACCAGCACGTAGATGATGGTGCAGCCGACCATCGAGCCGATGATGCCGATCGCCAGGTCGCGCTCGGGTTTCTTGGTTTCTTCGGCCGCGGTGGAGATCGCATCGAAGCCGTAGAACGCGAAGAAGATGATCGCCGCGGCCGCCATCACTCCGCGCTCGACGCCATCGGCGCCCAGCGACTTGACGAAGCCGAACGGCATGAACGGCTCCATGTGGCCGGTATCGAAGTGCGGCAGGGCGATCGCCACGAACACGGTCAGCGCGATGATCTTGACCACCACCAGCACCGCGTTGAGCGTCGCACTCTCCTTGGTCCCGGCCATCAGCATGCCGGCCACCAGGAAGGTGATCAGCACGGCCGGCAGGTTGATGAAACCGCCTTCCACGTGCGGGCCGGCGGTGAGCATCAAGGGCAGGTCGATGCCCCAGCCGTGCAGGAAGCCGACCGCGTAGCCGGACCACCCCACCGCCACCGTGCTGACCACCAGCGAGTACTCCAGGATCAGGCTCCAGCCCACCACCCAGGCCACCATCTCGCCGAGCGCGGTATAGCTGTAGGTGTAGGCGCTGCCGGCGGCCGGCATCATCGTGGCCAGTTCGGCATAGGACAGCGCCGCGCAGGCGCAGACCGCGCCGGCGATGGCAAACGAGATCAACACCGCCGGCCCGGCCAGGTTCGCGCCGACACCGATCAGGGTGTAGATGCCGGTGCCGACGATGGCGCCGATGCCCAGCGCGATCAGGTGCGGCCAACTCAGGGTCGGGATCAGTTGCCTGCCGGCTTCATGGACGGTGACAGTGTCTAGGGACTTGCGCCGGAGCAATGACATGGGGCCTCGCGGTGGATGACTGTGAACGACAAGTCTGCGAGTTTTACCGAACGCGGCGCAGCATTACTACTGCCAAGCGTCGTAAGCAGCCGCACGGTCGCCATGACTGGGGCGAAGGTGACGAAACCAGCACAAAGTCCGGGCACTCATCCCTGTGACATCCGGTACCGGTCACGGCACCGGATGTCGTCGCCGAACGCGGTCTGGCTGCCGCGCACGCTGCTGGCCGGTGGATCTCAGCGGTTCAATGTCGCCATCGCCGCGGGAGCATAGCGCGGGCCGGCGGCGGCATTGGCCGGGAAGAGGGCGTCGATGCGGGCCAGCTCGTCGGCGCTGAGCTGCACCTGCAGCGCGCCCAGGTTCTCGTCCAGATACGCCAGGCGCTTGGTACCCGGGATCGGCACCAGGTCTTCGCCCTGCGCCAGCACCCAGGCCAGGGCCAGCTGCCCGGGGCTCACGCCCTGGGTCTTGGCCATCGCGGTGACCGCGTCGACCAGCGCCAGGTTGCGGTCGAAGTTCTCGCCCTGGAAACGCGGCGATTGGCGGCGGTAGTCATCGGCGTCGAAATCGGCCGGGCTGCGGATCGCGCCGGTCAGGAAGCCACGGCCCAGCGGCGAGTAGGGCACGAAGCCGATGCCGAGCTCGCGCACCGTCGCCAGCACACCGTTGTCTTCCGGATCGCGCGACCACAGCGAGTACTCGGTCTGCACCGCGGTGATCGGATGCACCGCATGGGCGCGGCGGATCGTGCTTGCCGAGGCTTCGGAGAGGCCGAGGAAGCGCACCTTGCCCTGTTCGACCAGCCGCGCCATCGCCCCCACGGTGTCCTCGATCGGCACCGTGCCGTCCACGCGGTGCTGGTAGTACAGGTCGATGTGGTCCACGCCCAGCCGCTGCAGGCTGGCCTCGCAGGCGGCGATCACGTACTCGGGGCGGCCATCGACGCTGCGCGCGGCGGTGTCGCTCGGCTCCAGCCTGATCCCGAACTTGGTGGCGAGGAACACCTGGTCGCGGCGGCCGGCGATCGCCTTGCCGACCAGCACCTCGTTGGTGTGCGGGCCGTACATGTCGGCGGTGTCGAGCAGGGTGACGCCGCGTTCCAGCGCGCGGTGGATGACCGCGATCGCGTCGGCATCGCTGCCGCGGCCGCCATAGAAGGCGCTCATGCCCATGCAGCCCAGGCCGAGCGCGGAAACGGTGGGGCCATCACGGCCAAGGGTGCGGGTCTGCATGAAGTACTCCGGGGAAGGGAAGGAACAGGACCAGCATCCTCCTGCGGACTATGTGGATAAACTGGCCGCTCCTGCATCGTCTTTGAAGCAAGCCTTCACAATGAGCGCTCAGCATCCCCTGCCCGCCGTGGTTGCCTTCGCCCGCGTCGCGCACCATGCCAGCTTCACCCGGGCCGCCGACGAGCTGGGCGTATCGCCCTCGGCGCTCTCGCAGACGGTGCGTGCGCTGGAGGCCCACCTTGGCGTGCGGCTGCTGCACCGGACCACGCGCCGGGTCGGCCTGACCGAGCGGGGCGCACGCTTCCTGGCGCAGGTACGCGAGGGCCTGGCCCGGATCGACGCCGCGTTCGACGACCTGGACCAGGTGCGCGATGTCCCCGCCGGCAAGCTGCGCATCAACGTGCCGCGGATCGCTGCCGAACTGCTGGTGCTGCCGCACCTGCCCGGCTTCCTGGCGCGTTATCCACAGATCGAGGTGGAGCTGTTCGTGGAAACCGCGCTGACCGATCTGGTCGCCGGCGGCTTCGACGCGGGCATCCGCTTGGGCGAAAGCCTGGCCCGCGGCATGATCGCGGTGCCGATCGGGCCGCTGGAACGCCAGGTGGTGGTGGCCACGCCGGACTATCTGGCCATGCACGGCGTGCCCGCGACCCCGGCCGACCTGGTCGCGCACGAGTGCATCGTGCACCGGCTCAGCACCGGCCGGCGGATGGCGTGGGAGTTCACCGGCGAGAGTCGCGATTTCGAGGTCGAGGTGGCGGGCCGGCTGGTGTTCAACGACGCCGGGCTGATCCATGCCGCCGTCACCCGGGGCATTGGCCTGGCCCAGGGGTTCGAGGCGCTGTACGCCGGCGACGTGGCGGCCGGCCGGCTGCAGTGCGTGCTGCAGGACTGGCAGCAGCCGTTCGCCGGTTTCCACCTTTACTACCCGGCACGTGAGCAGATGGCGCCCAAGCTGCGGGTGTTCATCGACCACCTGCGTGAGGTGATGCGGCGCTGACGCGCGCGGCTGGGCCGGTGCCGGGCAGCAGGGCGCGTGCCCAGTCTGCCTGCGGTGGATGGCCCTGTGGATAGATCACCTGCGCATCCCCGGGGAAGCGCTTGCAGCACAACACGCCGTCGGCATCGAACAGACGCCAGCCCTGCGCCGCCGCTTCGGCCTCGGCGATGCGATGGCGCAGCCCAAGCACCAGGCTGGCGTGGCAGTCGAACAGGCACGTACGCAGATCGATCCGGTCCAGCGGCTGAAGCCCCGCGACGATGCGGGTCACGGCGGGATGGGCCAGATCGATGCGCCGGGTGTGCATGCCGAGCAGGCGCTCGTCATGACCGCTCAGGTGCTGCACGAAGTAGACAGGTGGCGGCATGGGTCCCCGCAGTGTTGCGCACGCGCCGGTGAGGCGACGTTGGACGATGGCGCCGATTGGACACCTCGCCGGTACGCAGGGGAATCTCAATGTTTGAATGAAAACCGAGCGTCGCGATGATGCTGCCTATCCGCGGCCGAACGCGACGCGCGCTGTCGTCGTGCACCACGCTTGCGTGCAAGGGCTCAGCCGCTCACGCCCAGCCGCACACCGAACCCGACCAGGAACACCCCCGCCACGCGCCTCAGCCAAAGCCCGACACGCGGGTGCTGCAGAATCCGACGGCGCAGCAGGTTGCCCACCCCGATCAGCACCGAGCAGTAGGCCAGCCCCATGACGAAGATGATCAGCGCCATGGTCGCAAACGTCACCACACCCTGGTGCCGTGCCGGATCGATGAACAGCGGCAGGAAGGCCATGTAGAAGATGATCGCCTTCGGGTTGAGCAGGTTGATCAGCACCGCCTGGCGGAAGTAGTGGCCCGGCGTGAGGCGGATCCCACCTTCCTCGCCCTGGGCGCGCGGTGCGCGCAGCAGGCCGATGCCGATCCACACCAGGTACGCCGCGCCGAGGTACTGCACCGCGTGGAACACCAGCGGGTTGGCCTTGAGCAGCGCCGCCACACCGGCTACCGCCAGCCACATCAGGATCTGGTCGCCCAGCAGCAGGCCGAACAGCGCCGTGTAACCGCCGCGCACCCCGCCGCGCCCGGTGGCGGTGAGCAGGGTGAAGGTGCCTGGGCCCGGCAGGGCCAGGAACACCAGCACGGCAGCAACAAAGGTCCACAGATCCTGGATGCCCATCCACGGCATGGCGGCGACTCGACAACGGGGGAGAGGCATTGTCCGGCAGCTGCGCCCCGGGCGATAGCGTCAGCGCGCGCCGTCCGGCAAGCCGGCCAGCAGGGGCTGCAGCCGTTGTTCGAACATCGCATGCAGCTGGCGGATCGCCGGGGAGAACTGCTTGCGGTGCGGGCACACCAGGTTCAACGGCAGGCTGTCGCCGGCCCCGTCCAGCAGCACCTGCAGGCGCCCGGCCTGCACATCGGCGCAGATATCCAGCCACGACTTGAACACGATGCCTTCCCCCGCCACCGCCCACCGCCGGACCACGTCGGCATCGTCGCAGACCATGTTGCCGCGCACCGGGATCACCGTGCGGCGGCCATCGGCCTCGAAGCTCCAGCGGTCATACGCACGCCCGGCCAGCTGGTAGAGCAGGCAGTGGTGCTCCTTCAACGCGTCCAGGCTGTCCGGCGTGCCGTGCCGGGCCAGGTAGTCCGGTGAGGCGGCCAGCACCCGCCGATTGCCGGGCAGCAGGGGCAGGGCGACATAGCTGGCGTTGTCGAACCGGCCCAGGCGGAAGGCGATGTCGACCGGATCGCGGAACACATCGGCCACTTGGTCGGACAACTGCAGGCGCAGCTGCAGCTTCGGGTGCGCGGCGCGGAACTCGGTCAGCCACGGCAGCAGCAGGTTGCGGCCCAGGTCCGATGGCGCCGCCACCTGCAGCGTGCCGCGCAGCTCGGCATCCTCGCCACGCACCCGGGCCTCGCCCTCGCGCAGCGCGGCCAGCACCTCCTGCGCGTAGGGCAGATACAGCGCGCCCTCGGCGGTCAGGCGCAGGCTGCGGGTGGAGCGCACGAACAGGCGCAGGTCCAGCTCGCGCTCCAGCCGCGCCACCGCCGCCGCGACCTGGCCGGGCAGCAGGTCGGCCTCGCGCGCGGCGTTGGAGAAGCTGCCCAGCGCCGCCGTGCGGACGAACAGGGCGAGATCGTCAAACCGGACCATTTTCATTCCTGGAGTGAAAGTGCTGCCCGATTTTGCGCCTTTCTCCGCTTGGCCGTGAAGCGCAGTCTGTCCGTCTTCCCCAACGGATCTCCCCCCGATGAAAGCCGTCGCCTATACCCAGCATGGCCTGTCGATCAGCGACCCCGCCGCGCTGGTGGACATCACCCTGCCGATCCCCACGCCTGGCCCACGCGACCTGCGGGTCGAGGTCCGGGCGATCTCGGTGAACCCGGTCGATACCAAGGTCCGCAACGGCGTGGCGGTAACCGAGCCGCGCGTCCTCGGTTTCGACGCGGTCGGCATCGTGGATGCGGTCGGTGACGAGGTGACCCTGTTCCAGCCCGGCGACGCGGTCTTCTATGCCGGTGCGATCGGCCGCGCCGGCAGCAATGCCGAGTACCAGCTGGTGGACGAGCGCATCGTCGGGCACAAGCCGGCCAGCCTGGATGACGCTGCCGCCGCGGCGCTGCCGCTCACCGCGATCACGGCCTGGGAGCTGCTGTTCGACCGCCTGCGCATCCCCGAGAACGGCGGTGAAGGCCAGACCCTGCTGGTGATCGGCGCGGCCGGTGGCGTCGGCTCGATCCTGGTCCAGCTGGCCCGCCAGCTGACCCGCCTGACCGTGATCGGCACCGCCTCGCGCCCGGACACCCAGGACTGGGTCTACGCGCTGGGCGCGCACCATGTGATCGATCACACCCAGCCGCTGGGCGAAGGCCTGCAGCGCCTGGGGATCGCCGAGGTCAGCCACGTCGCCAGCCTGACCCATACCGACCAGCACTACGACCAGATCGTCGCCGCGCTCGCCCCGCAGGGCCAGCTGGCGCTGATCGACGACCCGGGCCAGCTCGATGTGATGGCACTCAAGCGCAAGAGCCTGTCGCTGCACTGGGAATCGATGTTCACCCGCTCCAGCTTCAACACCCCCGACGTGCAGCGCCAGCACGAGCTGCTCGAGCGCGTCGCCGCGCTGATCGACGCGGGCGTGCTGCGCACCACGCTGGGCGAACACTACGGCCGCATCAACGCCGCCAACCTGCGTCAGGCGCACGCCCTGATCGAGAGCCACCGCGCGCGCGGCAAGCTCGTGCTCGAAGGGTTCTGACGCAGCCAATGAGACCGCCGCGGCCTACACTTGGCGCATGCAAACCGAATTCCTCATTCTCGGCGGCCTGGTGTGTGCCGTCCTCGTGCTGCAGCTGCTCGCGCTGCTGCGGCGTTCCGGCAACGGCGGCCTCGAACAGACCCTGCGCGAGGAAGCGCGGGTCGGCCGCAGCGAACTGCGTGAGCAGCTCGAAGGCCTGGGCCGCCAGCAGGATGCCCGGCTGGAGAGTTTCGCGCGCGCGCTGACCGATCTCTCCACCCGCACCGACCAGCGCCTGGACCTGCTGCGCGATGCGCTCGGTGAAGACGCGCGCAAGGCCCGCGAGGAAAGCACGCTCAGCCAGCAGCGCACCGGCGACCTGCTGGCACTGCGCATGCAGGAAGTGCGTGCGCAGCTGGAAGCATTCGGGCAACAGCAGCAGGCGCGCATTGAAGCGTTCGGCCAGCAGCTGGTGGACCTGACCACCCGCACCGACAGCCACATGGCCGCGCTGCGCCAGGCCCTGGCCGAAGACGCGCGCCTGGGCCGCGAGGAAACCGGGCAGTCGCAGCAGCGCCTGGGTGAATCGCTGGGCCTGCGCCTGCAGGAAATGACCCAGCGCAACGAGCAGCGTATCGGCGAGATGCGCGCCACGCTCGAGCAGCAGCTCAAGAGCCTGCAGAGCGACAACGCCGAGAAGCTCGACCAGATGCGCGTGACCGTGGACGAGAAGCTGCAGACCACCTTGGAAACCCGCCTGGGTGCTTCGTTCCAGCTGGTCTCCGAGCGGCTGGAGCAGGTCCAGCGCGGGCTTGGCGAGATGCAGCAGCTGGCCACCGGCGTGGGCGACCTCAAGCGCGTGCTGACCAACGTCAAGAACCGCGGCAGCTGGGGCGAAGTGCAGCTGGACAACATCCTCGAGCAGACGCTCACCCAGGAGCAGTACGCGCGCGGCGTCAAAGTGCGCCCGGACAGCAACGAGATCGTGGATATCGCGGTGCGCCTGCCGGGTCGTGGCCACGAAGACACGCCGGTGTGGCTGCCGATCGATTCCAAGTTCCCGCGCGAGGATTACGAACGCCTGCTCGATGCGCAGGAACAGGGCGATGTCGAGGGGGTGCGCGTGCAGGGCGCGCAGCTGGAGCGCGCGATCCGCATCCAGGCCAAATCGATCTGCGACAAGTACATCGCCCCGCCGCACACCACTGATTTCGCGGTGATGTTCCTGCCGACCGAAAGCCTGTACGCCGAAGTGATCCGCCGCCCCGGCCTGATCGACCTGCTGCAGCGCGACCACCGCGTGGTGGTGGCCGGCCCGACCACCGTCACCGCGCTGCTCAACAGCCTGCAGATGGGCTTCCGCACGCTGGCCATCGAACAGCGCTCCAGCGAAGTGTGGGGCCTGCTCGGTGCGGTCAAAAGTGAGTTCGGCAAGTTCGCCGGCATCCTGGAAAAAGCCGAGAAGCAGATCACCACCGTCGGCCGCAGCCTCGGTGAAGCCAGCCGCAAGACGCGCACCATCGAGCGCCGCCTGCGCAGCGTGGAAACGCTGGGCAGCGAACAGACCCAGGACCTGCTCGGCGACATGAGCGGCGAGGACGAGGACGTGGCCGGCGACGAGACCAGCGCCGCGCAGGAGTGAGCGCCGACGCCATGCATGCAGGCGATCACGCATGCTGCGCGGCACACGCTCTGCCCTGTCTCTCTTCCGCCTTCCAAGGAACGCCGATGCGCCTGACCCTGATGCTGTCCCTCCTGCTCGCCCTGGCCGGGTGCAGCAGTACGCCACCTGTCGATACCCCTGCCGACACCGCGGCGACCACCTCCGCCACACCGAGCGCTGCCGCATGCACCGCCGCCGGTGGCAGTCTGCAGCCGCTGGGTCGCCTGCAGCGCGTGCAGTGCGTGGTGCCCTACGCCGATGCCGGCAAGGTCTGCAGCGCCAAGGCCGACTGCAGCGGCCAATGCCTGGCCACGAGCGATGTCGCGCCGGGAACGGCCGCGCGCGGCGTCTGCCAGCGTGATGTCAGCCAGAACTTCGGCTGCCGCCAGCGCATCGATGGCGGCGTGGCACTGGGCACGATCTGCGTCGACTGAGCTTCCCGCGGCACGGCTATGCTGTGCCTCCCCTGATCCAACGCAAGGAACCTGCCGTGAGCCAGACCGTCTACGACATCCCCGTCACCACCATCGAAGGTCAGCCGACCTCGCTGGCCGATTACCGCGGCAAGGTGCTGCTGGTGGTCAATGTCGCCTCCAAGTGCGGCCTGACCCCGCAGTACGAAGGTCTGCAGGCGCTGTACGCCGACAAGCAGGCCGCCGGCCTGGAAGTGCTGGGCTTCCCCGCCAACAACTTCCTGGCCCAGGAACCGGGCAGCGAAGCGGACATCCAGCAATTCTGCCAGCTCGAGTACAACGTCAGCTTCCCGATGTTCGCCAAGATCAGCGTGGCCGGTGAGGACACCCATCCGCTGTACCAGCAGCTGACTGCCGCGCAGCCGACCGCCACCGGCGAAGGCCCGATGCGCGAAAAGCTGCAGGGCGCCGTGGCCAAGTACCCCGAGCTGGTGGTCAATGCCGCCCCGGGCGTGCTGTGGAACTTCGAGAAGTTCCTGATCGGCCGCGACGGCCAGGTCATCGCGCGCTTCGCCCCGGACGTGCCGGCCGACGATACCCGTCTGGTGGCCGCGATCGACGCCGCGCTGGCGGCCTGATCGGCTGACGCGGGAACAAAAAAAGCCCCGCTTCGGCGGGGCTTTCTCGTGGGGGATCAGTTACCCCAGTTCGGCATCGGCATCGCATCGACCGGAATCGGGGCGTCCGGATCGTCCTTGCCGCGCGCATGCTTGCCACGCAGGTCGTTCTCGATCTGGTAGTTGCGGCGCTGCAGCCATGCATCGCGCACGAGCGAATACTCGTCCACGGCGTTGTCGCGCATGTCATCGACCGCCAGCAGCTGCGAACGCATGTCCACCAGCTGCAGGCCCTGCAGGCCGATGCGGATCTTGTCCTCTTCGATCGTGCGGATCGGCGAGAGCGGCATGTCGCCGGCCAGGCCGAACACATCGCGCACGGTACGCGGGCCGAAGAACGGCAGCTCCACGTAGCGCGAACGGCGCCAGCCCCACGTGCCCAGGGTCTGACCGAAGTCTTCCTTGCGACGCGGCACCATGGCCTTGCTGGCCGGATCGAACAGCCCGCCGATACCCAGCGTGGAGTTCATCAGGAAGCGGCCCAGGCTGTCCCAGGCATCGTCCGGACGGCCCTGCAGCAGCTGGTTGGTGATCGTCACCGGTGCGCGCAGGTTGCTGAAGAAGTTGCTCACGCCGGTGCGGGCGAAGCGCGGCACCACATTGGTGTAGGCCACCGCCAGCGGGCGTGCGACCGCACGGTCGACCACGTTGTTGAAGCTGTGCACCTTGCGGTTGAACGGTTCCCACGGATCGTACGGGGTGCCGCTGGGCTCGGTGCCATCCGCGCTCGGGGCGGGCCCGCCGTACAACGCAGCGAAGTCGTCCTCGGCGTTGGTCGGCGCGGTGCCGGCCGTGGCCGGTTCCGCCGCCGGGTCGGTACCGGCCTGCGCGGCCGGGGCCGTGCTGTCGGCGACGGCGTCGGCCGGTACCACGGGCGTGTCGGCCACATCGGCCACCGGTGCCGCCGCAGGGGCGACCTCGACGCTGACCGGTGCGCTGTCGCGTGCGGGTTTGCCGGCACAGGCGCTCAGGGCCAGCGCCAGCACGAGGAGGGGGAGGGTGCGTATGACGTTCATGTCAGCTCGCCGCAGGAAGGGCATGGAAATCCAGGGTGGGTGCCAGCCGGTAGGCGGCACTGAGGTCGGTGAAACCGTCCGGGCTGCCGATGATCGTCGGCGCGGTCCCGTTTGCACGCAGGCGTGCGGCCAGCTCGGCCAGCAGGGCCAGGCCGGCACTGTCCAGCTTGCTCACCGCCGCCAGATCCAACTGCTGCACGCCGTCCAGCGCGGCCAGCGAGGGCCACAGGGCCGTCACCGCCGCGCGGTCGAGCACCCCACTGAACACCAGCGAGGCACCGTTGCGCTGCACGCTGGCGCTGTTACTTGCCACGCGGGGCCTGCCCGGCCTGCATGCTGCCGTTGCGCAGTTCGGTGGCGACCTGCTGGATCGACTTCTGGCGCAGCGGGGCGTCGAACTGGGTCTTGAAGGTCTGCACGTAGGAAATGCCTTCGATCATCACATCGAAGATCTTCCACTGGCCGTTGACGTTGCGCATCAGGTAGTCGACCGGGGTCGGCTCGTTGCCGGCGCGGATCAGCTCGGTGGACACGCGCACGCCGCGGTTGCCCGGCAGCGGCGACTCGCTCTTCAGGCGGAAGGTCGGCTTGCCCTGGATCTCGAGCAGGGCCGAACCGTAGCGCTGCATCAGGTTGTCGGCCATCGCATCGGCGAACAGCTTGACGTCGGCATCGGAGGCGCCGCGGCCGTGCACGCCCAGCACCAGGCGGGCGGCGTAGTCGCGGTCGAAGGTCTTGTTGAGCTCGCTGTTGATGAAGTCACGCAGCACGGCCGGGTTGGCCCGGAACTCGGTGCGGCGCTGCTGCAGCGAGGTCAGGATGCGGGTGCTGGCGTCCATCACCGCCTTGCTGGCCTGGCCCTGCTGGGCGGCAGCGGCAGCGGGAGCGGCCTGGGCGAAGGAGAGCGAGGGCGTGGCGGCGAGCAGGGCCGAGGCCAGCAGCGCCGGGATCAGGGTCTTTTTCATGGTTGCGGTTCCGTTGCAGGCGCAGGCGCGCCGTTGCCATCGTGGGAGTCAGCGCCACCGGTATTGGCCGGACCGCTGAACATGTACTTGCCGACCAGCTGGAGCAGGTCCACCGCCGGCTGGGTGAAGACGATCTCGTCGCCGGACTTGAGCACATCCGGGTCACCGCCCGGCTGCAGACCGATATAGCTCTCGCCGAGCAAACCGCTGGTGAATATGCCGGCCGAGGTGTCGGCCGGCAGATCCTTGAACTTGCCGTCCAGCTTGAGGGTCACGATCGAGTCGAACTTCTGGGGATCCAGTTCGATGCCCGAGACCTGGCCGATGGTCACGCCGCCGATCTTGACCGGCGCCTGCTTGCGCAGCTGGCCGATCTGGGTGAAGCGCGCCTTGAGTTCGTAGCCGCTGCCGCCGGTGCCCCACCGTTGATTGGTGGAGGCCACGGCCAGCACCAGCAGCGAGGCCAGCGCCAGCAGCAGGAACGCGCCGACGGAAAATTCGAGTCTGGGACCGCGGATGGCCATGGGATATCTCACTGTTCTTTGTCAGGTGCCTGGACAGGTGTCCGGGCGGGAAGTCTTTGCGTACTCAAGCGGGGGTGCTGGCCAGGGACAACGGCCGTACCGACCAACGGTCGGTACCTACTGGAACATCATGGCGGACAGCACGAAGTTGAAGACCAGCACCAGCAGCGAGGCGTTGACCACCGCGCGCGTGGTGGCGACCGACGTGCCTTCGATCGTGGGTTCGGCATGGAAGCCGACATAGGAAGCGACCAGGGCCGCGGTGCCGCCGAAGATCGCCGACTTCAGCATCGCCACACCGAAGTCGTCCCAGAAGTCCACGCTGTTGCTCAGCGCCGACCAGAACACGCCGTTGTCCAGGCCGAGCACATGCACGGCCTCGAAGTAGCTGGCACTGATCGCCAGCGAGCAGAAGATGCCGGTCAGCAGCGGCACGGTCAGCACCGCCGCCCAGAAGCGCGGGGCGACGACCTTGGCCACCGGGTCGATGGCCATCAGCTCCAGCGCCTTGATCTGGTCGGTGGCGCGCATCAGGCCCAGTTCGGCGGCGATCGAGCTGCCGGCGCGGCCGATGAACAGCAGTGCGGTCAGCACCGGGGCCAGTTCGCGGTACAGCGAGAGGCCAAGCAGCGTGGACAACGCATCGGCGGCGCCGAAGGTGGTGAGCGTGCGGTAGCCCTGCAGGGTCAGCACCAGGCCCACGAACGCGCCGCCTACGGCAATGATCGGCAGCGAACGTGCGCCGATCTTGTAGATTTCGCGGGTCAGCTCGGCAAGGAAATCGGCGGTCGGCAGCGAGCCGCGCAGTACCGTCAGCGAGAACAGGCCGGCGCGACCGAGCGAGCGGGTAGCGTCAACGAACGGCATCAGGCAACCCTCGCACGTGGTGCGGCATCGAAGGGGATCGGGCCGTCCGGCTCACCATGCAGGAACTGCCGCAGCAGCGGGTCCTGGCTGGATTCAAGTGCGGCCGGGCTGCCCTGGAATACGATGCCGCCGTTGGCGATGGCGATCACCTGGTCGCAGATCGGCAGGGTCTCGTGCACGTGGTGGCTGACGATGATGCTGGTCAGCCCCAGGCTGTGGTTGAGGCGCTGGATCAGGCTCATGATCACGCCCGAGGCGATCGGGTCCAGCCCGGTCAGCGGCTCGTCGTAGATCATCAGCGGCGGGTCGAGCGCAAGCGCACGGGCCAGGGCCACACGCCGCGCCATGCCGCCGGACAGCTCGCGCGGCCAGGCATCGGCAGCGGCCAGCAGGCCCACTGCGTGCAGCTTCATATGCACCAGGCGGCGCAATACGGGCTTCGGCAGGCGGGTATGGGTGCGCAGTGGCAGGGCCACGTTCTCGGCGACGGTCAGGTCGGTCAGCAGGCCATTGCCCTGCAGCAGCACGCCCACGCTCTTGCGCATCTCCAACAGCGCGCGTGCGCCGGTCGGAATGGGCTGGCCGAACAGGGTGACCTCGCCGGCCACCGGGCGCAGCTCACCGGTCAGCGCCGCCAGCAGCGTGGACTTGCCACTGCCCGACGGGCCAAGCACGGCGGTGATGCTGCCGCGCGGAACGGTCAGCGAAACGTCGCGCAGGATCGTACGTCCGCCGCGGTCGATGCGGACGTCGGACAACTGCACCAGACTCTCTTCGGAAACCGTCATGGGCGCCATTAACAAAATTCCAACGTTGTAAGATCGTGGTGAACGGCTGAACATAACCGAACTGGACCGTGCAGTATTGTCGCACGGGCAGGTGGGAGCAGCGCCTTGGAGACCATGCCGGGGGCTGCAACACAGCGTGTCGGGCCGGTGTCGGCCGCTGTCTTTTCGGTGTCCAAGTACGCGTCGGCGCTGCGTTCGTGCGCGGGCTGCGGCACACTCCTGCGATGACCGACGCTGCTTCAGACTTCCGCCTGTACCACTCCAACTCGCTCGATGTGCTGGCCGCCCTGCTGGCCACGACGCTGCGCACGCCGGTGCCGGGCCAATCGATCCTGGTGCCGGAGGTGGTGCTGATCCCGCAGGTCGCCATGCGCCGCTGGCTGCAATCGACCCTCGCGGCCGAGTATGGCATTGCCGCCAATCTAGAGTTCCTCACGCCCGGCGAGCTGGTGGCGCGTGCCCTCAACGCCAACGTGCCCGGCGAACATGACGATCTCAATGCCGAGGGGCTGCGCTGGCGGTTGTATGCCGCCCTGCGAGACCCGGTGTTGATGGCGCAGCCGCCGATGGCGGCGCTGCAGGCGTATCTGTCCGCGGCCGATCCGCTCAAGCCATGGGCGCTGGCGGCCGAGCTGGCCTCGGTGTTCGAGAAGTACCAGGCGTGGCGTCGCGATTGGCTGCTGCGCTGGGACGCGGGCGCAGCGCCGAACGACCCGCAGGCGATCCTGTGGCGGCGCATCGCCGGCGGCGAGCAGTACCGTGCGCGCCGCATCGATGCCTACCTGGCCCGCTTCGAGGGTGCCGGGCAGCCGTTGCCGCAGGGCCTGCCGACGCGCGTGTTCGCCTTCGCCACCCTCAACATCTCCCCGGACGTGCTGCGGGTGCTGGCCACCCAGGCGCGGGTCGGCACGATGCACTTCTATCTGCCGACGCCGACCCAGGCCTATTGGGGCGATCTGCAGACCCTGGGCGAGAAGCTGCGCAGCGGCGCGCCCGATCCGTTCGGGGAGGCGGCGGGCGAGAACCGCCTGCTGCAGGCCTGGGGCGCGGCGGGTCGCGATTTCATGGCGGTGCTGGGCAGCTACGAGGTCGTGCACCCCTCCGGTGAGATCGCCGCGTACGACGATCCCGAAGAGGATGCGCGCCCGGACATGGCCGACGGCGGGCTGTCCGACAGCCTGCTGCACCGCCTGCAGCGCGATCTGTTCCACCGCCGCGGGCAGCCGGCGGGGGAGCTGCGCGAGGGGCTGCGCTACGACGACCCCAGCCTGCAGGTGCATGCCTGCCACACCCGCCTGCGCGAACTGCAGGTGCTGCATGACCAGCTGCGCGGCCTGCTGCAGGATCCGCGCTTCGATCCGCCGCTGCAGGCGCGCGACATCGCGGTGCTGGCACCGGACATCGATCCCTACGTGCCATACCTGGAAGCGGTGTTCGGCGGCCGCAGCGGCGGCGATGACCACATTCCCTATGCGCTGGCCGATACCAGCCCGCTGGCCGGCGAGCCGTTGGCCGATGTGTTCGTGCACCTGCTCGGGCTGCCGGTCTCGCGCTTCGGATTGAACGAAGTGCTCGATCTGCTCGCCAGTGCACCGTTGGCGGACGCCGCCGGCCTCGATGCCGTGGCGTTCGACCGCCTGCACGACTGGCTGCAGGCCGCCGGCGCGCGCTGGGGGCTGGATGCGGCCCATCGCGGCCAGCATAAGGCCCCGGTGGACGATGCGTTTACCTGGCAGTTCGCGCTGGATCGCCTGCTGCTTGGCCACGCCAGCGGCAGCGACGGCGATATCGCCGGGGTCGCGCCATGGCCGGAGCTGGAAGGCAGTGCGCTGGACGCGCTGGACCGCCTGCTCGGCCTGCTGCGCGTGCTGGCGCGCTACCAGCGGGCGCTCGGTGAGGCCATGTCGCCCGGGCAGTGGCGGCAGCGCCTGCTGGCCCTGCTCGATGCGCTGCTGCCCGAACCGCCGCAGGCGGCCAGCAGCCAGCGCGCGCTGGAGCGCCTGCGCAAACTGATCAACGAGTTCGCCCGCGATGCGGAGACCGCCGGCTTCGAGGGCGACGTGCCACCGGAGGTGCTGCGCGCCCATTTCGCCGGCGTGCTCGCCCAGGCCGATACGCGTGCACCGCTGTTGACCGGTGGCGTCAGCTTCGGCCGGATGGTGCCGATGCGCCTGCTGCCGTTCCGGGTGATCTGCGTGCTTGGCCTGAACGATGGCGACTTCCCGCGCCGCGATCCGGCCGCCGGCCTCAACCAGCTCACCGCCGAGCTGGGCACCGACAAGCGCCGGCATGGCGACCGCTCGCTGCGCGAGGATGATCGCTTCCTGTTCCTGCAGCTGTTCGCCTCGGCGCAGGACGTGTTCTACCTGAGTTATCTGGGCGCCGATCCGCGCGATGGCAGCGTGCGCGAACCCTCGGTGCTGGTCAGCGAGCTGATCGATGCCGCGGCCGAGTACCACCTGGATCCCCCGGCGGCGGCGCGCAGGATGACCGTGCGCCATTCACTGCAGCCGTTCGCTCCGGCCGCGTTCGGCGGGGGCGAGGAGCCACGGCGTTTCAGCTATCGCCGCCAATGGCACCCCGCCGCCGGCTCGCTCGGCGGTGCACGTCGCGCGCTGGCGCCGTGGTTCGCCACGCCGCTGCCGCCGATGGAGAGCAGCGCTGCCGAGCCGGAACTGAGCGTGGATGCGCTGCGTCGTTTCCTCACCGATCCGGCCAGCCAGTTCCTCTCGCAACGGCTCGGCCTGCGCCTGCCCGATGACGTGGACAACGGCGACGACGTCGAGCCGCTGGTGATGGCCGCGCGCGGCGGTGACACGGTGCTGCTGCAGCAGGCCGTGATCGAGGCCACCCTTGGGCAGGACGACACGCCGCTGTACCCACGGCTGCGTGCGCGGGCGCTGCTGCCCTCCGGCGCCCTGGGCGAACGGCAGTTCGCGCTGCTGCAGGCCCAGACCGAGCCTTACGCGCAGGCGCTGGCCCAGTGGCAGGCCGGTACCACGGCCGACAGCCGCCGCTACGAAGTGGATATCGACGGGGTTCGCCTGCACGGCCGCGTGGACGGAGTACATCCGCACGGGTTGGTGCGCCTGCGCCCGGGTCCGCTCAACGGTCGTGCCGCGATCCGCCAGGGCCTGGACTGGCTGCTGGCCAATGCCGCCGGCGATGTCTTGCCCCTGGTGCAGTTCCACGAGGCAGGCGATGACGGGCTGGGTCCGCACACGCTGCCGCCGCTGGGCGCCGAGCGCGCGCAGCAGGTGCTGCGTCGCCTGCTGCAGCTGCGCAGCGAAGGGCTGCGCGCGCCGCTGCTGTACGGCCCGTCCACCGGCTGGGTGCTTTACACCGCCGCCGAGGCCAGGCGCGAGGCCGAGGGCCGCGCCAAGTGGCACGGCAGCGACCGCACCTGGGGCGAGTCCACCGGCGCCGGCTACCAGCTCGCGCTGCGCGGCCACGACCCCTTCGCCAGTGCCGACAGTTACCGGCAACTGCTGCACAACAGCTTCGTGGTGTTCACCGCGGTGCGCGAAGGCCGGGTGTTCCCAGGCTTTGACGAGCAAGGAGCCCTGCGATGACCGACCACGACCTGCTTAACGATCCCTACCTGGCGCTGCCGCTGGACGGCGTGCGCCTGATCGAGGCCAGCGCCGGCACCGGCAAGACCTTCACCCTGGCCACGCTGTTCACCCGGCTGGTGGTGGAGAAGGGCTGGCGCATCGGCCAGATCCTGGCCGTCACCTTCACCGATGCCGCGACGCAGGAACTGCGCAAGCGCATCCGCGAACGGCTGGCCCTGGCCGCACAGCTGGTCGAGCGGGTGCCGACCGATCAGGACACTCCCGATGTCGCGTTGACCCGGGTGATCCTGCAACGCCAGCTCGCCCTCGGTGAAGAGACACCCGCCGCGCTGGCACGCCGGCTCCAAACCGCCGCCGACGAGATCGACCTCGCCTCGATCTTCACGATCCACGGCTTCTGCACCCGGGTACTGCGCGAACATGCGCTGGAGAGCGGGCATACCTTCGATCCGCCGACCCTGCTGCCAAGCGAACGCGAGCTGCACGAAGAACTGGCCGCCGACCTGTGGCGCGTGCACGCCAACGACCCCGCCACGGTCGATGCGCTGACCTGGCTGTGGTCCTCCCCCGAGGCGCTGGCAGGCGATCTGTCCACGCTGATCAAGCCGTTGCCGCTGCTGCCAGCGCGGCCCACGCGTACCTTCGACGATCCCGCCCCGCAACTGCGGCTCACCGCGGCTGCGTTGGCCGAGGCGATCCAGACGCACGTCGAAGACGCCCAGGCGCAGATCGCCGTGGCCTTCGACCGCAAGATCTTCGACGGCCGTCGTGCCAAACGGCCGAGTTTCGACAAGGCCTTCGGCGAGCTGTTCGCCGGCCGCAGCGCGCAGCACTGGCCGCGCGGCGACAAGAGCCACCTGGGCAAGCTGCTGCCAGTGCAGCTGCTGGCCTTCTGCAAGGACGGCATGGACGGCCAGTGCCCGGCCTCGCCACTGTTCGATGCGTTGCAGGCCTGGTGGCATGCCGCCGATGCGCGCGAGCAGTGGCTGCGCCAGCAGGCCACCGCCTTCCTGCATGACCTGCGCGACGAAGCGCGTGCGCGCTTGGCCGAGCTCAAGCGGATCGGCCGCGTGCAGACCTACGATGACCTGATCGATGGCGTTGCCGATGCCCTGGAAGGCCCGCACCGCGCCACCCTGGTGCAGCAGCTGCGCGCGCAGTATGCGATCGCGCTGGTGGATGAGTTCCAGGATACCGATGACCGCCAGTGGGGCATTTTCCAGCGTGTGTTTGGCGACTCGGAGGAGACCCGGGACGCGGGCCTGGCACCGGCGCTGTTCCTGATCGGCGACCCCAAGCAGGCGATCTACGGCTTCCGCGGCGGCGATATCCACACCTATCTCAAGGCCAAGCGCCAGGCCGATGCCGCGCCCGCGCTGGACCGCAATTTCCGCTCGCGTCCGGCGGTGCTGCACGCGATCGAAGCGCTGTACGCCAACGCCGGTGAGCGCGCCTTCCTCGAAGCCGACATCGCCTTCGAACCGGTGCACCCCGGCAGCACCCGGATGGATGCGGATTTCCTGCGCGACGGTATCCCCGCACCTGGCCTGACCGTGCGCGTGCTGCACAACACCGAGGGCGGCGACCTCAAGGCCGATCCGTCGCGGCAGCAGGCCAGTGATGCCTGTGTGGCCGCGATCCACCAGATCCTCAGCGAAGCCCGGCAAGGGCGCGCGCTGCTGCGCGACGTGCCCGTACAACCCGGCGACATCGCGGTGCTGGTGCGCTCGCACAAGGAGGCCACGCGCATCCAGCAGGCGCTCGGTGCGGTAGGCATTCCCGCCGTCGCTGCGGGCAAGCAGAGCCTGTATGCCACGCCCGAAGCGCACGACCTGCGCCTGTTGCTGCTGGCGCTGCTGCAGCCGGCCGACGAAGGGCGGCTGCGCGCCGCACTGTCGACCGTGCTGCTCGGCGAAGATGCCGGGGCGATCGATGCGCTGGAGCGCGAAGGCGATGCGCAGCGCTCCTTCCAGGTGCGGCTGCTGGAATGGCGTGAGCGCTGGCAGCGCGGCGGCCCGTTCGCGGTGATCGCCGATCTCTGCGCCGAACACGCCGAGCGCCTGCTGGGCCTGCTGGATGGCGAGCGCCGCCTGACCAACTACCTGCAGCTGGGTGAACTGCTGCAGCAGGCGGCCGGGCAGACGCTGGGCATGCACGGCCTGCTCGACTGGCTGCAGGTGCAGATGGCGCATGCCGACCAGAACGACGAACAGCAGCTGCTGCGCCTGGAATCGGATGCGCGCCGCGTGCAGATCATCACCCTGCACAAGAGCAAGGGGCTGGAGTATCCGCTGGTGTTCCTGCCGTTCGTCGGCATCGGGGGGGGCGCACCGAACACCGAGGCCAACTGCACGGTGTACGCCAACGGCCGCCGCGAGCTGCACTGGAAACTGGACAAGGACGACAGCTGGAATGCGGCCAGCACGCGCAGCACCCAGGAACAGGACGCCGAAGACGCGCGCCTGCTCTACGTCGGGTTGACCCGGGCCGAGCACGCGCTGTGGATCGCCGCCGGTGATCTGGCCGGGCTGGCGAAGACCCGCCTGGCACCGATGCTGTCGGACCTGGAAGCGCTGCGTGCGCATCCGGACATCGCCGTGATCGAGGGCCCGGTGGAACCCCGCCCGGCGCAGCTCGCCTTCGAGCGCGACGGCGAACTGCCACCGGTCCGCGCGCTGACCCGCCGCGTGCCGCACGACTGGTGGGTGTACAGCTTCACCCAGCTGGCGCATGCCGACGCGGGCCACGACACCGATGCGGCCGCGACCGAAGTGCCGGCACCCGCAGCCGATGAGCCGGCCGGCGTGGACCTCAGCCTGGAAGCAGAACAACCGGCCGTGGCCAGCGAAGAGAGCGACCCGCGCTTCATGGGCAGCCGCTTCGGCAACGTGCTGCACGATGCGCTGGAAAACACCGACTTCGCGCAGTGGGGCGGCTGGCAGGCCGGCGAGACCGCACCCGGCGAGGAAGCCGAGGTCCTGCGCGCCTCGCTGCGCGCGGAAGGCTATGCCGAGGAAGACCTGGACGATGGCGTGGCCATGCTGACCGGGCTGGTCGGCCAGACCCTGACCGTGCCCCTGCCGGAAGGCGGCGCACTGCACGACCTGCCGGCCGATGCACGCCGTGCCGAGATCGAATTCCACTTCGCGATGCAGCCGACCGCCGTTCCAGCGCTGCTGAGCCTGCTGCACGCGCACGGGCTGGTGCGTGACCGCCATGGCTTCGGCACCCGCCGGCGGCTGGAGGGGCTGATGACGGGCAAGATCGATCTCACCTACGTGCGTGCGGACCGCTGGTACGTGCTCGACTACAAATCCAATCGCCTGCCCGGCTACGACGCGGCCCGGCTGGCCAGCGCCATGCAGCACAGCGAATACGACCTGCAGGCGCTGATCTACACCGTCGCGTTGCACCGCTGGCTGCGCTTCCGGCTGGGCGCGCAGTACGACTATGCGCGCGACATGGGCGGTATCCGCTATCTGTTCTGCCGCGGCCTGGATGCCCGCCGCGACGACAGCCCGGGCCTGTATGCGCATCGCTTCGATCCGGCCCTGGTCGATGCGCTGGATGCCCTGTTCGCCGGGGGCGAACATGCCCAGGCACGCATGGCCGCGCGCGCACGGGGGGAGGCATGAGCCTGCTCACCACGCTCTACCGTGGCAACGTGCTTCGCACGCTCGACCATGCGCTGGCGCAGAGCCTGCGCAGGTTGCGCCCTGACACGCCCGACGCGGTGCTGGTCGGCGCCGCACTGGCCTCGCTGGCGGTCTCGGAAGGACACGCCGGCCTGGATCCGACCCAGCCGCAGCGCCTGATCGAGGTCGATGTCGACTGGCCGGCACCCGAGGCGTGGTTGGCGCAGCTGCGGGCGTCGCCGTGGGTGGAGGTACCCGGCGCGGAGGACGTGGTCGCTGGCGATGCACCGCTGGTGCTGGAGAACGGCCTGCTCTATCTGCGTCGCTACCGCGAATACGAACGTCGGCTTGCCGAGGGCCTGCAGCGCATCGCCACGCATCCGCTGCCCGACGCCGATCCCGGCACCCTGGCCACGCTGTTCGGCCAACTGTTCCCGCAGGCCCACGATGGGGTCGATCACCAGGCCCGCGCCGCGGCCGTCGCGCTGCGCCATCCACTGGTGCTGGTGACCGGCGGCCCCGGCACCGGCAAGACCACTACCATCGCGCGGCTGCTGGTGCTGCTTGCCGCACAGGCGGTGCAGGCCGACCAGGCATTGCCACGGGTCGCGCTCGCCGCGCCCACCGGCCGCGCCGCCGAGCGCATGGCCGAGAGCCTGCGCCTTGCCGTGCAGCGGCTGCGCCTGGTGGGCATCGCACCGGCGCTGTGCGACGCGATGCCGAGCACCGGCACCACCCTGCATCGCCTGCTCGGGGTGATCCCGGATTCGCCACGCTTCCGCCATCACGCCGACAACCCGCTGCCGTACGACGTGGTGGTGGTGGACGAGGCCTCGATGATCGACCTGCCACTGATGACCAAGCTGGTCGAGGCGGTGGCCGATGGCACCCGGCTGGTGCTGCTTGGGGATCCGGACCAGCTGCCCTCGGTGGAAGCCGGCGATGTGCTCAGCGCGATCCTGCGTGCCAGCGGCGATGGCCTGGGTACCCAGGCTGACGATGCCCAGGCGCTGCGCGTGCTGCTTGCTGCCGATGCGTTGCAACCGCTGGCACCGCCACGCCGGTTCGCCGGCCGGCGCGTGCAGCTGCAGCGGGGCTACCGGCAGACCGACGCGCTCGATCTGGCACCGCTGGCGCATGCCGTGCGCGACGGCAACAGCGCCACCGCGCTGGCACTGCTGAGGACGGGCACGCTGGCCGGTGTGCACTTCCACGAAGACCAGAGCGATCCGCTGCAGCATCACCGCGAGCAGCTGCTCGGGCATTGGCGCGGCCTCGGCGAAGCCGCCGATCCCGGCGTTGCGCTGGCCAATGCCGGCCGCATCCGCCTGCTCACCGCCGTGCGCGAAGGCCCACAGGGCGCGCGCGGGCTCAATGCCCGCATCGAAGCGCTGCTGGCCGGTGTGCCGCGGCCGGGCATGGCGCCGGGTTACTTCCACGGCCGGCTGCTCCTGATCACCGAGAACAGCTACCGGCACCGCCTGTTCAACGGCGACATCGGCATCTGCCTGATCGATCGCCACGGCAGCGTGACCGCGTGGTTCCCGGGCGAAACGCCGGATCAACCACGTGGCTTCCACCCGGGTGCATTGCCGGCGCACGAAAGCGCGTTCGCGATGACCGTGCACAAGGCACAGGGCTCGGAGTTCGATGAGGTCTGGTTGCAGCTGCCGCGACGCGACAATCGCGTGCTGTCGCGCGAGCTGATCTATACCGGCATGACCCGCGCGCGGCAGGCGCTGCATGTGCTCGGCAGTGCGGAGGTGCTGGAGGCCGCATTGGCGCGGCACGCCAGCCGGCTGTCGGGTCTGGCTGCTCGCCTGCAGGGCGGCGAGGGGAACGCAGTGGCCGACGCCGTCGTGACGGCGCCGGCCCAAGGGCAGTTGTTCTAGCCCCGGTCCGGTCTTACTCCGGAATCACCACGGTGCCATCGGGGAACACGATGGCGCCGTCACCGCTGACATCGAAGAAGCCCAGCTGGTGGGTGTTGGCCAGCACCTGCACCAGGCCGTGCGCGTTCTCGGCCACCTCGTCATCGAACGAGGCGTAGACCACGTGCTGGCCGATGCTGTAGTCGGTCACTTCCGGGCGGTCGTCTTCCTCATCGGACAGCGGGCCATCCATCGGCGGGTAATGCTCGGCGAGCGCGGCGAAGAACGCCTGCAGCGCCGGCACCGACACGGCCGGGTCGTCGTAGTCGTGCGTCTCGTTCCACTCGGTCTGCGCGTCGTACCACTGCAGGAAGGCCTCGGCCTCGCGCGGGGCGACGGCGGGGTCGAACACCATCAGGTCGTAACTCATCGGGAATCACCTTGATCCATGCGCAAATGCATGCGTCAGGATAGCCCTGATCGGCGCGGACCGGCCGGCGCGCGCCGGGGCCGGTTCAGCGCCGCGCGGGCAGGCCGGGTGCCGCTGCGGGGGTCTCGGCAGGGGTATCGACCACCGGCGCCTCGGGGAACAGGGCATAGCGCAGCCCGATCAGACCCATCAGGGCCTCATCGCGGGCCTTGCCGGCCGCCACGGTCTGCACGCGCTTGAGCGAGGCCTCCAGCCGGGCCTGCAGCCCGGTGGGGGCGGGCAGGGGACGCCGACGCGCCGCCTGCGCGCGGTAATGCGCTGCTACCTCGTCCAGGATCGCGTCGATCGCGGCCACGCTGGGCGCCGGCAGGCCGTGCCGCGAGCGGCGCAGCTGCAGGATGTTCAGGCCGATCCGCGCTTCGGTGAGCATGTCCACCGAGGCGATATCGCTGCCTTCCGGGGTGGCCGCCAGGCGCGGTGCGAGCAGGCCGAGCAGATCAAGCATGCGCGCGGCGAACTGCTGGCGGTCCTGCTGGCCACGGCCCTCGGCCGCATCGGCCAGCGTGGTCCAGCCCTGGCGTACCAGCCGGCGTGCGGTCCACTCGGCACCCACCGAGCGGAACAGCCGCGTCATCACCACCGCAAAGCCAATGCCGATGAACATCGCCACGGCCGAATTGATGAAGCTCTGGATGTTGGCGCTGTAGGTGTTCTGCACATTCAACAGCGCGACCAGATTCACCGTGAGCGGCAGGCCGATCAATGCCGTCTTGGGCCGATGCAGCAGCAGGCCCAGCGGCAGGAAGATCACCGCCAGCACCAGCACCAGGCTGCCGAAGTCGTGCACGGCCGGGAAGATCCCGAACAGGTACACGCCGGCCACCAGGCTGGCCACGATGGCCCAGAGCAGGAAGGACAGCATGCTCGGTGCGGGATCATCCTGCGCGGCGAAGAACGCGGCGGCCACCGCGGCCATCATCGCGCCGTTGCCACCGCCTTCCCAGCCCAGCCCGATCCACAGCACGCAGTAGGTCATCAGGGCGACACCGGCACTGGCCGCGGAGAACAGCGCCATGCCGTAGTCCACATGGCGCACATGGTCCACGCGCTGGGTGCGCACGCGGTAGTGCGCGGTATCGCTCGGCGCGGTGCCGGCGTCGATGGCGGCGTGCAGGGTGGTGCAGTCCTGCCAGAGATCGACCAGCTCTTCCAGGCGCAGCAGCAGGGTGACCAGCAGCAGGTGATCCAGCTCGCCATCCACCGCCGGCTTGAGCGCGACGATGCGCGCGCGCAGCGTGGCGTAGGCGCTGGCACTGGAGCGGCCCGGCTGCTCCAGCCACTGCGCCAGATCGGCGATCAACGGCTCCAGCCCCGGTGGCAGCGCGCGGCCACCCGCGCGCAGCGCACCGAGCCGGTCGGCGATCGAGGACAGCACCGGCAGCATCAGCAGCATGCGTTCGCGCAGGCGCTCCATCGAGACCGCCGCCCCGGCGTGGCGCGGGTCGTCGCGACGCATGAACTCGATCAGCGCTTCGAACTGGACCAGATCGGCCGCCAGGCGGTTGCGCGGTCCATGCGCGTGACCGCGCGAGAGAATCTGCCGGCACCAGTCGGCGGCATCGCCCATCCAGCTGCCGATCCGCGCGCGCAGCATCGGCCGCACCGAGGCGGGGAAGAACAGCGAGGCGAACAGTACCGCCACCACGGTGCCGAGGATGATCTCCTCGCTGCGCGCCACCACGGTGTCGAAGATGGTGTCCGGCGAGGTCACCGCCGGGAAGCCGATGAAGGCGGTGGTGTACCCGGCCAGCAGGAACGCGTAGCCGCGCGGGCCTCGGTTGAGCAGGGCGATGAACAGGCAGGTGGACAGCCACAGCGACATCGCCGCGCTCAGCAGCAGCGGGGTTTCCACCAGGTGCGGCAGCATCCACAGCGTGGCCGCGCCGGCGATCAGCGTGCCGAGGATGCGGTAGGCCCCCTTGGCGCGGGTCGGGCCCAGCATCGGCTGGGTCACGATGTAGACCGTGGCCATCGCCCAGTACGGACGCGAGAGATTGCCGGCCAGCCCGATGTACAGCGCGGCCAGCGCCGCCAGGAAGGTCTTGACCGAGAACAACCAGGCCTGTCTGTCCAGCAGCAGCATGGCTTACCTCGCGGCCGTGCCGGCGGCGACGGCGTCGGCATTCCAGCCGCCGCCGAGCACCAGGAACAACTGGATCTGGTCGCGCGAGACCTGCGCCTGCGCCTCGGCGAGCGTCGCATCGGCGCTGGCCAGGCTGCGGTCCGCGTCCAGGCTGGCCAGGTAGGGCGTGCGCCCGCCCTGGTACAGGCGGCGGTTCTGGCTGGCGGCCAGGTCGGCCTGCTGCTGCGCCTGCTGCAGGAACTGCAGGCGCTGCAGATCCTGGGCATAGCGGCTCAGCGCGGTCTGGGTTTCGCGCAGGGCCTGCAGCACGCTGTGGTCGAACTCGGCCAGCGCCGCATCGGCACCGGCTTCGGTGGCGTGGATGCGTGCATGCGTGCCGGAGGAGGGCAGCGTCCAGGAAATCAGCGGACCGATCGACCACTGCTGGGTCAGCGGCGTGCCGAAATCCTCCAGCAGGCCGGCGGCACCGACCGAGGCGCCGAGGCGGATGTCCGGGTAGAGCTCGGCGGTGGCCACGCCGATCCGCGCGGTGGCGGCGGCCAGCTTGCGCTCGGCCTGGCGGATGTCCGGGCGGCGCTGCAGCAGCGCGCGGCCATCGCCGATCGGCAGCGCCTGGGCCAGGGTCGGGGCCTGGCTGCAGTCGCTCACGCCGCCGGGCAGCTGGCCCGGGGTGCGGCCGAGCAGGGCGGCCAACTGGTATTCGGAGGCCTGCCGGTGCGCGCGCAGCGGCGGCAACGCGGCCTGCAGCATCGCCACCTGGGCGTTGGCACGCGCCAGCTCCGGCGGGGTGCCGCGGCCGGCGGTGATCAAGCGCTGGGTGACCTCGCGGCTGCGCTGCTGCAGCTGCAGCGAGTGCTCGGCCACATGCAGTTCGTGGTTGGCGTGGCAGATCTCGACGTAGCTGCCGGCCACCTGCGCCACCAGCGACACGCGCGCCAGGTCCATCGCGGCGGCGGTGGCCTGCTCGTCGGCATGCGCGGCTTCGGAGGCGCGCTTGAGCTTGCCGAACAGATCGAACTGATAGGACACCGCGAACTTGCCGTCGGCCAGGTTGATCGGCGGCAGTTCGTGTTCAAGCAGGAATGATTCGGCCGACAGCTGCGCGCGGCTCACCCCGGCCTCGGCCTCGTATTCGAACCCACCGGCATCCAGCGCCTGCTCGTACACGGCAGCAGCGCGACGCAGGTTGGCATCGGCCACCTTGAGTTCCACGTTGTCGCGCAGCGCCTGCTGCACCAGCGCGTTGAGGGTGTCGTCCTGGTACAGCTCCCACCAGCGTGCGGGCAGCGCGGCGCCAGCGGCGACCTGCGGGTTGCCGGTGTCGAGGAACGCGGCATTGGCCTCCGGCCGCTGGAACGCGGAGCCGGCCGGCACCGCGTAGTCCGGGCCGACGGTGCGGCAGGCGGCCAGCGTGGTCAGCGCCAGCCCCAGCGCGATGCGGTGCAGCGCCGGGCGGTTCACAGCGCCGTCCGTGCCGGTTGTGCCGGCGTGGCCGGCGCGGTGTCCGGCTGGATGGTAACGGTGGCGGTGCGCCCGGCGATCAGGTTCACGCCGGCCGGCACGCGGTCGATATGGATGCGCACCGGGATGCGCTGCGCCAGCCGCACCCAGTCGAAGGCCGGGGTCACGTTCGGCAGCAGGCTGCTGCCTTCGCTGCGGTAACGGTCTTCGATGCCGGCGGCGATGCTCTGCACGTGGCCCTGCAGCGGCTGCGCCTCGCCCATCAGGCGGATGTCGACCTTCTGGCCGGCATGCACGCCCTGCAGGCGGGTTTCCTCGAAGTAGCCGTCCACGCGGAACGAGCCGGTATCGAGCACGGCCATCACCGGCCGCCCGGCGGTCACATAGTCACCGGCACGCACGGTGCGGTCGTTGACGTGGCCATCGCTGGGGCTGCGCACTTCAGTGCGCGCCAGGTTGAGCTTGGCCAGATCCACCGCGGCCTGTGCGGTCGCCATCGAGGCCTGCGCGGCGAGCAGCTTGGCGCGGCGCACTTCGGCGTCCTCGGCGGCGACCAGATCCTGCAGGCTGCGGTCACGCGCGATCTCGCGGCGCAGCTGGTCCAGCGTGGCGCGGCGCTCGCCCAGCGCGGCCTGGGCCTGCTCCAGCGCGATCTCATAGCGCGCCCGGTCGACCACGAACAGCACCTCACCGCGCTTGACCGGTTGGTTGTCGGCCACCTTCACCGCTTCCACCAGCCCGGACACATCCGGCGCCACCTGCACCACGTCGGCGCTGACGTGCGCATCGCGCGTCCACGGTTCGTCCATGTAGTACGCCCACAGGTGACGCAGCACCAGCACGGCGGCCACCACGGCCACGACGGTCAATACGACCGGGAATGTCTGCTTGAGGATCTTGTTCACGATTGCATCCAACGCATCAGGGAAAACAACCCGCCGAGCACGATCACGTACACGGCCAGGTTGAACAGGGCGGGGTGCCAGATGTGGCGGTAGGCGCCGGTGCGCTGCAGGACCACGCGCAACCCGCTCTTGAGCAGGTAGGCAAGCAGCATCAGCCCGAGCAGGGTCGGGACGAACACACCATAGAGACTGAATTCACCGTACATCGAGGCAAAGGATTCGCAGGGGAGCGGAAAGGGGATCGCCCGGCGTCGAGGGACGACACCGGGCGGCACAACGGGGGAACAGGCTTACGTCACGCGGTCGGCAGCGTCGGCCAGCAGCTGCCACAGCTTCAGCACGGTGCGCAGTTCATCCATGGACAGCTCGCCGAACACGTCCTGGCGCAGGCCGATCAACTGGGTTTCCAGTTCGCTGACCAGGGCCTGGCCCTTGTTGGTCAGCCACAGCAGGTTGGCGCGGCGGTCGCTGGCGTCGCATTCGCGGCGGACCAGGTCGCTGGCGGCCAGCTTGTCCAGCAGGCGTACCAGCGACGGGCCTTCCATGCCCAGCTGATGGGCCAGTGCCACCTGGCGGATACCCCCGCCGGCGCGCCCGATCATCAGCAGCGGCATGGTGCAGGCGGCGGAGATGCCGTAGCTGCCCAGGGCCTGGTCGGCCAGGCGCTGCCACTGCCGCCCTGCGTACAGCAGGCCGGAACTGAGCTGCATCTGCAGCTGGGTGCGTTCGTCGAAGGATCGGTTCATCAGAATAGATAGGATACTACTAATTTCCCTCCTATCAATACCTCCGGCACAACCGTCGCCCAACGAGGGCCTGCGCGGGCAGGGCCACCGAGCCCCGGCGCAGGACGCCCGAGGGGTCTGTCGGGTACGATGCTCGCCCCCCTTCGGGTGCTGTATGTAATGAGCAAGCAAGACAACGACGCCAACCCCGTCACCCAGGCCGAGGCCGAATCGGCGGTGCGCACCCTGCTGCGCTGGGCCGGTGAAGATCCGACCCGCGAAGGCCTGCTGGATACCCCGCGCCGCGTCGCCGAAGCCTATGGCGACTGGTTCAGCGGCTACCGCGATGACCCGCGCGCCTACATGGAGCGGACCTTCGAGGAAGTGGCCGGCTACGATGAACTGATCGTGCTGCGCGACATCGAGTACGAAAGCCACTGCGAACACCACATGGCGCCGATCATCGGCCGCGTGCACGTCGGCTACCTGCCGGCCGGCAAGGTGGTGGGCATCAGCAAGCTGGCCCGCGTGGTCGAGGCGTACGCACGCCGCTTCCAGGTCCAGGAAAAGATGACCGCGCAGATCGCCCAGTGCATCCAGGACGTGCTGCAGCCGGTCGGCGTGGGCGTGGTGGTGGAAGGTGCGCACGAGTGCATGACCACCCGCGGCATCCACAAGCGTGGCGTCAGCATGGTCACCTCCAAGATGCTGGGCAGCTTCCGCGAGGACGCGCGTACCCGCGCCGAATTCCTGCGTTTCATCGAAGTGGGCGGCAAGCGCTGATTCCCCGCGCCGTCGCGCGCGGCCGGCAGGTGCTGGGCTTCGGCCCGGCCCGGCCGGTGCGTGCGCGTCCCGTTTCCCTCCCGGCCGCTGCGACCCGCGCGGCCCGTCTTCCTGTCCCCGGTCTCGAATGAAGCATCGCGAGCGCATTACCCGTTACCGCCACCTGCGCGAACAATCGCAGTGGAAGCTGCTGGCGGCCGATCACGCGCCGGAGATCATCGGCCTGCTGCAGAGCCTGCTGATGCAGGACGAGCGCACCCTGTCCACCGCGGTGCTGCACGAACGCCTGCAGCGCGCGCTGGACGATCTCAAGGCTGATGAACTCGCGCGCGATCTGCCGCGCACCGCGCAGGCCTACATCGCCCACTGGCTGGCCCAGGGCTGGCTGGAACGCCGCCTGCCCGAAGGTGCCGACCAGGAACAGTACGAACTGTCCACCCAGGCCGCGCAGGCGATCCGCTTCGCCGACAGCCTGGAGCAGGCCCGCGCCGCCGCCACCGAGAGCCGCCTGGCGCTGGTGATCGAGCAGCTCTCGCAGCTGGCCGCGTTGACCGAATCCAATCCGGATGCGCGCCTGTCCGCGCTGCGCGACGAACGCGACCGCATCGATGCCGAGATCGCCCGCGTCAGCGGCGGCAAGGTGTCCTCGCTGGATGGCAAGCGCGCGCTGGAACGGACCCGCCAGATCATCGGCCTGGCCGACGAACTGACCGAAGATTTCCGCCGCGTGCGTGACGACTTCGAACGCCTCAACCGCGAATTCCGCGAACGCATCATCGATGACGAAGGCGAGCGCGGCGACGTGCTCTCCAAGCTGTTCGAAGGCGTGGATGTGATCGGTGACAGCGACGCCGGGCGCAGTTTCGACGCGTTCTGGCGCCTGCTCAACGATGCCGAACAGAGCGCCCAGCTCGACGCCGCGCTGGAGACCGTGCTTGCCCGTGGCTTCGCCCGCAAGCTGGACCGCAACGAACGCACCTTCCTGCGCGGCTTCACCACCACCATGCTCGAGCGCGGTGGCCAGGTCCACGATGTGCTGCAGCACTTCGCGCGCAGCCTGCGTGGCTTCGTGCAGAGCCGCGGCTACCTGGAACAGCGCCGCCTCAACCAGCTGCTCAAGCAGGCCCAGGGCGAGGCGCTGGGCCTTCGCGACCACATCCCGGCCCAGCGCAGCATCGGCCGCGACCTGCAGCTGACCACCAGCCGCCTGCGTTCGCTCTCGCAATGGAAGCTGCACGACCCGCGCCAGGCGCAGGTCGATGGCAGCGTGCAGCGCAACGACACCGCCGCGATCTCGCTGGAAAGCGTCGGCGATCTCGTCGCCGCCTCGGAAATCGACTTCCGCACCCTGCGCCGCGATCTGCACGACCTGCTTGGCGAGCAGCCGCGGCTGTCGATCGCGCAGGTGCTCGACCACCGTGAGGCCCCGCAGGGGCTGGGCAGCATCATCGGTTACCTCTCCCTCGGCCCCCGCCATGGCGAGGTCGCCACCGATCAACAGGAGATCGCGCAATGGCGCGGCGGCGATGGCCAATGGCGTCGCGCCCGCATTCCGCTGATCTGGTTCACCCAGGAGAAACGCCATGAGCTGGCATGAACAATCCACCGACACCCCGATCGACGGCGGCGCCGACGAGCATGACGACGAGCCGGTCGTGGTGACGCCGGTCCTGCGACGCAGCAACGATGTCTTCTACATGGGCGATACCGGCCGGCTGCCGCTCGATGGCCGCCGTGCGCTGTGCCAGCTGCTGATCGGCCCCAGCATCGACCAGCTGCGCCACGCCAAGCTGTGGCCGGCGCTGATCCGCAGTGAAGCGGCGATCCGCTCGGCGCTCTCGGACCTGTTCCTGGAGCTGGTGCTGGACCGCGAGAGCGGGGTGGCCTTCACCCGCCAGGCCGATACCGAAGATATCGACGCGCCGGTGCTGCTGCGTACCTCGCCGCTGACCTTCATCGACTCGGTGCTGCTGCTGCACCTGCGCCAGCAGCTGGCCGAAGCCGATGCACGCGGCGTGCGCGCGGTGGTCGAGGATGCCGAACTGGCCGAAGCACTGGCCGTGTACGAGCGCCACCTGTCCACCGACCGCGCCGGCTTCAACCGCCGCGTCGCCAGTGCCGTGCAGAAGATGAAGGACAACCACATCCTCACCCGCCTTGGCGGTGACGATGCGCGTCATGAAGTCTCGCCGGCACTGAAACTGATGTTCTCCGCCGAAGATGTCGCCGCCCTGGCCCAGGTGTACCGCCGCCTGCGCGAAGCGCCGGCCGACCTCGACGCCTGAGCGCGCGCCCGCGCGCCGCTGCCCTGCCTGGATTGCTAGCCCTGCCATGACCGTCCACATTCCCGCACCCGCCCTGTTCCCCGGCGACCAGCCCGACCCGCGCGCGCAGCAGTTCCGCATGCGCCGCCTGCAGGTCCACAACTGGGGCACCTTCTCCGGCCTGACCGAAGTGCCGATCGCCGAACGTGGCTTCCTGTTCGTCGGCCGCTCCGGCTCGGGCAAGTCGACCCTGCTCGATGCGATGTCCGCGCTGCTGGTGCCGCCGGCCCTGGTCGACTTCAACGCCGCCGCGCGCGAAGCCGAACGCAGTGGCCGCGACCGCAACCTGGTCTCCTACGTGCGTGGCGCGTGGGCTGACCAGCAGGACAGCGGCACCGGCGAGATCGCCACCCAGTACCTGCGCAAGGGCGCCACCTGGACCGCGCTGGTGCTGGAGTACCGCAGCAACGACGGCCGCATCGTCAGCCTGGTGCGGCTGTTCTGGATCGCCGGCAACGGCGCCGCCGCGGCCGATGTGCGCAAGCACTACATGGTCGCAGAGCGCAGCTTCGACATCGCGCGCGACCTCGGCGGCTTCGACCTGGACCTGCGCAAGCTCAAGCAGCGCCTGGGCGATGTGCATCACTTCGACAGCTTCGCCAGCTATGCCGAACGGTTCCGCCACGTGCTCGGGATCGAGAACGAAATGGCGCTGCGCCTGCTGCACAAGACGCAGTCGGCGAAGAACCTCGGCGATCTGAACGTGTTCCTGCGCGACTTCATGCTCGATGCGCCGCGCACCTTCGATGCCGCCGAGCGCCTGGTCGATGATTTCGCCGAACTCGATGGCGCCCACCAGGCCGTGGTCACCGCGCGCCGCCAGGTCGAAACCCTGCTGCCGGCGCGCGGCCACTACGCCGATCTGCAGGCACTGCGCCGCCAGCGTGAAGACCTGGACGAGATGAAGCTGGGCATCGACGGTGTGCGCGAGCAGCGTCGCCTGGCCCTGCTCGAGGCGCGCCTGCTGGAACTGGACACCCGCGACCGCGGCCTGTCCGGTGAAGAAGGCCAGCGCCGCAGCGCGCTGGAGAACCATGAAAGCCACCTCGCCGAACTGGAGGCGCAGCGTCGCCAGCAGGGCGGCGAGCGCATCGAAGAGCTGGAGCGCGAACAGGGCCGTGTCGCCCAGGAACGCGACCGCCGCCTGGCCAAGCGCAACCAGGCCAACCATGCCAGCCGCGAGCTCGGCGAAACCCTGGCCGAGACCGCGCACGGCTTCGCCGAACAGCTGGCCCGCGCCCAGGCCAGACTGGACGACGGCCAGCGTGCCGCGGCCGAGCTGGATGAAGCCATCGCCGAGCGCATGGGCGGCAAGCGCGACGACGAGCGCCGCTTTGCCGAGGTGCGTTCGGAACTGGAGGCGCTCAAGCGCACCCCGTCCAGCATTCCGGCGCCGATGCAGCAGCTGCGCGCGCGCCTGAGCAGCGACACCGGCATTCCCGAGGCGGCGCTGCCGTTCGTGGGTGAACTGCTGCAGGTCCGCGATGAAGACGCCGCATGGCAGGGCGCGATCGAGCGTGTGCTGCACGGCTTCGCGCAGTCGCTGCTGGTTGACGAGCGCCACCATGCCCAGGTCTCGGAGTGGATCAACCAGACCCACCTCGGTACCCGCCTGGTGTATTACCGCGTGCGCCGCAACGATGATGCGCTGCATGGCCGCGAGCCGGGGGCACGCTCGCTGCTGCACAAGCTGGTGCTGCGCGAGCACGGCTATGCCGGCTGGCTGCGCCGCGAGCTGGGCAAGCGCTTCGACTACGAATGCGTCGATGCGCGCCACCTGCGCGATACCGACCGCGGCATCACCAAGGAAGGCCAGGTCAAGCACCCGGGCGAGCGTTTCGAGAAGGACGATCGCCACAACATCAGCGACCGCCGCCGCTGGCTGCTCGGCTTCAACAACCGCGACAAACTGGACCTGTACGAGCGCGAAGCGATCGAACTGGCGCAGCGCATCGCCGCCTGCGACAGCGACGTGGCCGGCCTGCGCGCGCAGCGCGAACAGGATGGCAAGGCCCGCCTGGCCTGCCATCAACTGTGCACGCTGGGCTGGGACGAGATCGATGTGGCCGCGCCGCTGCAGCGCCTGGACGACATCGCCCAAGCCTTGCACGACCTGCGCGAAGGCAATGCCGACCTGCGCAGGCTCGGCGAACAGATCGAAAAGACCCGGGCCGATGTGGCCCAGGCCAAGCGCACCTATGAAGACGTGCGCGTGGAGCGCGGCCAGCTCGGCCGTGAGCACGAACGCCTGGCGCGCCTGCACGAGCAGTGCGCGCCGCTGGCCAAGCGCGTGGTCACGCCCCTGCAGCAGCAGGGCCTGGACGAACGCCTCAAAGCGCTCGGCGTGCTCAGCCTGGAAAACCTGGAAGCGCACTTCCGGCAGATCAGCAACACCCTCAACGAACAGCTCGGCGGCTCCCAGGCCGAACACAACCGGCTGGAAAACCTGCTGCTGGGCTGCTTCCGCCGCTACTGCCAGGCCTGGCCGGAAGACAGCGGCGACTTCACCGTCAGCCTGTCCAGCGCCGACGATTTCCTGGCCCGCCTGCAACGGCTGGAGAACGATGGCCTGCCGCAGCACGAGGCGCGCTTCTTCGATCTGCTGCAGAGCCAGAGCAAGAACAACCTGCTGGCGCTGCAGCGCCACACCGCCGAGGCGCGCAAGTCGATCGCCCAGCGCCTGGACGAGGTCAATGCCTCGCTGGAGCAGGTGCCGTTCAACCGCGGCACCCTGCTGACCATCGAACTCACCGACCGCCGTCTGCCCGAGGTGCTGGATTTCCACCAGCGCCTGCGCGATGTCCTGTCCCAGCAGCAGACCGAGCAGCGCGAACTGGCCGAAGCGCAGTTCGCGGTGCTGCGTGAGCTGGTCGCCAAGCTCGGCTCGCAGGAAGGCGAGGACAAGCGCTGGCGCGAGCTGGTACTCGACGTGCGCCTGCATGTGGAATTCGTCGGCGTCGAGCTCGATGCCGCCACTCGCCAGCAGGTCGAGATCTACCGCAGCGGCGCGGGCAAATCCGGCGGCCAGCGCCAGAAGCTGGCCACCACCTGCCTGGCGGCCGCGCTGCGCTACCAGCTCGGCGGTGCCGACGGCCAGCTGCCCAGCTACGCGGCAGTCGTGCTCGATGAAGCCTTCGACAAGGCCGACAACGAGTTCACCGCGCTGGCGATGAACATCTTCGACAACTTCGGGTTCCAGATGGTCGTGGCCACGCCGCTGAAGTCGGTGATGACGCTGGAGCCGTTCATCGGCGGTGCGTGCTTCGTGGAGATCAGCGGGCGCCACGACTCCGGCGTGCTGCTGATCGAGTACGACGACGAAGGCAAGCGCCTGAAGCTGCCCGAACGCGCCCGCGCCGGCGGTGAGGCCGCGGTGGCGCCGGTAGCGGCAGCGCCCGTGATCGCAGCGCCGGCGGAAGTCGAGGTGCCAGGCCAGGCCGCCGATGCCGTGATCGCCGAACCGGCTGCCGGGCAGGCCGACGCCGCCACGGCGACGCCGGATGCACCGGCACCGGTATCGCGCCCGAAGAAAGCCGCGGCCAAGGCACCGGCCAAGGCACTCGCCAAAGCGCCGGGCAGGAAGGCCGCCAGCAAGGCGGCGGCCAGGCCGGCGCCCAGGACCGCCGCGAAGAAGCCGGTCAAGCCCAAGCGTTGAGCAATCGACGGGTCAGCCCCCAGGGCTGGCCCGTCCTGTCAGCCGGCGAAGGTATCCCAGCCCATCCGGGCGATCAGCACCACCACCAGGCCGACGAACAGCTTGCGGATGAAGGGCGTGCCACCGCGCAGCGCCATCCGCGTGCCGACCACCGAGCCGATGATGTTGGCCGCGGCCATCGGCAGCGCGAACAGCCACAGGATGTTGCCGGTCGGCACGAAGAACGAGATCGCCGCCACGTTGGTGGCCAGGTTCACCACCTTGGAGGCGGCCGAGGCGCGCAGGAAGTCCAGCCCGAAGAAACGCACGAACAGGAAGATCAGGAAGCTGCCGGTGCCCGGCCCGAAGAAGCCGTCGTAGAACCCGATCACCGCACCGATCGCCAGCGCGGTCACCAGCTCCTTGCGGCCGATCTCGCGCGGGCGGTGCAGGGCACCGAAGTCCTTCTTCCACAGCGTGTAGCCAAGCATCGCCACCAGCAGCACCAGCACCAGCGGGCGCACCGCGTCCTTGGGCAGCAGGCTGACCGCCGTGGCGCCGGCGAAGGAGAACACGAAGGCCGTGCCCGCGGCGAACAGCACTGGCCGCCACGGGAATCGCACATTGCGTGCGTAGCGGAACGCCGCCGCTGCCGTACCGAACATCGAACTGAATTTGTTGGTGCCAAACAGCATGGCCGGGGTGTGCTGCGGCAATACGGTGAACAACCCGGGCAACTGCACCAGCCCGCCGCCGCCGACCGCGGCATCGACCAGACCGGCGATGAAGGCGATCGCCACCAACCACAACAGCTCAGGGGGAACCAGCTCAAGCACGGCGGGACATCGCGGCAGAAGGCGCGCCAGCATACGCCCGGTCATCGCGCGACAATACCCCCATGACCACCGCCAACTCCGATCCCTGTCCCTGCGGCCGCCCCTTGGCCTACACCGCCTGCTGCGGCCGCTATCACGCCGGCGCGCCCGCCCCGGATGCCGAAGCGCTGATGCGTTCGCGTTACAGCGCCTACGTGCGCCACCTGGCCGACTACCTGCTGGCCAGCTGGCACCCGTCCACGCGCCCGGCCGAGCTGTCGCTGGAGGAAGCGCCCGGCCAGCGCACCCACTGGCTGGGGCTGACGATCCAGGCCCACACGCAGTCGGATCCGGACCACGCCCAGGTCCGGTTCCTTGCCCGTTACAAGGTGGGCGGCGGCAGTGCGGTGAAGATGCTCGAGCACAGCCGCTTCGTGCGCGAAGACGGGCGCTGGTTCTACCTCGACGCGCTGCCCTGACCCAAGGCGGCCGCACGCACCCCCAGCGCCGTCGCCCCGGCCGCGTACGGGGATCGCGTATTCAACTTGAACGCTGTCACCAGACCGATGCCGTGCCATGACGTGGCACTCACTCCGGCTGGTCGATCCTGATCGCAATGAATACCGCCGTTGCTGCCGCACCACCGCTCACCGCCGCCCCGCCGTCGTCGCTGGCCGCCCGCTACGCCGGCGTGCGGGCCCGCACGGTCGCGTTGGCCGCCCCGCTGAGCGCCGAAGACGCCATGGTGCAGAGCATGGCCGATGCCAGCCCGGCCAAATGGCACCTGGCCCACACCACCTGGTTCTTCGAGCGCTTCGTGCTGGCCACCCGGCCCGGTTACGCACCGATCGATGCGGACTGGCATTACCTGTTCAACAGCTATTACCAGAGCATCGGTCCGGCACATGCACGTCCGCAGCGTGGCCTGCTCTCGCGCCCGTCGCTGGAGGAGGTGCTGGAGTTCCGCGCCCGGATCGACCAGAGCGTGATCACCGCCCTGCAGGCCGGCAGCCTCAGCGAGCAGGCCCGGCACCAGTTGCTGCTCGGCCTGCACCATGAACAGCAACATCAGGAACTGCTGCTGACCGATATCAAGCATGCGTTCTGGTCCAACCCGCTGCAGCCAGCCTACCGTGAGGATCTTGCGGTGGCGCCGGCCCGTGCGCTGCCCCTGCAGTGGCTCAGCAGTCCCGAGCAGATCGTGGAGATCGGCGCGCCGGTCTGGCCTACCCAGCCGACATTCGCCTACGACAACGAATCGCCCGTACACCGCGCCCTGGTCCCGGCGCATGCGCTGGCCAACCGCCCGGTCAGCAATGATGAGTATCGCCGGTTCGTCCAGGCCGGCGGCTACCGCGAGCCACGCTGGTGGATGAGCGAAGGCTGGACCTTGTGCCAGGACCAGCGCTGGCAGCATCCGCTGTATTGGGACGACGCACTGGAGCGCGAGTTCACCCTCGGCGGGTGGCGCCCGCTCGATCCGCACGCCCCGGTCTGCCATCTCAGTTACTTCGAAGCCGACGCCTACGCGCGCTGGCAGGAGGCCCGCCTGCCCACCGAATTCGAATGGGAGGCGGCCACCGCCGGCCGCCCGCTGCGGGGTCGTTTCGCCGATAGCGATCAGCTTCACCCCGGCGGGGCGGAGGAGTCAGGCGATATCGTCCAGTTGTTCGGCGATGTCTGGGAATGGACCAGCAGCGCCTACGGGCCGTATCCGGGGTTCCGCACCTTCCCGGGCAATCTCGGCGAGTACAACGGCAAGTTCATGTGCGGGCAATGGGTCCTGCGCGGCGGCAGCTGTGCCACGCCTGCCGATCACCTGCGCGCCAGCTACCGCAATTTCTTCGCGCCGTCGGCCCGGTGGCAGTTCGCCGGCCTGCGCCTGGCCCGGGACGCCGCATGAGTTCGGTCCGTGATGCACTCCAGGCGCTGACCGATCTGCAGCCGGACCGCGACCAGATCACCGCCGACATCCTGCGTGGCCTCTCCGCCACGCCGCGGCAACTGCCGTCGAAGTATTTCTACGATGCCCACGGCTCGGCGTTGTTCGAGCAGATCACCCAGCAGCCGGAGTACTACCCGACCCGCACCGAGCTGCAGCTGCTGCAGGACTGCGCGCGTGACATCGCCAAGGTGGTTGGTCCCCGCCTGCACGTGGTCGAGCTGGGCAGCGGCAGTGGGCGCAAGACCGAGCTGCTGCTGCAGGCACTGCGTGACCCGGTGGCGTACACCCCGATCGAGATCTCCCGTGCCGCACTGCTGGACAGCATCACCCGGTTGGCCCCGTTGCTGCCGGAGATCGAAATGCTGCCGGTCTGCGCGGATTTCACCCAGCCGGTGCAGCTGCCATCGCCGCAGCGCGAGCCGGCGCGCCACCTGGTGTTCTTCCCGGGCTCGACGCTGGGCAACTTCGCGCATGACGAGGCCATTGCGCTGCTGAAGGCCATGCGCCAGACCATGGGCCCCGACGGCATGGCCCTGATCGGCATCGACCTGCACAAGGATGCGGGGCTGATCGAAGCGGCGTACAACGATGCGGCCGGCGTCACGGCCGATTTCACCCTCAATCTGCTGCGCCGGCTCAACCGCGACATCGGCAGTGATTTCGATCTCGACGGGTTCCGTCATCGCGCGCGGTACAGCGTGCCGCGCCTGCGCATCGAAACCGAACTGGTCAGCCAGCGCGAGCAGCGCGTGCAGGTGGACGGGCAGAGCTTCGATTTCGCCGCGGGCGAGGCGATGACGGTCGAGTACAGCCACAAGTACACCGACGCGGTGTTCGCAACGATGGCCGCAGCCGCGGGCCTGCGCGTGACGGCCCACTGGAACGCCACCGATCCCGCCTTCGGCCTGCGCCTGCTGCAGCCGGTCTGACCTGCGCCGCATTGCCGCTATGATGCAGGTCCACTGGCTGCAAGGATTCCGCCAATGCGATGGTCGCCCCTGTTGTTGGCCGGGCTGTGGCTCGGCGCACCGTCGTTGGCGGTGGCCGCCCCGGATGCATTCTCCACCTGTCTGGCCACGCTCAAGGCGCAGGCCGGCAAGCAGGGCATCGGCGCCGAGCGCTTCGATGTGCTCACCGCCGGGCTGACCCCGGATCCCAGCGTGCTGCCGCTGCTGGACGCGCAGCCGGAATTCACTACCCCGTTGTGGGACTACCTTGCGGCGCTGGTGGATACCCAGCGCGTCGAGGACGGGCGTGCCCGCCTGGTCGAGCACCGCGACCTGCTGGCCCGGGTCTCGGCCGAGTACGGGGTCGATCCGGCCACCATCGTGGCGGTCTGGGGCGTGGAGAGCGACTACGGCCGCGTGTTCGGCAAGCGCCCGCTGCTGCAGTCGCTGGCCACGCTCTCCTGCGAAGGCCGCCGCCAGCCCTTCTTCCGCGGCGAACTGCTCGCCCTGCTCAAGCTGATCGATGCCGGCGACCTGCGCGCCGAAGGCCTGACCGGTTCGTGGGCCGGCGCGTTCGGCCATACCCAGTTCATGCCCTCCACCTATGCGCGCATCGCGGTGGATGGCGACGGCGATGGCCGTCGCGATCTGGTCGCCTCGATACCCGATGCGCTGGCCTCCACCGCCAATTATCTGAAGAAGGCCGGGTGGCGCACCGGCCAGCCCTGGGGGATGGAAGTGACGGTTCCGGCCGGCTTCAACGCCGGCCAGGCCGGCCGCACCCAGCGCAGGCCACTGGCCGACTGGCGCGCACAGGGCATCATCCCGGTGGCCGGCGGCACGCTGGCCCCGGCCGGACTGCCCGCCGACAGCAGTGCCGCGCTGCTGCTGCCCACCGGGATCAAGGGACCGGCCTGGCTGGTGTTCCGCAACTACGACGCGATCTACGCCTACAACGCCGCCGAGAGCTACGCCCTGGCGATCGCCACCCTGGCCGATCGCCTGCGGGGTGGTCCGGGTATCGTCGCCGCCTGGCCGACCGACGATCCCGGCATCGGCCGTACCGAACGTCGAGAGCTGCAGACCCTGTTGCTGGCCCGCGGCCACGATATCGGTACGGCCGACGGCATGATCGGTACCGCGACCCGCCGCGCCATCCAGGCCGAGCAGCAGCGCCTGGGCTGGACCCCCGCCGATGGCCGTGCCGGCCAGCGCATTCTCACCGCCCTGCGCGGTGCTCCTCCTTCTTCCACACCGACCATGCCCGCATCCACCGTATTCACCCTGCCGCCCAATCACGCCCAGTATGTCCAGTCCCCGGCCGCGCCGCGCGCTGCCCTGCCCAAGGTGCCTGGCCTGAGCCTGGCCGACATCCAGGGCTTCCCCGCGTGGACGGTCCAGACCCCGTTCGCCACCGCCGCGATCAGCGTGTTCGGCGGCCAGCTCCTGTCCTATGTGCCCAAGGGCGGGCAGGACGTCATGTGGCTCTCGCCGAGCGCCCAGCCGCTGCCGACCCCGATCCGCGGGGGCAGCCCCGTGTGCTGGCCGTACTTCGGCCGCCAGGGGCAGGGCAATGACGTGCCCTCGCATGGCTTCGTCCGCAACGTGCCATGGACCCTGCAGCAGGCCCGTCGCGAGGCCGACGGCACCATGGTGCTGACCCTGGCGCCGCCGGTGCTGGAGAACCTGGACCTGCGCCTGCGCATGGAGCTGCGCATCGGCCGGACCCTGGAACAGCGCCTGATCACCGACAACACCGGCCGCCAGCCGGTCGCCTTCACCCAGGCCCTGCACAACTACTTCCATGTCAGCGATGCGATGCAGGTCAGCGTGGAGGGCCTGGATGGCCTGTCCTACCTGGACAAGTTCGAGAATTACGCGACCCCGCGCCAGCAGCAGGGCGACTGGAACCTGCGCGACCCGCGCGATCCCGGCCGCAGCGACCGCATCTATACGCAGGCCGGCGGCCGCTACGTGCTCAAGGACCCGGGCCTGAAGCGCCGCATCGAGATCACCACCACCGGCAGCCGCTCGCTGGTCGCCTGGAACCCGGGTGAGGCCGGCGCCAGCAAGATGGCCGATGTCGGGGCCGGCTGGCGCAACTATGTGTGCCTGGAAGCGGCCAACGCCGGTCCGGATGTGGTGACGCTGGCGCCGGGCGCGCAGCACGTGCTGCAGCAGACGCTGGCGGTTCGCCCGCTATGAGTACGGTTCCACCCCCGGCCCGGCCGGACGAGACGGCCGAGGATCCTTATCGCGCGCCCAGCACCGCCCTGCACGAGGCCATGATCGACGCCCAGATCGATGCGGCCGTGGCCGTGTATGACCGCCATCCGTCGTGCTGAGGCGGCTGTAAGGCGCGTGAGGCGTCAGCGGGCGGCCGGGCGCGGCCGCAATGCCAGCAGACAGATGCTGCCGGCGACCAACCCCCAGAATGCCGAGCCGATCCCGGCCAGCGACAGGCCCGAAGCGGTGACCAGGAACGTCACCAGCGCCGCTTCACGATCGGCCTCCTCGCGCAGCGCCGTGGCCAGGCTGTTGGCGATCGTCCCGAACAGCGCGATGCCGGCCACGCAGGCGACCAGCTCCTTGGGGAAGGCGGCGAACACGGCCGCCACCGTCGCCCCGAACAGGCCCACCACGATATAGAAGGCGCCCGCGGCCACCGCGGCGGTATAACGGCGGGCCGGATCCTCGTGCGCTTCGCGCCCCATGCAGATCGCGGCGGTGATCGCGGCCAGATTGAGCCCATACGCACCGAAGGGGGCCAGGATCGTATTGACCACGCCGATCCAGCCGATCACGGGTGAGACCGGCGTGTCATACCCGGAGGCACGGATCACCGCGACGCCCGGGATGTTCTGCGAGGCCATGGTGACCACGAACAGGGGCAGGGCGATGCCGAACACCGCTGCCCACGACAGCGTTGGCCAGGTGAACACCGGCGTGGCCAGTTCCAGTCGCACCTGTTCCATATGAAGCAGGCCCTGACCGGCCGCCACCAGGACACCGACAAGCAGGGTGGCGATCACTGCATAACGCGGGAACAGCCGTCGCCCGATCAGCCAGGTGGCGAACATCGCCAGTGCCATGCCCAGCTGAGTGCCCATCGAGACGAACACATCCAGCCCGAAGCGCAGCAGTACACCCGCAAGCATGCCCGCGGCCAGCGCCATCGGCACACGCTTCATCAGCTTCGCGAAGATCCCCGAGAAGCCGGCCAACATGCCAAGCACGGCAGCAAGCACGAACGCACCGATCGCATCGCTGTAGCCGACCGCGCCCGCACCGACCACGAGCATCGCCGCACCGGGCGTGGACCATGCAGTGACGACCGGCATCCGATAGCGCAGTGACAGACCAATACACGTCACGCCCATGCCAAGCCCCAACGCCCACATCCACGAAGCGATCTGCGCCTGGTCTGCGCCGACCGCGCGTGCGGCCTGGAACACGATCACCGCCGAACTGGCGAAGCCCACCAAGACGGTGATGAAACCTGCCATCACCGCAGGCAGGGAGAGATCGCGCCACAACGAACGTTTGCCAACCGCAGACATCGCATGCATTCCTGATGACAAGAGATGCATTGTTAGCAAGCCTGCGGCAGCACGCGCAACGCGCGTGC
>NZ_KV791306.1:14881-150626 GCF_001807865.1 Stenotrophomonas sp. HMSC10F06 | reverse complement strand
TGGCTGCGGCTAACCTGCGGGGGGATTACCACCGGATCTCATTGCTAGAGTGTGGATTCGGCCTGCTTTGACGAACTCCCTGCATGCGCTCCTGGTTGCGAACGATCTCAATCACCCTCACTGCTGCATTGGCGACGGCCGCTGTTGCCAGCCTGCTCCAGACCCAGATCAATCTGCATGCTCTTACCCAGCTGGGCCTGGACGTCAGCTGGCCGGCAAGGGCCGCAGTCAACGTGGAAGATCTGGCTCGGTTCGGACCTGTAATGTTCAGCTTTTCGCTGGCCGGCGGCGTGCTTGCGTCAGGTCTGCAGCCAATTCTGCGCCGGTTTGGCCTCCATGCCCTGCCCTGCGCACTGCTCGCCGGTGTAGCCGGGCTGGCGGTCGTGCTCGCGCTGCTGCGCAGTGTGATTCCGATGCCGGCAGTGGCCGCCATCCGGGAGATTCCCGGCTTCGCCCTGCTCAGTCTGTGTGGGCTGGTGGGAGGCTATGTGAGCTACACGCTGAGGGCGCGTGCCGTGCGCGAAACGCACCCCCACGGCGGAGTTGCCTTGCTGTTGCCGGCTGGCCTGGTGCTGCTGCCGCTTGTCTCATTCATGTTTATGCAGCCAACGGCGCAACGTGCACAGCCGCCTGCGGCAAAAGGCTACCAGGTCGCGACCGTCGCCAGCGGCCTTCAGTGGCCGTGGTCGCTGGCGGAACTGCCCGATGGAACGCTGCTCGTCACCGAAATGGCTGGCCGCCTGAAGCTGATTGACCGCGCCGGTGCACGTGTGGACGTCAATCTCTCCGAAATGCCCGCGGGCTATCAGCGTGAACGCGTGATCGGCCTGATGGACATTGCGCTGTCGCCGGATTTCGAGACCGATCGCCGCGTGTATCTGACGCAGGGTTATCGAGATCAACGCGGCGTGGGTGTTCGCTTGATCCGTGGCGCGCTGGAACGCGTTGGCGATGCGTGGTCCATGGAACAGGTGGAGATTCTTTTCGAATCCACGCCAAAAGCCAGCGATGGCAACAATGGCGGCCGCTTGGCCTTTCTCGACGCGCACACCCTGCTGATGACCGTGGGCGACGGTAGTGCCCGCCGGGAGGAAGCGCAGAATGTGCGCAACTCGCTGGGCAAGGTGATGCGCATAGAGCTCGCGCCTGGCGCGAGCGTGGGGACCCTGTACACCTCCGGGCATCGCAACCCGCAGGGCATCGTGCATGACCCTGTCACAGATTCCATCCATGTCAGCGAACACGGGCCGCGCGGCGGTGATGAGCTCAACCGACTTCGACCGGACGCAAACTACGGCTGGCCGATGGTCAGTCACGGGATCGACTACCCATTTGCACGGGTGAGCCCGTTTACCCGGCACAAGGCGTTCGAGGACCCTGAGGTGGTCTGGTCGCCGTCCATCGCGCCCTCCGGTCTTGCCGTGTATCAAGGCGCCCTCTTCAAGGGATGGCAGGGAGATCTGCTGGTGCCTGCATTGCGTGAGCGGAGCATCCGCCGGCTCGTTCGTGACGGTGATCGCATGGTGCGCCAGGAGCGGCTGCTCGTCGAATTGGGTGAACGGATTCGTGACGTCATGGTCGCTGCAGATGGCTCCGTCTATGCGCTTACCGATGGGGTGGACGGCAAGCTACTGAGACTGGTACCGGAAGAAACCCTGTGAGCATGCCGCTCAGGTGAAGTCGTGTGCGGAGGATTGACTCCGCACGCTCACGCTCGCCAGCAGGCGCGCGCCGAAGGCAAGCATGGGGCCACCGACGCTGGGTGTATCGCTGGCCCTAAGGCTGTTTGCGGCCCAGGCGAATCAGCCGCCGTGGTCGGCCAATGCATCGTGAAAGTCGAGCTCGTGGACGAGTACGAGCCGTGACCCTGATTTACGAAGCTCAATGGCCTTTTCGACCTTGCGTCCGTAGCAGGCAAAGGCCCAACAAGGATTGCCTTCCGCGCCGATGACCAGGTAGTGGACCTTCTTCGATGGGGCTGAGTGGGCCGATCCCCCGAGCCTCTCGACGATCTGTTGGAACTCGGTGCGGGTGAAGCGTGACGATGCGCCGGTAAAGCAAAAGCCCCTATCCAGAAAGTTGATCTCGGGATCCACGGCGCACAAGCCGACGATCCTCTGTTCTTTCAGTACGAGCGGATTGGTAATCGTACGGTCGTCGAGCAGTGGCGTGAACTCCGCAAAGAATGCGAGGAGCAACGCGTGTTCCTTCGGGTCTATCTGTCCGTCGGCGAGTACGCCTGTGATGAGGCTCCCCACCTCGTCGAATGGCCAGCATGTCCTCAGGTGCTCGTGATCTGCCATCCAATCTGACAGGGCGCGGAGCTCTTCCACGGAGATGTGCGTATCCGCAACGATGCCCCCCAGGATTCCGTGCAATCGCTGCAGGTCGGCAGTCACATCGGCGTAGAACTCGGTGGAGCGCAGCCGTTCGCACAGCCACAGGATGTCTGCGCGTTCTTCCTCGGTCAGGATGCCGTCGGCCACGGCGGTAGTGACAACCGGCACCAGCTCGTTGAATGGGTGCTGCTCTCGCACTGCCTCGTGCTCGACCAACCACAGGTTGAGGTAGTCGAGCTCAAGGGGATTGATCTGGCCGTCGATCACGATCCCTTCGACGATGCCGATCAGGGCGTTGACGGATTTGTTCAGTCGGGCTTTCGAGGTGAACCTGAAGTAGCTGCGGTGATCGGGGTGCATTGAGGTACGTCCCTGTTGGACGCCGTCCAGCGGCGTGTCATGGAAACTTACCGTGTCATTGACATCTGGCGCCAGAGGCAGGCTGGCCCCTGTAACGATCCAGTTGCAGCATCGCAGCTGCGGCGTGACTACAACCAATGGCACACGAGCCAGGGGGCTGTGCACGCTATGTTGGTTCCAATGGAATGGAGGGAGTACGTGTGAGGCGTCTATTTTTCTCGGCAGCGCTGCTGTTGATGTGTGCGACGGCCGGAGCAGGTTCCAATGCCGCCGACGGGACGACAACCGTGATCGTGCTTGGCGTGGACCACGCTGCCCAGCTTGTGGCCAAAAATGACCGCCCTGCCCGCCTTGCGGCCTTCCTGGCGCATGCCAGGCCCGATGCCATCTGCATCGAGCGGTCGCCGGAGGCCTTCGCACGCAACGACTATTACGAGTTCACCTACGAAGTTCAGGACGTCGTGGTTCCTTTCGCCCGGCGCAACGCAATCGACCTGTGTCCCATCGACTGGGAGCCACCCGTCGAAGATGCCAAGCTTGGATTCGGCCTGGACCTGGGGGCGCCGCCGGAACTGCGCCCTGCCAGCGGGTTCCAGCAGTTCCTTTCATTCCCCTCCCCGAGCCAGCTCACGCGGGATCTCTTCCACGCCGACGAGGCAAAGAACGTGGAGCGGATCGCGCAATGGGCCGCAACGCCGGCCAAGCGGGCAGCGGATGACCTGCCGCGCAGGCTGTATCTCTATCGCACCTACCTGCAGGCGCAGCGGGTAGCCGCCGCGGTGAAAGCGCGCCCCGGCGGCACGGTTGTCGTGGTGGTTGGCGAGTTCCACAAGCGGGACATCGAAGCGATCCTGGCCGCTTCCCCGGACCTGCGGATCGTACAGCCCTCCAGCCTCGGCGAACCCGGTGAGGCGCTGGTGCAGCGGGAGGGGCGCCGTGAGTACCACGCCGCTGTCGCCAGCTTCAACCTGCTGGGCGTCCAGTCTGGCACCGGCAACATGGACCGCGCGTTTGTTCGGGAGTCGGTGCAAGCCCTCAAGGTAGAGCGCAACTCGCCTGAAGTCGCGTTGCTGCAGACGCGCCTGGATGTGCTGGAAGGCAGGGCCACGCCGGCGATGGCCGTGGACCGGTACCGATCCGTTGCCACGGAGGCGGGCGAAGCACGCTTCACGTGGACCGGGGTGGCTGACGCGTCACGCCTTGACTCTTACTTCGACCCCTTCGGTAACCTCAACGTACGCCAGCGGGCGCTGCTCGAGACGGCCCGCGAGTTGTACCGTGCCGAGCGTGGCGAGGAAGCAGCAGGGATACAGCAGACCCTCGGCAGCGAGCTGAGCAACCGAAAGGCGGCTCAGCTTGCCGGCTACTGGGAGCGCTACGTCGTGAGGCCGGCAAAGCCGTGACGTGCAAGACGGCGAGATCGCACTGACCGGGAGCGGCTTACCTCCTGCCGCACGGCATCAGATATTGGCCCTCAGGGTGGTATGTTGGCGCCAGGGGAAACAGGCTGCCTACATGGGACGTAGAAGGACATCGACCGGATTTGACGCCTTGATCGGCCTGCCTTGGCCGGTCGGGATCCTGGTCGGCATGGCCGGCTACAGCGCGCTTCGGTACGGGATCCCGTGGTGGTTCTCGCGCCAGGGCGGCACGCTGGCTGCCGGCCTTGCGGGAGAGTTCGGACAGGTACTCGCCCCGCTCGCCTGGGTGCTGCTGGGTCTCTGCTGGATGGCCGCCCTCCTCTCGTTCCTGCGTGCCAGATATCGGCGTCACCTGCTGGATACCAGGACCACGCTGGAGAGTCTGGCCGTCGGTGGCTGGCGCCAGTTCGAACAGTTGGTAGGCGAAGCGTTTCGCCGGCAGGGCTACACCGTCGAAGAGACGGGCCTTGGCGGCCCGGATGGCGGCATCGATCTGATCCTTCGCAAGGACGGCCGGCGCATTCTGGTCCAGTGCAAGCAATGGAAGCGCCAGCAGGTCGGCGTGAGCGTTGTGCGCGAGATGGCTGGCCTGTTGGCCCACCATCGCGCGGATGCGGTCAGGATCGTCTGCATTGGGGCATTCACCCGCGACGCTGAGGCGTTTGCACAGGGCAAGCCCATCGAGCTGATGGACGGGGCAACGTTGCTGGAGATGATCCAGGCGTCACGCAACGCGGATGTGTGGCCAACCGCGCCCAACCCACGTATTGAGCCAAAGATCGCACCGCCGAAGGAAACACCTGCGTTGAGTGAGGGCTGTCCTCGATGCGGCAGCACACTGGTGCAGCGAACCAACCGGCGCACCGGTGAGTCGTTCTTTGGCTGCAGTCAGTTCCCCCGCTGCCGGGGAAGTGCGGATCGACGTCTCGCTTGAAGCCACGCCCATGCTGTGTCGCGCACTCTGCTCGGTGCCTGGGTCGCGGTGAACCATAGCCGGATGAGTCTCTGACCGGGACTGCCGACGTGCGCCGGTACCAACTCAGCCCGCCGCATCCAGGGTTCTACCCAGTACAGCAAGCCGAGACGCGCGCAGGTACCGCAGATACTTGCCGAGGAAGATGCCCGTGAACCCGCCAGACAGCAGCAGATACGCGGCGCGGAAACTGCCGTCCGCGCTCAGTGAGGGGGATACGGATAGCGCGCACTCGAAGCCGTACTTCACCGCAAACGTCACCAGGAGCAGCGGCAGGAGACTGTAGTCCGCACTGCGCCACAGCTTTCCCGTCGACGGATTCAGGGTGAGCGTTGCCCGGCGCAGCAGCAGCCATCCAAGGCCCACGCCTGCACCGATGCCCACCGACCACTGACCCCACGCTTCCCAGGCATTGCCGAACCGGTGGTTTATCGACACGATGCCCCACGCCACGAAAAGGGCCGGCACGATGGCCAGTTTCGTGAGCGAGGTTTCTCCAGGTTTCATGGCGGCGACGCCCCGTGCGACCAGAAAGACCAGAAGCGCCCAGACCCACACCGGGGTGTTCGAGAGAAGGGGATGCAGCATGTTCACGGGGCGTCCTTGAGCTGGGTGGGTGCCGGCGATGCAGCGCCGTGCGGGAATGGGTCCATTCTCGCTTTGCACCGACCCGTCACAAGTGACAGGTGTCAGGCATCCGGACGTACATTACGCAGCCAGCGCCGTAGACGTCGCCTGCCCGCTCAGCTCCTGCGCATCAGGATCATCTTCTCCTGTGACATGTCCCGCATCGTGTACGGGATGCCGCCCGTGCCATACCCCGACTCGCGGCGCCCGGCGAAGGGCATCCAGTCGGTCCGGAACGCGGTGGCATCATTGATCATCACGGCCGAGGCATCCAGCCGGTTGGCGGCGCGCATGGCGATATCGATATCCTGCGCGAATACGCTCGCCTGGAACGCGGTAGGCAGTGAGTTGGCACGCGCGATCGCCTCGTCCAGGTCGGTATAGCGATACACCGCCACCACCGGCCCGAACACTTCCTGCATGGTGATCCGTGCGTCGCTGGCCGGATCCAGCAGCACCGTGGGCTGCAGCATGGTCTCGGAAAGTCGCTTGCCGCCGGTGGCCAGCTGCGCCCCGCCACTTACTGCTTCGTCAATCCATTCGGCGACGCGGTCGACCTCGCGTGGCTGGATCAGCGGGCCGACATTCGTGTCCTTCAGCGTGGGGTCGCCGGTGCTCAGGCGCTCGACCCGTGCGATGAGTGCCTGGGTAAAGTCATCGGCAACATCCTCGTGGACGAAGACGCGCTGGGTGGAGACGCACACCTGGCCTGCATGGTAGTAGCCGCCTTTGACGACCGGTTCGATGATCCTGCCGAGGTCGGCGCTGCGATCGACGATGGCCGGGGCGACCCCACCGTGTTCCAGCGCCGAACGCGCACCGTGTGCGAGCTTGGCGTGCAGCGACCACCCTACCCTGGCCGAGCCGATGAAGCTCAGGAAGGCCACCCGCTTGTCGGTGGCCAGCGCCTCGGCCAGGTCGTTGCCCTCCGGCAGGAAGCTCTGGCACCACGGCTCGGGCAGCCCGGCCTCGTGCACCATCGCGACGAATTCCAAGCACGACAATGGCGTCGCGGAGGCAGGTTTGATGATCACCGGGCACCCGACGGCGATGGCCGGCGCCACCTGGTGGACGATCAGGTTCAGGGGGTGGTTGAACGCAGAGATCGCGGCAACCACGCCGATCGGCTCCCGCGTGGTGAACGCCCAACGGCCCTCCGCCGCGGCCGACAGCCCCATCGGGATTTCGCGACCGGCGAAGTTGCGCAGCTCGTCGGCGGCGTTGTGGACACCGTCGATGGCGCGCGTGGTTTCGACGATGGCGTCCGGCAGCGGCTTGCCGCCCTCCCGGGCAATCTGCAGCGCCAGATGATCACGCCTGCCGTCCATCAGCGCGGCGAGCCGGCGCAGGATCGCGATGCGCTGGTGCGGCGCGAGCCAGCCGTCGCGGTCCTTGAATACCCGCTCGGCGGCACTAAGCTTGCGCTCCAGGGCCGCGGCGGTATCCAACCCGATCTCGGCGATGGGGGCACGGTCGAACGCCTGGACGACAGTCAGCATGTTGGGTTCCTTGCTCAGCATCAGGGATGACGATCAATCACAGCCCACGTCCGGCGTGCGGTTGCGAAGTTCATCGACCAGCACGCGGGTGTTCTCGGCATAGTCGATCGGTACATCCAGCACGTGGACGCCGCCGCCGGCGAAAGCGGCCTCGATCATCGGCACCAGCGCTTCGACCGCGGTCACCCGGCTCCCCTTCGCACCGTAGGCCTCGGCATACTTCACGAAATCCGGATTGCCGAAGCGCATGCCGAAATCGTCGAAGCCATCCACTGCCTGTTTCCAGCGGATCATGCCGTAGGCGCTGTCGTTGAGGATCACCACCACCAGGTTGAGCCCCAGGCGCACCGCGGTTTCCATCTCCTGGGAGTTCATCATGAAGCCGCCGTCACCGCATACGGCCATGACGCGGCGCTGCGGGTACAGCATGGCAGCCATCATCGCCGACGGCAGGCCAGCGCCCATGGTGGCGAGCGCGTTGTCCAGCAGCAGCGTGTTGGCCACGTGCGTGCGGTAGTTGCGGGCGAACCAGATCTTGTACATGCCGTTGTCGAGGCAGACGATGCCGTCGTCCGGCATGGACCGGCGCACGTCGTGCACCAGCCGCTGCGGCGTGACCGGGAAACGGTCCTCTTCGGCGCGGTCGTTGATGCGGGCCAGGATTCTCTGGCGCAGGGCGATCATGCCCTCGTCCGCAGGCAACCGCCCTTCCAGCCGTTCGGCCAGGGCATCCACCGAAGCCCCGATGTCGCCCAGCACTTCGATATCCGGCTGGTAGACCTGCTCCACGGTCGCGGACTGGAAGCTGATGTGCACGACCCTGGGTCCGCCGCCGCTCTTCATCAGGAACGGTGGCTTTTCGATGGTGTCATGGCCGATGGCGATGATCAGGTCGGCGCGGGCGACCGCCTCGTGCACGTAGTCGCCCTCGGAGAGCGCGGCCGTACCCATGTAGAGGTTGGAGCCGCCGGTGACCGCACCCTTGCCCATCTGTGTATTGAAGAACGGCAGGCGCGTGCGCGCAACGAATGCGGAGAGTGATTCGGCGAGCCATGGCCGGCTGCCCGCCGCGCCGATCATCACCAATGGGCGTTTGGCGGCCAGGATCGCCGCTTCCGCCCGGTCGAGCGCGGCAGAGGGTGCGATGGGACGTTCCAGCGGGTGGATGGGGATGACGGGCACATCCTCCACCTCCTCACCTGCGACATCCTCCGGCAGTTCCAGGTGCACCGGCCCGGGGCGCTCTTCCATGGCCACCCGGAAGGCATCGCGTACGGTCGCCGGAATCGCGGCAGGGCTGACGATCTGGCGCGTCATTTTCGTGAGAGGCTTCATCGACGCCACGATATCCACGATCTGGAACCGTGCCTGCTTGGCGCTCATGACCGGCTTCTGGCCGGTGATGAGAATCATCGGCCACGCGCCCAGGTGGGCATACGCCGCGCCGGTGGAGAAATTCAGTGCGCCGGGGCCGAGCGTGGCCAGGCACACGCCGGGCCTGCCCGTCAGCCGGCCGTGGGTGGCTGCCATGAACGCGGCCGCCTGCTCGTGGCGGGTGAGCACCAACTCGATGCGCGAGGTCCGGAGCGACTCCAGGAAGTCCAGATTCTCCTCGCCCGGCACACCAAAGATGCGGTCGACGCCCTCGTTTTCCAGCGCCTTGACCAGTAGATCCGAGCCCTTCTGCATAGCTTCGATCCTTGCGGTGAAGTCAGGATCACTATACCCGGGCCGATGTCAGCGCTGCGTCGGATGTCTGCGGGAGGCTGTGCGCCGCGGGTGCCGGTAGTTTTACTGACCTCACCCCGCACGTATTGCGGTTGAGCACGTGGAGCGCTGTGGCCAGACTCGAGTCACACCCGGTGCCCGCCATGCGTGGCGACGTCGTGCATGTAGATCAACACAGCACATCATGGATAAAACGTGGAGACTTCCCGATCTGGTCGCCGAGCAGCCTCCGGCGTGACGTGTGCGGGTACGTTCGTGTCACCGCAATCGATCCGCGGCAGCCTGCTCGTGGTCGGGCTGGCTGCGTCGGCGCCCTGGTGCGCATTGGCGCAGAGCGTGGACGCGGCCAGCTGTATCACGGTACCGGCAAGCGTACCCGCCCAGCAGGTCCGCGCGAACGGCACGGTCCTGACGGTCGCAAGCGGCACCTACGCGCCGACCACCGTCGGTGCACCGGCCTTCTATGCCGCCAATGCCGGCGTGATCAACGCTACCGGCGCGGTGGCGTTGATCACCAGTGCCGCCAACACGGCCACGGTCTGCTCGACCAACGCGGGCGCGGTCAACTTCCTGGCGGCCGGCTCCACCGTCAGCCGGCTGGGCGCCGGGGGGCCTGCTGCCCGCCTGGAGGCAGGCACCACGCTGACCTCCAACGGCACGCGTTTCTACACGTCCCTGGCCAACAGTGAAGGCATCCAGGTCGCAGGCGGCCGCTTCACCGGCAGCGGCGATGTCATTGCCACCGGGGTATTGCTGGGGACGCAACCCGGCAATCCCGCCACCTACGGTCTGCCGGTGGACGCCAGCGGCAATCTCGTCACCGATCCCGATGCCTACGTGGGCAAGGCCGCAACGGCGGCCCACGGCATCAGTGCCATTGACGGCACCGTCCGGTTGAATGTGGACAGCGCCGGCGTTCCCACGGGTGGCACCACATCGATCCATATCCTCGGCACCGGCGCCGGTGCAACCAATGGCAGCCACGGGTTGCTCGGCGCCAGCGGCGCGCAGTTCGACGTGCATGCTGTGAACATCCTCACCCGCGGCAACAACAACAGTGGTGGACGCTTTGCCACCGGTTCGCGCCTCCAGGCATCCCAGCTTTCCATCGATACCACCGGCACCGGCGCGACCGGCCTGGTGTTCGCTGATGCGCAAGGCACCTTGTCCGGGCTGACCATCAACGCCACCGGCATCACCGCGCACGGGCTGTCGGCCACCGGCACCTCCCAGGTGCAGGTTGATGGGCTGGACATCAGCGTGGCCGGGCAGAATGCGCACGGCGTGCTGGCCGGGAGCGGCAGCACGGTCACACTGGGAGGAGCGCCGGGTGTCGTCATCGCTGCAGGACAGACCGGCAATGCGCTGCGCGCCGAAGGCGGTGGCAGCGCGCTTACGGCAAACGGGCTGCGCCTCTCAACGCTGCTCAACGGTGCCATCGCTGGCCATGCGCTGACATCAGGCACGCTCACGCTGAGCGGCAGTGCGATCTACACCTCCGGCATTGCCGGCGGCAACGCGGCGGTTGGCCTGCAGGCCGCCAGCGGCGGTACCGTGGTCAGCCAAGGCAATGCCCTGCTGACCGGCGTACAGCTCGGCACGGATCCTGCCGCCGCCAGCTATGGCCTGCCGGTGGATGCCGGCGGCAATGCCACCACGGATCCTGCCGCGTATGTGGCCACCGGCACCACCGGGGCGAACGGCGCGCAGGTGTCCTCCACGGGTGGCACGCTGCGGCTGGACGTGGCGGCCGATGGCTCAGCGTTGGGCACCACGACCCGTATCGAGACCTACGGCAACAACAGCACCGGCGTGCTGGTAGCCCAGGCGGCTGCCGCGACCTCGCGGCTGCAGGCAGCAGACACGGTGATCACCACGCACGGGATGAACGCCAACGCCGTGCTGGTCCAGGGCGCCGTCGGCGGGGTCGGACCACAGGCGGCGTTGCTGCGCCTGGACACGCGCACCACCGATCTCAATGCCAACGGCGTGTATGGCCAGGCTGGCGCGCAGGTCAGCGTCACCGACAGTATCCTGACCACCTCGGGAAGCGGGGGCGGTATCCGTGCCGATGGCGCGGCAACCCGCATCACCGCGCGCAATCTCTACATCGGCGGCGGTGGCGCGGGTGGCATCGGGCTGAACGCCACCGGCGGCACCATCGACAGCGCTGGAACGACCATCATCAACTCAGGCCGCCCCGGGATGACGCTCAACGCCAGCGGTGGCACCGCGGGCACGCTGATCTCCAGTGGCGACACGATCCGTACCGGCGTCCTGCTGGGAACCGACCTGGCGCTGCCGACCTTTGGCAGGCCGATCGATGCAGGCGGCAACCCGGTGACCGACCCCGCTGCCTTCATGGCGTCCGGCATCTCCGGGCACGGGGTGTATGTGGGCACGGCCGGGGGGCGGGTCTGGATGAACGTCACTCCGGTGACGGGGCAGGCCGACGGCGCACGCAGCAGTATCACTACGCTGGGCAACGCCAGCGAAGGCTTCAACATCCAGGGCGTGGATGCGATCGCGACCCTGGCCAATGTGAGTGTCTCCACGCGCGGCACCGATTCCATCGGTGCACGCGCGGCGGGGGCTGGGCAGATCCGTACGAGCGGCATGACCGTCACCACCAGCGGGTTGCATGGCTACGGGCTGGCCGCGTATGCCGACAGCCTGCTGACTGCGACGGCAAGCAGCATCGCCACCACAGGCGTGCAGGCGCACGGGCTGATTGCCTGGGCCGACAACGGGCACCTGCTGCTGGGCGGCGGCAGCCATGTCACTACCCGCGGTGCGCTGGCCCACGCAGCGGTGGCATGGAACGGCGGTCGGGTGGACGTGGCGGATACCACGCTGGCCACGACCGGTCCCGGCGCGGCAGCGTTGCTGGTCCGTGGCGACCCCGCCCCAGCCTCGGCGTTCGTTACGCAGTCCACGCTATCCGCTGCGGACGGCCCCGGCGTGGGCGCCATCGGTGCGGCGCAGATCGACCTGACCGGCACCACGGTGCAAGGCCGCGACCTGTGGCTCAAGGTCGGTGCCATTGCCGATTTCGACGGGCTCGACGCCGCTGTCCCGCTCCTTCCCCCGGACCTTCCGCCCGATGATCCGCCAGTGCCCCTGCCGATGGCCTTACCGGCGCCGCAGGGTGTGTTGCCGGCCGCCGACACCCCGACCCTTGCCAGCATCACCGCGACCGGCAGCGTGCTCACCGGCGCCGCGATCACCCTGCCCGGCAGCCTCTCCAATGTGGCGCTGCATGACACGCTGTGGAACCTGACCGGCAGCTCCACGCTCACCACGCTGCTCAATGATCGCAGCCGGATCGCGTTCGCGGTGCCTGGCGGAGATCCCGTCCAAGTGGCCAGCTACAGAACCCTGACCGTGTCGCGCTACAGCGGTAATGGCACGCTCGCGCTGAACACCTGGCTGGGCGACGATGCCTCGCCCTCGGACCAGCTGGTCGTGGTGGATGGCAGCAGCAGTGGCCCGGGCGTGCTGGAGATACACAACACCGGCGGACGTGGCGACCGGACGCTGGCCGATGGCATCCGCGTGGTGCAGGCAAGCAACGCCACCAGCACGCCCGACAACTTCGCGCTGGCGGCACCGGTGGTGGCGGGTCCGTACGAGTACTTCCTGTTCCGCGGTGGCGCGGCCACGGTCTCCGGCGCGGATGTGGAGAACAGCTGGTACCTGCGCTCGGTGATCGACTGCGCCAGCCCGGGCGCGCCGGTACCGCCCTGCCCCGCCCCTCCTCTCCCGCCGCGACCGGATCCCGTGCCCCCTGAACCGCCCAGCCCCTCGCCACCCCCGGCCTATCGCCAGGAGGTGTCGCTGATCGCGGCCGTACCGGCGATGGCCCAGGTGTACGGCCGCACCCTGATCGATACCCTGCACGAACGGGTCGGCGATGAGCAGCTGCTGCATCAGCGCGGCGACCTGGATACCGAACGTAGCGGATTCAATGGCGCCTGGATGCGCTATCTCGGCCACGACGGCGAACATGATGGTGGCCGGCGCGGCATCTATGGCGATCGCGGGCCCGACTTCGACTACCGTTTCGATGCGTTGCAGATCGGTACCGACCTCTACCGGCGCGTGGATGCCGATGACCTGCGCCGCCGTCACGCCGGTGTCTACCTCGCGTATGGCAAAGGCAAGGGCGAGGTGCGGCACAACCTCCTGGATTACCGCTTCCATGCTGGCACTGACCGGTTCAAGGCCGGCTCAGTCGGCGGCTACTGGACAGCGTTCTCCGCCAAAGGCGCCTATATCGACGCCGTGGCCCAGTACACCTGGTATGACATGCGCCTGCAGTCCCCGCGCACGTCCGACAGTTTTGTCGATGCCGATGGGCTGGCGCTGTCGCTGGAAGGCGGCTGGCCGTTCATCCTCAACGAGGGCGACGGGTCCTCCGGCGAGGACGGGCGTTGGCGTCTGGAGCCGCAGGCGCAGGTGATCTGGCAGCAGATCGACGTCGACGACCTCGATGATCACACCGCGCAGGTGCACTTCAGCGACGGTGACTCGCTGGTCGGGCGCATCGGCGCGCGATTGAATCGCACCGGCCAGCACGAGACCGCGCAGGGTGAGGCCCGCAGCAGCAATGCCTGGCTGCGCGCCAACGTGTGGCACGAGTTCCGCGGCACGCCCCGCGCCGCGTTCGCCACCAACAGCGGCTACGTGCCGTTCGCCGTGGATATGGGCGGCTCATGGGGCGAAGTGGGCATCGGCGGAACCTGGCAGGTCACCCAGACCGGCTACCTGTTTGCCGATCTCGATTACAGCTGGAGCTTCAATGGCGACGAGAACGCGTGGAACGGCAAGCTGGGCATGCGGTGGAACTGGTAGACGCTGTGATTCCAGGGGATGGTGACAGCCGATAGTGCCTGTGAAATCATGCGCGGTTGTCCGCCCGGCGAGCTTGCATGTTTCAACGATTCTTCAGGAAGAGCCGCACGACTGTGGCAGCGACCGCTGCGCTCGACGTCCGCAGTCAACGCCCTTCAGCGGGCGAGATCCGGGTTGAAGGCGCGACCGAGACGCTGTTCCTGTCTCCCTTGCCGGTGTACACCGGGCAGGTGCAATCCTCCCGTCGCCATTTTTCGGACATCAATGATGTGTTCCTGGACCTGGGGGGGAGCAACTGGGGAACCGTAGAGGGCGGCAAAATGCTTGCCGGCGGAATCGTCGGCCTGTTCGTGCTCGCGTTCATCGTGCCCGCGCTCATCATGCTCTACCTGGTGCTCGCCTACCCGGAGAACTTCCCGACGCCATGGGCGGATTTGAAGATGTTCATTCAAGTGTTTTCTGCCGGCGCGCTTCTCGGCATCCTCCCCTTGGGGGCATTCGCCTACGGGATGTTCTCGGATGAGTTCAAATGCGCAAAGCCCTATCCGGTGCGCTTCAACCGTCAGCGTCGCGAGGTGTGCTACATCGACCGCGAGAGCGGCCGTGCCCTGATCGTGCCCTGGGAGAGCATCGTTGCCTGGGTGTCCAATTCACAAGGCATCACCCCGTATGGCACAACGCGCCAGTACACCTTCGGCATGGGCCTGGAGGATGAAGAGCGCGACACCGTGCAGTTTGTCCTGCTGCCACAACCCAGTGATTCGCACTCACTGGGCCTGTGGGCGTCGATCCGGAACTACATGGAGGACGGGCAGTTGTTCAATGCACCCAACCCATGGTTCCAGGCATTGGGGTTGGTCCCGACCAAGGATCGACTGAAGCCGTATGAGGGCATGCACACCTTTGAGATCGAGCGTGAGGATGCTCGCGCGATGGGTTCGCTCGACGATGGCGGTGATGATCTGACGCTGGAACAACGGGAGAAGTATGGCTACGACAAACGCTCCTACTGGCCGCTCCGTCGCTGGTACGCGTGGCGTGTCCTTACCTTCTGGAAGCTGCCCTACCTGCTCGCCGAATGGGTCCATCGCCGCGGCCGTCCTTCGCTGCCGGCCGTGGTGGAAGCCTGGTCCCAGGCATTGCCGGAAGCGCAATGGGCCACCCCCAGCGGGGCGCTTGTGACCGCCAGCAAGCGCGTGAGAACGGCCATGGATAAACAAGGCGCGACGTTCGTCGATGCCTGCAAGGCAGCCGGCTTCAAGTGAGGTGACTGCTCCAGAGCATCTCGAGGGTATTGAACGGCAGCGGACGTGATCCACCACTTCAAACACGCGATCCGTGCCTGCGGCGAGCAAGGCGATACAACACGGTGCCAGCCAGTACCGCGGCCACGGCCCCTGTCAGCGGTACCGATGCCAGCGTTGCATAGCTGATCGTAAGGCTGCCCATGGCGCCCCCGAGCGCGGTGCCCAGGTTGAAGGAGGCGATGTTCAACCCGGCCGCGACCGGGCTGTAGGCGGGAATCAAGCGCTGCGCCTGCTTGAGCAGACGCAGCGTCAGCAGCGTCACGATGCAGAAGAAACAGATGCCCAGCGTGCCGATCAGCAGCATCATCATGGCCGGCATGCTGGCGAACACGTAGAGCCCGAGCAGATTCAACGCCAACGCGCACAGTGCCAACTGAAGGCTGCGGTCCCCGTCCATCGCGTCGCCCAGCGCTCCCCCGAGCAGGTTGCCTGCGATCGCACAGACGCCGAACAACAGTATGCCCAGGCTCAGCCACTGCACGTCCACACCAGTGACCTGCTGCAGATACGGCGAGACGAAGGTGAAGAACGAAAACGTCGCGACGCTCACCAGCGCGCCGATGCCGGCCGTCGTCAGGAGCTGGGGATGGATGATGGCCTGGATGCCCTTCCATGCGCCGCCGCGGGACGGGGCCGAACCGGCAGCTCCCCTCGGCATGCACAGCGCCAGACCCAGCATGCCGACCACGCTGAGGACGCCGATGGACAGGAAGACCATGCGCCACGACCAGAGACTGCCCAGGTACGTGCCGATCGGAACGCCGAACGCCAGCGCGAGGGTCAACCCGATCCACACGACCGACAGCGCCCGGCCGGATCGCTGCGGGTCCACGAGCCGGGTCGCCGCGTCGGAGGCGACCGCCATGAAGACGCCGTGGCCGAGGCCGACCACGAAGCGGATGGCCAGCAGTGTAACCAGATTGGGCGAGGCGCTCATCAGCAGGCTGCCCAGTCCGAGCAACGCCGTGGCCAGCAGCAGGATCTGCCGGTCCCGCCAGTGCGCGACCAGGGCGGTGATGAACGGTGCGCCGATGGCCGCGCCCAGTGCATAGGCGGCAATGGCCGTGCCGACGAGGGATATCCGCGCCCCGAGGTCATCGGCAATGGTGGTCAACAATCCCGCGACCACGAACTCGGAGAGCCCGAACGCGAACGCGCACAGGGAAAACACATAAATGGCAGCAGGCATCGCAGGTCCTATCCAGCAGAGCTGCGGAAGCCTAGTGCCTGGCCATGTGCGGGTGAAGGACGGTTTACATACTGCAGCAAGACGCCGCGCGTCTTGTCACCTCAGGGCAGAGAACGGGTCTGCAGAATCGCCTGTATCAACCGGTCGCGGATCGCTGAGGTCCGGGTCTCGTTCCACGCCATGAACAGCTCCAGCCGTGACACTTCCTCCGCCGCTTCCACCTGGAGCGGACGGAACACAACGTCCTCGCGCGTTTCCGTTGCCAGCGAAGCGGGCAGCAGCGCGATACCGAACCCCGCAGCCACCAAGGCAATCAAGGTCTGCATCTGCCGGCCGTGCTGCACGATGTCGGGCACGAACCCGGCTGTCTGGCACAGGCCGATCAGCTGGTCATGAAATCCTTTGCCGAGTGTCCGGGGCGAGGCGACGAATGCTTCGTCCCTGAGCAATGCCAGGTCGATGCCCGCCTTCGCCGCCAGCGGATGACCGGCCGGCAGCGCGACGCAGATCCGTTCGCTCAGCAGCCTTTCCATGCGCAGGTGCGGCGTCGTGGTGCCCGGCGTCCGCATGAAGCCGATATCCGCCTCTCCCTGCTCCGTTGACCTGCTCCTGGGTGGTGGCCTCCCGCATCGTGAAGGCGATGCCCGGGTTGAGCTCGCGAAAGTGGCGCAACGCCTGCAGCAACGAGGCATAGGGGGCGATGTTGATGAAGGTCAGGGTCAGGTGGCCCTCCATGCCCTGGGCCACGCGGCGCGTCTGGGCGACGCCCTCCTCCAGCGACTGCACAGTTCGGCGCGCGGTCTCAAGGAAGGCTGCCCCCGCCGGTGTCAACGCGACGCTGCGAGGGGTGCGCTCGAACAACGGGGCTCCGACGGCGCCCTCCAGCTTGCGGATGGCCTGGCTCAGCGGCGGCTGCGCCATGTGCAGCCGCTCGGCGGCGCGATTGAAGTGCAGCTCCTCGGCCACGGCAATGAACTGTTGGAGCAGGCGGGTCTCTATCACTGAAACACCAGACCTCTTGAATGCCGGAATTGAGGGTGTTCAACATACCAAATCTCTACGTTGTCCAGAGCGCGCCAGCAGGCGTCTGCTGGAGGGACTGGTCATGATGCTGCTGCTCGTCAGCGATGCTCGACGAGGGGCCGGACAGCGTTACTTCGTGGCGTCGCGCGCCGTCGCGTCCGCTTCCATCAGCTCCCGGCGCTGTGCCTCGATCCAGGCGTCCCCGGCGGCACGTGCCTGGGCATCGAGTTCCTTGTTCTGCCGGTCGTTTTCCTGGTACTGCGCCCACACCTCGGGCGTGATCGTCTCCAGTCGATGATCGGGGCGCAGCTGGATCGAGGGGGACGCCCCCATGGCCACCGTGAAGTTATCGAACAGCCATTGGCGGCGCTGCTCAGGCGAGGCATACAGAAGGTCCGGCTCCGCATAGGTCCGCATCGGCAGTGCCTGCTCGGCGAGGGGCGTGTCGGACGAAATCCTCGCCAGCCTGACGACCAGTCGCTCATGGTCCCGGTCTTTGTGATACAGGGCGGCGATGTCGCCATCGATCCACAGGACGTACGCGTACCCCGCGATGGGATGGACCTGGAAGGGGTGTTCACGGACCAGGATGAGATCACTGCGGTCTGTGTAGAGCGCCCGCCAGCCCGGCGGTGCCGGACGGATGCCGCAGTCGACGGTCCCTGCCGTGATCTTCTCCAGCGTCGCCCTGCCGCGGCTCGCGGAAAGCCGCGTTGTCCAGCAGCGTGAGCTGTCACGATTGTGCGATGCCATCAGAACTGCGTCTTCGTCCAGCACCACCGCATCGGTATGCACAAACGGGGCGTCTGTGGCGGCATGATCCTGCAGCAGCGTCGCGAAGTCCTTATCTGACAGCGCACTGCCATTCTCGTAAACGGCGTACGTGGTGTGGTGCTGGTACTTGCTGCTGTTGATATCCAGCCTGCTTTCCGTCACGGCCACGACCTTCAGCGTGTCTGACGAAAACACGGTCTCCCGCTGGGTGCGTGCACATCCAGCGGTGAGCAGCGCTGCACACAGCAGCAGCGCAGCAGAAAGCAGGACGGAACATCTTCTGGCGTGCATCGCGCTGCTGCCTGCGGGTCGGGATGGGATCCGTGCAAGCATATCCGCTTCGGCCACGGTTACCGGGCAGCACGGCCCCAAAGGGGCCGCACTGCCCTGCCCCGCTGGATCAGAAGCTGTAATCCAACGAAACACCCACGGTACGCGGCTGCATCATCACCGCATTCCAGCGCCGGTACTGCTGCGCGCCCGCGGCAGGAATCGTCCTGCCAGCGGCGACGTAGATGTCCTTGTTGGTGAGGTTGGTGATGAAGAAGCGCACGGTCGTGTTCTGGCTGCTCACTTCGGCAGTCAGGTCAACGGTGGTGTAGCTGGGCAGGTCGAAGGACTGCGTTGAGGCCACCGATGCCGCACGCTCGCCGTAATAGCGCAGCGCGCCACCGACGCTCCAGCCCCATTCGCCGCTCGTCGGGAACTGGTAGTCGGCCTGCAGGCTGCCGGCCCATTCGGGCACCTGCGGCAGCTGGGCGCCGGATTCGGCCTGGTTGGGCCCGCCCGGGCGCGCCGGCGGAATCGGCGCGGTCAGCTTGGCATCGGTGTAGGTCAGGCTGCTGCTCAGGCGCAACCCATCGATGGGCATCAGTGCGCCGGTGAACTCAACGCCCTGGCTGCGTGCTTCGCCGCCATTGACGCCATAGGAGATGCCCTGGGCCGTGAGCAGATTCAGGCGGATATCATCCCAGTCGATGCGGAAGGCGGCCACTTCCACCAGCGCACGACGATCCCAGAAGTGGCTCTTCAAACCGGCTTCGTAGTTGATCAACGTGTCCGACTTGACCTGCGCGGGGACTTCCGGCGCGGCCGGCAGGATGGGGTTCGGGCTGCCGGCGCGGTAGCCGGTGGCTACGCGCACGTAGGCCATGGTGTCCTCGCCCAGGAACAAGCGCGGGCTGGCGCTCCAGGTGGTCACGCTCTCGGAGGATTCGGTGATCCGCTGCACCCCGTCACCACCCAGCGGGCCGCCGAGGGTCTGGCGGAACTCCTGGTCGTTGCGCGCATGGCGCACGCCCAGGGCCAGATCGAAGCGGTCGGTGAATTTCCAGGTGGCGTTGCCGAACAGCGCCTTCTCTTTGTAGGTGGTCAGCACCGAGGCGGTGAACAGATCGAGCACCGGGTTGAAGGCCGGGCTCAAGGCGCTGCCGCGCTCGATGTAGGCCGCGTCTTCATCGGTGTAGAACGCGCCGAGCTGCCATTGCAGGCGGCTGTCGCCCTTGGAGGTCAGGCGGAATTCCTGGGTCCACTTCTTCAATTCGATATCCGTGTCCAGGCCGGCGTATGCCATGACCGGGCCCACGCCGGGTTTCTGGCCGAGCAGCGGAATGTACTCGACCGATTGGTCCTGCAGGCGCCAGGAGTTGGATTTCATCCAGCTGCTGGCCGAGGTGAAGTCGGCCCAGCCCACGTCCCAGTCCACTGTCAGCCCATAGACGTCGTACTTGATCGTGCTCGGCTGCAGGAACAGGTACTCGTTCGAGTAGCCCGGCAGCTTCGGCTTGAACGTGACCGGGTCCAGTGCGACCGTCGCGAAATTGTCCCCCTTGTTTTCCTGGCGCATCGCGGTGAGCAGGACGTCCACCGTGTCCGAGGCTTTCCACAGCAGCGAGAGGCGGCCGGCGTTCTGGTACACGTCGTTGGTGTCGCGGCGATGCAGGACACTGTTGTCGATCCAGCCCGGGCTGGTCTGCTCGGCATAGCTGGCGCGCAGGGCCAGCTGACCCTTCACCAGCGGCACGTTGACCGCAGCGCGTTCGGAATGACCCACCCGTCCGCCATCGTCAACGACACGCATCGTCGCCCCGGCGCGGCCCGCGAAGTACTCCAGGTCCGGCCGCTTGGTGACGTACTTGACCACCCCGCCCAGCGCGCTGGCACCGTACAGCGTGCCCTGCGGACCGCGCAGCACTTCCACGTTCTGCACATCGTAGGGAAGCAGGTCGAACATGCCCGAGGTGGCGCCGGACAGCGAGCCATTCGCGGTCAGTGGTACATCGTCCACGTAGATAGAGGTCGAGGCGGTGTTGCCCATCGGGGTGATGCCACGGATCGAGATCGTCGAGCGGCCCGGCGCGCCGAGGCTGGTGATCTGCAGGCCGGGGACCAGGCCGGCCAGGTCATTCATGTTGTTGACCTGCAGGCGATCGAGCTGCTCCTCACTGATGACGCTGATCGACATCGGGATGTCGGTCACCACTTCCACGCGTTTCTGCGCAGTGGCGGTGACCGTGCCCAGCGTATGCACGTCATCGCGCTCGGGATTCTCGGCGGCGACCTGTGCCAGTGCCGTGGCGCTGCAGCCCAGAGCCAGAATGCCTGCAGCGCAGGCCAGCGACAACGCGTTCATTCGGAGCGAACAGTGACTCATGGTGATGAGACCTCGGTAGCGAAGCTGGGAGCCCACGGCAATGGGCACGGAATGCGGCAGTCAGGGCACCCCGACATTCTGGGGTGGGGGCCGGCCTGGCAATGACGCTCCTGGGGACGAATGGCTGCTTACAAGCCCATGTAGGACACAATAGTCCTGTTCAGAGAACTGTCAATCCTGCGACGCAGCATTGACATCAAATCGTGCGCCAGGCGCGCCCCGCGCCTCAGCGTGCGGCGCCCCAGACGGCCTCGTCGCACCAGATCGTGCCGTCGCGATAGACGACCCCAGGCGTGCGGTCCTGCTTGAGGAACGTAGGGCCATCCAGATCGACGAGATCGCACAACTGCCCGACCACGAAGCCCGGCGCGGCGCCCAGGCTGCTGCAGACCATGCAGCCGACCATGACGCCCAGATCCGCTTCGCGCGCGGCTGCCGCGATGAGCAGCGCCTCAGTGAGGCCGCCGCACTTGTCGAGCTTGATGTTGTAGACGTTGAAGCGACCCTTCAGGCCGTCCACGTCGGCCAGGGTGAGCGCGCTTTCGTCCGCGGCCAGCGGAATCGGCGAGACGAATCCATCGAGGTCGGCTTCGCGCCCGCGGGCCAGCGGCTGTTCGATCAGCGCCACACCGGCGTCCACCATGGCGGTGGCCAGCCGGTCGAGATCACCAATCTGATACCCCTGGTTTGCGTCGACGCCCAGCCACACATCCGGCCGTACCGCGCGGATGGCCGCGACGCGGGCGATGTCCAGGTCGAGATCGCCCGTCAATTTCACCTTGATCGAGTGCGCCTGACGGTAGGCCACAGCGGCCGCCGCCATCGCGGCCGGCTCATCGGCGCCGACCGTGAAGGTTGTCGGCAGTGGCCGCGGTGCCTCCAGCCCTGCAAGCGCCCATACGGGCGTTCGCGTCTGCCTGGATTCCAGTTCCCACAGGGCGGCATCGACCGCGTTGCGCGCGCCGCCGGCCGGCAGGATCGCACGTAGTTCCTCGCGCGTGGGATGCGCCTCGATCGCATCGCGCGCCGCTTCCAGCTGGATGCGCATGGTCTCCACGTCTTCGCCCAGGTAGTACACCCCGGTCGCCTCGCCACGCCCGATGTGCGTGCCGTCATCCAGGGTGACGAGGACGGCCAGGCGACTGTCGAACACGTGGCTGGAAATGCGGAAGGGTGCCGCAAGGCGCAGGGCGTCGACGGCGATGCCGAGTTTCAGGCGGGCCATCAGACGTGCGCCCTGGTTGCACCACGCTCACGCGTCAACGGGGACGTTCCCAACAGCTGGATCAAGCACATCTGGTTTCCCTGCCTCATGGTGAGTAATTCTCACATTGAGACATTAGTTCTCTCCTAAGAGAACTGTCAACGGGCGCCGGGTTCGGCGCCCTCCCCTTTCCCTGCTTTTCTGGTTACTTTGCGGCGGGAGCGGCGGGCGCAAGCGCGGCCGCGATCTGCGAGAGGTACTTGTTCCAGTCGAACTTCTGGCCTTCCGGCGTCCAGCCCAGGCGCACGATCACCGCATCCTGCGAGGGAATCACGGCCACGATCTGGTGGTTATGGCCCATCGCCATGAAGGCATCTGTCGCGACATCCTGCAGCACCTTGCGTCCTTCTCCGCCGGCTTCGGCCCGGTTCAACCACAGCTGCGCGCCGTACGAGGGCCGCGGTGAGGCCGGGGTCGGTGTCACCGCGAAGTCGAGCCATTGCTGCGACAGCAGCCGCTTGCCGCCCGCCTCGCCGTGGTTCAGATGCAGCAGTCCGTACCGCGCCCAATCGCGTGCCGTCGCGTACCCGTACGAGCTGCCGACCAGCACACCCGATTCATCCGGCTCGATCAGTGCACTGCGCATCCCTGCGGGCTCGAACAGCCGCGTCTGGGCAAACCGTGTCATGCCTTCCAGCGTCCCACCGGTCGCCTCGAAGACGATCCGCGACAGGATATTGGTCGTGCCGGACGAATAGCTCCAGAAGGTTCCCGGCGCATGCTCCAGCGGCAACGCAGCGGCAAGCGCCCCCATGTCGCCAGCCTCGAACAACATCTTGATCGAGTCGTTACCGGGCTTGTAACTCTCCACGAAGGTGAGCCCGCTGGACATCGTCAGCAATTGGCGCAGCGTGATCGCGCCGCGCGGGTCGCCGGCGCCCTTCCACTCGGGCACCGGTGCCGGCTCGTCCAGTTTGAGCACACCGTCATCGACCAACAGGCCGACCAGCGTACCCATGATGCTCTTGGTCGCCGACCAGCCCAGCATGCGCGTGCCCTGGTTGAAGCCGGGCGCATAGCGCTCGGCGACGATCGCCCCGCCCTGCACCACCACGATCGCCCGCGTGTCGGGATAGCCGCCGACGTTCTGCTCATCAAAGGCGGCGCTGACCGCGGCATCGAGTGCGGCCCGGTCAAGTTTCGCTTCAGCCGCCGCCTGCAGCGCCGGCACGGGCGTGTCGCCCTGGGGCCAGGGGCGCGCCGGCAAGGGAGCAAGCGGTTTGAGCCGCCCCGCCTGCGTCTTGAGGGCCTTCAACGGAACATCGCCGGTGGTCAGGGTGCAGCCGACCGCCGGGCGATACAGCGCGGTACGGGTCGGCGTGCCGGGCGCGGAGGCGGTGACCGTCCCGGCCTTGCGATCCACCGACAGCGCGACCGTTCTGGTGAAAGGCGCCAGCGCATGCACGTCATCGCGCAGGACGTCGGCTTCGGTGCGGTTGGCTACGAAAATGCCGGCGCACGCAAGCTGCGCCGAGACCGCGGTACCCAGATCGTCCGCGCTGGTGATCGGCGGTGCGGCCGCCAGCACCGGCGCGGAGGCGGCGAGCGCCAGGGCCAGAAGGCTGCAGCGGGAGGAGTATCGAATCATGAGGTGGGTCCTGAAGTTGGTGTGGCGCGCACGTGGATCAGCGCGTGTGGCAGGCGTGGCGCAGCGCCGAGCCCGCCCGGGCGCCGGTGTGCCTGCCACCCTCGAAACTCACCACGCCGTTGACGATGACGGTCTCGATGCCGGTCGGCGCGCCGGCCGGTACATCCCAGCTTGCCACATCGTCCAGCGTGTCCAGATCGAACAGCACGATGTCCGCGCGCATGCCCTCACGGATCAGCCCGCGGTCGCTCAAGCCCATCCGCTGCGCGGGCCAGCCGGTCATTTTTCGGACGGCATCCTCCAGCGTCAGTACCTGGTTCCGCTTCACATACTCGGCGATGATCCGCGGGAAGGTGCCGTAGGCGCGCGGGTGCGGCAGGCCGATGGCACCTTCGCTGCCGTAGTTCACCGCCGCCGCGGCATCACTGCCGATGCTGACCCAGGGCTGGCGCAGCGCGAGCTGTACGTCCTGCTCGCTGATCATGAAATACAGCGCGACCGCGCGGTTGGGCAGCCCTTCGAGCGCGATATCCCAGGCCGCATCGGCCGGGTCCAGATTCAGTTCGGCACCGATCTCGGCCAGCGTCCTGCCGTGGAAGCGCCGGTACTTGTCACTGAAGCTGTTGGCCAGGCGCACGTTCTGGAAACCGCCCGAGGCGTGCACCAGGTTCGACCAGCCGGGCATCGATCCAGCGGCGACTTCCTTCTTCATGCGTTCGCGCACCTTCGGATCGCGCACGCGCTCGATACCCTTCTCGAGCCCATCGGCCCAGACCCAGCTCGGCGCGATGATCTCCAGCCCGGTGCCGCCGGCGGTATATGGGTACAGATCCGCGGCGACATCGACACCGCGGTCGCGCGCCGCATTGATCGTGGCCAGCGCCTGCGGCATCAGCTTGCCCCACTCCGGTGCATAGGCCGCCTTCAAGTGGAAGATCTCCACCTTCACGCCGCCCTTTTCACCGATCTCGATCGCTTCTTCGATCGCCTTGACCACGCCCTCGCTTTCGTCACGCATATGGGTGGCATAGAAGCCATCGCATTGCGCGGCCACCTTGGCCAGCGAAATGAGATCCGAGGTGCTCTGGAAGCTGCTGGGCGCATAGATCAACGCGCTGGAGATACCGAACGCACCGGCCTCCATCGCGATCTTGACCTGCTCACCCATGGCATCCAGCTGCTTGCGGGTCGGGGCACCGGCGGCATCGCCCATGACATGCACGCGGGCCTGGGTAGAGGAGTAATAGGTGCCGAAGTTGACCGCGATGCCCTGCGTCTCCAGCTGCTTGAAGTATCCCGGCATGCCCGCCGCAGGCACCGGCGGTCCGCCCTCGCCGCCGATCAGCGTGGTCACGCCCATGCGGAGCTTGTTCTCCGCGGCGCCATCCTTGAGCAGCGCCGCGCCGGACTGGTCCATCATGTCGATGAAGCCCGGCGACACATAACGCCCCCGCGCGTCGATCTCGCGGGTGCCGGTCCCCGGCACCTGGCCGACCCGTGCCACCCGCCCGTCCCTGACCGCCACATCGGCACGGACCCAGGGGTTGCCGGCACCGTCCAGTACGCGGCCGCCACGGATCACCAGGTCATAGTCGGCGGCGGCCGCATGGGCGGCGAACAGCATCGACACACCGGCCCAGAGCAGAGTGCGCTTCATCATTTCATCTCCTTGTCGGTACGCGCGTCTGCACGCACGTCATCCACGACCTCACGAACCGCGTCCACCACCCGATCCGGCTGATCGATCTGGATGTAATGGCCGGCGTCGCTCACGATCTGTTGTTGCCCGCGGCTGGACATGGCGGCCTGCTCGGCATGCAGGGTGCGCCATTCCTGCTTGAACCGGGCGCCCTCCTCCGCGGTCAGGCCCATCTTTTCCAGCTCCTCGGGCTTGAACGGCTTCAGCGCGGTCAGCACGATCACCGGGCGATCGCCAAACGAGGTGACCGCGCGGGCATCGTCCATGGTGCTGTCGAAACCATCCACTTCGGCGGTCGCGCCCTTGACCGAGGCACTGGAGAAGGCGGTGATCTCCGCCGCCTCATCCTCGGGGCGGGGACCATGATCGGCGCGCGAGAACAGGAAGCGCACCAGGCCGGTCCGCGACAGTGCCGTCGCGGTATGCATCAACAACGACACCTTCTTCGGGTGGACGTTGATGCTGACCACGCTGCCAAGCCGGGCGATCTGATCTGGATGCGAGGGGTCGACCATCACCAGCCCGGCGACCTGATCACCGTAGCGACCCACATAGGTCCGGATGTAGGGCCCGCCGATCGAATGGCCGACCAGCACCAGCGGATCGGTGATGCCGGCGCCCTTCAACAACGCATGCAGGTCATCAGCCACGGCCGATGCACGCTGCGGGGAATCCTTTGCGTCGCTGCGCATGATGCCGGCACGGTCGTAGGCGCAGGCACGGGTAAAGCGGGCGATCCGGTCGTGCACGCGGGTCCAGTCGAGCGTGCCGCCCGTGCCCAGGCCGGATTCGAAGATCACCGTCGGCGAGCCGCTGCCCCGGCACTCGATATGCATCTGCCGCCCGCCGATGTCGACCAGTTCGCCGCGCAGCGGGTGCGCGTCCGCCGCGTTCCGCCGCGCCAGCGCCTCGTACACGACGCCCACCAGGGTGAGGAGAATCACGAGCGCCAACAGACCCAGCAGGATCCACTTCACCCATCGCCCAAACCGCCGCCAACCCTTTACTGCTGTCATGTCGTGCTCTCTTGAAGGGCGTACTGAAGCGCGTATCGCCCCGCGGTTCCGTCTCGCGCGGCGTTCAAGGGAGGACCACCCCATGCGGCAGACAATCATCCCGAATGGGATATAAACGTCCTGATAGGAGAATTGTCAATGTGCAGTGCGCCACTGTCCGGGTTCCCACGGTCACCGTTGTGAAGACCCGCACTTCACGCGACGCACACTACCCTCTTGCCGTCACACCCCACGGAGCTGCCCCCTCGTGAGCCGGCATTGGCCGCCAACGCGCGCGTTAAAAGGACTTTCCAGTCTCTCCCTGCTGTTTTTCAGTGGCCTGGCCATCGCCCAGCCCGCCCCGGGCGCCGCCGCTATCCCCGCGCTGGACTGGCAGCAGTCCCAGCAGCGGCTGGAGCAGGTCTCCGATGCGCTGGCCGCCGCCGATGCGTCGGTGCGCAACAAACAGGACCTGCAGGACGCCACCCGCCTGTTGCGGTTGCCGGAGATCACCGGTGAAGTGCGCCGCCTGCAGTTCCAGAAGACCCTCACCCTCCCCTTGGGTTCGCTGGCCCCGGTTGCCGAAGCCTTCGGTATCGATTCGCCGCTGCAGTTCACCGAGCGTGACTGGCGTACCCGCCCGGTGGTGACCGCGGTGCTGCCGCTGTATACCGGCGGGCTGATCCCGGCGGCGCAGCAGGCGGCGGCCGGCGCGACCGACCAGGCCAGTGCCGAGCGCGAGTCGCAGCGGCAATCGCTGAGCGTGCAGCTGGCCCAGGCCTATTTTGGTCAGCGCCTTGCCGAGCAGGCCGTCGATGTGCGGCGGGATGTCCGCGATGGCCTGCAGCGCCACCTCGACGACGCATTGAAGCTTGAGCGCGAGGGCTTTGCCACCCGCGCCCAGCGCCTGCAGGCCAACGTGGCCCGCGACAAGGCCGAGCGCGATTACCAGAAGTCGCTGAACGATCTGCAGACCCTGAAGGCAGCGCTGGCCACCCTGCTCCGCAGCGGCGGCGAGGTCCGCCCGGTGTCGCCGTTGTTCGTGCATCGCGCGCCGATCGGTGCACTGCCCACCTTCGAACGCGAGGCCCAGGCCCGGCAGCCGCAGATCGCCCGGCTGCGCGCCTTGGTGGCGCAGGCCGAACAAGGCGTGCGCGTGCAGCAGGCCAAGCTCAAACCCACGGTGTTCCTGTTCGGCCAGTACGATTTCCGCCGTCGCGACGAGATGCTGACCGATCCGGACTGGGCGTTCGGCATCGGCCTGAAGTACACCTTCCTCTCGCCCAGCTCGCGCCCGGCCCAGATCAGCGCCGCCCGCGCGCAGCAGGAGCAGGCGGAAGCCGGCCTGCGCGAGGCCGAGAACCAGGTGACGCTGGGCGTTCGCAAGGCCTGGTACGAACTGGACACCGCCCGCCAGCAGTTCCTGTTACTGGACAGCAGCATCGAACAGAACCGTGAGAACCTGCGCCTTCAGGAGCTGGCGTTCCGCGAAGGCCAGGCGACCTCGCTGGACGTGATCGATGCACGGCTGGGGTTGGGGGGCGCGCAGGTGGAACGCGCGCAGGCCGCCTATCAATACGACGTAGCGTTGGCACAGCTGCTGGAGATCAGTGGACAGATGGACCGATACGATGAATTCCGCCGCCGGGGCGACGAGGTGATCGCGCATGAATGACACATTGCAGGCCGCCGCCGACGCGCCGCCGCCGAAGAAGCGCAAGGCGGGCATCCTCATTGGTCTGGCCCTGGTGGTCGTCGTGGTGGTCGGCCTCTGGCTGGCCTGGCGTACCCCGGCCGAGCAGCTGCAGGGCATGGCCGACGCCGACACCATCAACGTAGCCGCGAAGATCACCGCGCGTCTTGCCGAGCTTAAGGTGCGCGAAGGCGACCGGGTCAAGGCGGGCCAGGTGCTGTTCGTACTCGACAGCCCGGAAGTGGCGGCCAAGGAAGAGCAGGCGCACGGTGCACTGGAAGCGGCGCGTGCCGTGGCCGACAAGGCCGACGAAGGTGCACGCAGCGAGGATATCCGCGCTGCGCAGGCCAACTGGAAGCGTGCCGAAGCCGGTGCCACCCTGGCCGAGGCAACCTATCAGCGCGTGCAGAACCTGTTCAACGAAGGGGTCATGACCCGGCAGAAGCGCGATGAAGCGTTGGCGCAGGCGCGCAGTTCGCGCGAGCTCTCCAATGCCGCACGGGCGCAGTACGACCAGGCGCTGGCCGGCGCCCGTGACCAGGACAAGCGCGCCGCGCAGGGCCAGGTCCGCCAGGCGCAGGGCGCGGTGGCCGAGGTCAACGCTGCCCGCGATGAGGTCAACGGCCGCGCGCCGGTGGCCGGCGAGATCAACAAGCGCATGTCCGATATCGGCGAGCTGGTGCCGGCCGGCTACCCGGTCTTCACCCTGGTCGACATCGACCACATGTGGGTTTCGGTGAACCTGCGCGAGTCGCAGATGCGCGGCCTGAAGGTGGGCAGCCGCCTGCACGGCAGCGTTCCCGCGCTGGACCGCAACGCCGACTTCGAGGTGTATTTCCTCAATCCGGCGGGCGACTACGCTACCTGGCGCGCCACCCGGCAGTCGTCCGGCTATGACGTGCGCAGCTTCGAGATCCGGCTGCGCCCGGTTGCTCCCATCGAAGGTTTCCGGCCGGGGATGAGCGTGCTGTTCGCGTGGCCGCAGGGATGAACCGCCGGGCGTGGGCGGGCATCACCGCCTCGCTGCAGCGCGAACTGCAGCACCTGCGTCAGGATCGTGCCGATCTGCTGCTGGTCACCCTGCTGCCAGCGCTGATGCTGGGCGTGATGGCCTGGCTGTTCGCGGCCTCGGTGATGCGCGATATCCCGATCGCCGTCGTCGATCTGGACCGCAGCGCCGAGAGCCGGCAGCTGGCCCGGATGCTCGATGCAAGCCCCGGGGTGCGCGTGGCCAGCCAGCCGATCAGTCTGGCCGATGCGCAGTCGCAGCTGCGGCGGCTGGACGTGTTCGCCGTGGTACTGGTGCCGCGCGATGCGACCCGCAACGCCCTGCGTGGCGAACAGGGCACGGTGTTCGCTTACTACAACGCCACCTACCTCACCACTGGCCAGTCGGCGGTGCGCGACATCGTTGAAGCCGTCAGCGCCTGGAATGCGCGCCTGCTGGGCGGGCGCATCGCCAAGCAGGTGGGCCCGGCCAAGCTGCGCGCGCCGCCGATCGCGGTGCAGTCGGACATCCTGCACAACCCGGCACGCAGCTATGAGCTGTTCCTGCTGCCGCTGCTGTTCCCGGCGGTTCTGTCGCTGGGGTTGGCGTTGGCGGTCGCGGCCAGCCTGGGCCGCGAAGTGCGCGACGGGCACCTGCGCGCGTGGCTCGGCGATGCCCCGTGGTCGGCCATCGTCGGCAAGCTCGCGCCCTATGTCCTGCTGTTTTCGGCGTATGGGGCGCTCGGCGTGCTGTACCTCGCGCGGGTCCGTGGCGACGGCATCGCCGGCAGCACGATGTTGCTGATGCTGGGCCAGCCGCTGTTCTATCTGGCCTGCGCGGCGGTGGCGCTGCTGTTCGTGGGACTCACCCGCGACATGGGCAGCGCGCTCTCCGCGATCGGCCTGAGCATCGGCACTGCCTTGGCATTTTCCGGGGCGACGTTCCCGGTGGTGGATGCGCCACTGTTCACCCGCATCTGGAACGCGCTGCTGCCCCTGACCGCCTACGTCAAACTACAGACCCAGCAGCAGTTCGTCGGCGCCCCGTGGAGTGTTTCCCTGTGGCCGCTGGGCACCCTGCTGCTGATGGTGCTGGTGGCGGGCGGCATCGGGGGGTGGCGCTTGATCGCCGCCGCGCGGGCTGCCGATCCGGGCACGCCGGCCGCGGCCTCCGGAGCCAGCGCATGAGCCGCTTCGGCAGCAGCCTGCGCCTGACCCTGCGCACGGTCCTCACCGACCGCTACGCAGTAGTGCTGATGGTGGGCGCGGTGGTGCTGTACTCGTTCTTCTACCCGGCGGCTTACCGCCACCAGGTGGCGACCAACCTGCCCATCGTGGTGGTCGACCACGACCAGAGCGCGACCAGCCGGGAACTGCTGCGTCGCGTGGATGCGCTGCGCACGGTGCGCATCGTCGACCAGCCGGCCAGCGTCGACCACGCCCGGAATGAAATGGAAGCCGGCCGCGCCGAAGGCATCCTGCTGATCCCCGCCAACCTCGAGCGCGACATTCTGCGCGGTGGCAATGGTTATCTGGTGCTGATGGGCAACGGCGCCTACCTGGGCCGCGCCAGCTGGGTGCTCGGCGGCGTGGCCGATGCGCTGACCGCGTTCGCCCGTGAGGCGGCAGTGTCCCAGGCGGCCTTCATGGGCGCGCCGCAGGCACCGCCGATCACCCTGGTGCAACGCCCGCTGTTCAACACCCAGGAGGGCTACGGCAGCGCGATCGTCCCCGGCGTGGCCGAACTGATCGTGCACCAGACCCTGCTCATGGGCATCGGCGTGCTGCTCGGCGCGCGGCGGCTGGCGCTGGGCCGGCGACTGCGTTTCGACCTGCCGACGCTGGCCGGGATGGCCGTCGGCTTCGGTGCGATCGGCCTGCTCGGCCTGCTCTACTACGCCGGCTTCACCGCGTGGGTGCAGGACTATCCGCGCGGTGGCAATCCGCTCGGGCAGCTGCTGGGCGGCACCTTGTTCATCGCAGCCACGGTGGCGTTCGGCCTGTTCGTGGGCAGCTTTTTCGCCACCCGCGAGCGTGCGTTCCAAGTCGTCATCGCCTGCTCGATCCCGTTGTTTTTCCTGGCCAACCTGTCCTGGCCAGCGGTCACTTCACCGCCGGCACTGGTCGCGCTGGCGCACCTGCTGCCCACCACGCCCGGCATCAACCTGATGGTGCGTTTGAACCAGATGAATGCCAGCCTCAGCGAAGTCAGTCACGAAATATGGACGCTGGCGGCGCTGCTGGCGCTGTACGGCGGCCTCGCCGTCTGGCGTCTGGGCGCCCGCAGGTCGAGCTGAGGGCATGGCGTCCCGCACAGCCACAGTGCCCGTCAGATGAGGACCTGGCGGGTGCTGCGCAGAAACTGGTGGATCTCCGCTTCGACGCTTTCATCCAGCATGTAGACCGGTCGCTGGCCGTTCGGGCAGCGCAGCGTAGGCGTGGTCCCGAACATGCGGCAGATCAACGGCCGCTCTTCGTAGACCTCGCAGCCATTGGCGCCCAGATACGGGCAACTCAGCGCTTCCAGGGCGGCGGCATGCTCGGCATCGCTCTTGAGCGGCAGGCGGGCCACTTCCTCGCTGGAGGCGGTGACCGGCCCACAGCAGTCGTGGCACCCCACCACGCAGCGGAACGAAGGAATCTGCTCGCGAAGCCGCTGGATCGCGTCACGGGTCGCATAGGGCATGGGGAGGGCACTCGTCAGCGTCAGCGGCTGGCCATTTTACGCCTCCGGCGGCCGCGGGGGCGGCGGCCGACCGGCGCGTGTCAACGGACAGGCAACGGCCCTTCCCTCGTCCTTGACGCGTGCAGGCACACCATGGAGGCCTCTTCTTTTGTCCCACCCCCATGAACCGTTCCACTGTTGTACCTACAGTCCGTACCGTACTGGTTGTTGAAGACGAAGCCGAGCTCTCCCGGTTGTTCATCGAAGTGCTGCAGGAGGCAGGTCATACGGCGATCAGCGCTGATTCCGTGACGGATGCGCTCAGCGCCCTCACCGGCCAGCGATTCGATGCGGCCATCCTCGACGTGGAGCTTCGCGACGGATCGGTCTTCCCTGTGGCCGACCGACTGGCCGCCACGGGCACCCCTTTCCTGTTCGCCTCCGCGGTCTATCACCAGATAGTGCCACGCGCCCATCAACGGGTGCCCTTCGTGTCCAAGCCCTTCGACATCCGCGCGTTGCAGCAACGGGTGGCAGAAGCGCTGGCCACAGGATCGGGGTCAACGGGCAACCCACAGCAGGCCTAGTGCCCCAGCGACGACGGATCGCCGCGACCGCACCACCGTACGGTCGCATGGTCCCGGACAGAGCGCCTGCATTACGGGCGCCCTTTCGCCCCCCTCACAGCGTCGCCTGCGCCTGCAGCGTGAACACCCAGCTGTCCGGGCGGCTGTCATACGCACCCGGCCGCGCGACGTACTGCACCGCGGGCCGCAGGATCAGCCACGGGGTGACCTGCACGCCGTAGTTCAGCTCGACGAACTGCTCGTTGCTCTGCACGTCCTTGCCGGTAATGCGCTGGTACTCGGCGAGGCGGTCGGAGATGTCCAGCCGGGTCCAGGCGAGACTGAGCACGTCGTCTTCGCGCGAGGCCACGACACCGCGCCAACTCAGGCCGGCCTCCCACGAGTAACGCATCAGGCCGGTCTTGGCATCCGCGCGCGTGGCCACGCCAAATACCGACACCCCGCGCACGGTGTCGCCTTCGGGTTTGAGCACGCGCTGCGCCAGCTGGATGTAGGAGCCGCTGCGATGGGAGGCACGTGGCGCCGCCGGATTGCCGATATCGTCGGCGTTGGAGGTGTCCAGGTAGTAGCCCACCTTGTAGGTGCCGCCGTAATGCGCGCCGGTGTTGCCGTGGCTGTAGCCCACTTCGACAGGCAGGAACAGACCGGTCTTGCCACGGTCGGACACCCGGAAGCCGCTGCCGGCCTGCTTGCGCATCGGCACGACGTCATAGATGCCGGTCTGGGCGTACCAGCCGGAAGGGTCGGCCCATTTCACCCGAAGGCCCCACTGGCCGGTAGGGTTGTCGAGCCAGCCGGAACTGTAGATCGGCCCCAGCGGGTGGCCGCACTGGCCGTTGTTGTTGAAATTGCAGGTATAGGGCAGACCGCCGAAGTCGTTGCCCATCGAGTAGAAGCCGCCCTTCAGGCTCAAGCGCTTGTCCAGCAGCCAGCGCTCGTAGGAGAGTTCATTGAAACGCAGGTTCTGGCCCTGCCCGTAGAAGGCCTGGTTCTGCACGTAGGAGCCGGTGGAGCGGTCGTTGACCGCGTTGCCGAAGCGGTCGGAAAAGACCACGCGCATCGTGCCGTCAACACCGAAGGCCTTGCCGGTATCGATCATCGCGCCGATGTCGACGTGCTCGGCGGTCGACCAGCCAGTGCCTTTGTAACCGTCGCTGTTGACGCCGGTGGCGACCACGATCCGGGCGCTCGGGGTCACGCCGCGGTCCTGCAGCCATATCCGGGCCGCCCACGCCGCGCTCAGCGGTGTCTGGGCGATGGTATCCACCGGTTTCGGCTTGGGCGCCTCGGCGTCGGCCGCCCAGGCCGGTACGCTGGTCGCGGCCGCCAACAGACCAAGGGTGATCAGACAGGGGGTGTATTTCATGCCGAGGCCCTCCGCAGCCTGCGTTTCTTCCAGGCGCGTCGCACCATCGCGATCACCACCACGAACGCCGCAAGCCCGAGGATGAGCAGCGGCAGCCACAGGCGTGCGATCTTGGCCAGCAAGGGCTTCTCACCGCCGTCGCGGATCAGCGCGACCTGCGCTTCCGTCACCTGATCACCGGGGCCGAAGTTGGTCCGTACATACGTCGCAACGGCGGCGATATCGGCATCGCTCAACGCCTGGACGTAAGAGCCCTCGGAGAAATGCGGCATCACCACATGCTGACCATCCACCTCGCGGTCGATGCCGCCGATGATGGTGGCCACCAGGTTCTGGGGCCGGGTCATGCCGACGGTGCTGTTGTGCACCAGCGACGGGTAGTAGCCGTCCTTGCTGCCCTCGCCCTGCGGCCCGTGGCAGCTGGCGCACAGGCCGGAATACAGCACCGCACCGGAGGTGATCGGCGCGTCCGTGCCGCGCACCGGCTGCTCACCGGGCGCCTTGGCGGCATCGCCCCAGGCGAAGGCGGCGCGGGTGGCGTCCTTGTCGGCCACCGCAGGCACGGTCCGCAGGTAGGTCACGATGGCGCTGATGTCTTCATCGCGCAGCTTGGAGAGGCTGTTGGTCACCGCCTCGGCCATGCCGCCGCCGGCCTGTCCCTTGCCCTCCACCCGGCCGGTCTTGAGGTATCGGGCCAGTTCGTCATCGCTCCAGCCGCCGATGCCGCTGATCGGATGGGAGGTGATGTTGGGGGCATACCAGTCACCCAACGAACCGCCGGCGAAGGCTTTGCCACCCACCTCCTGCATCATCAACCCGCGCGGGCTGTGGCAGCTGGAGCAGTGCGCCAGCCCTTCCACCAGATAGGCGCCGCGATTCCACTGGGCGCTCTGCGCCGGATCAGGTTTGAAGGGCGTCTTGTCCAGGAACAGCAGATTCCACACCGCCATCGACGAGCGGACGCTGAAGGGGAACGGCAGCTCGGTGGTCTGCGCCTCTTCATCCACCGGCGCGACGGCCTGCATGAAATAGACGTACAGCGCGTGGATGTCATCGTCGGTCAGTTTCGCGTACGAGGTGTAGGGCATCGCCGGATACAGATGCGCGCCGTCCTTGCGCACGCCCTCGCGCACCGCCTTGGCGAAATCGCCTTCCGTGTAGTTGCCGATGCCATGGCTCTTGGACGGGGTGATATTGCTGGCCCAGATCTCGCCCAGTGGCGAGGCGATCGCATAACCGCCCGCATACGGCTTGCCCTGCTTCGGGCTGGTATGGCAGGCCACACAATCGGCGGCCACGGACAGGTAGCGACCGCGCTCGACCGTCTCGTCGGCGCGTGCAACCTGGCTGCCCCCGGCCAGCAGGCCGAACGCGATGAGGAGGAAGGTCTTCATGCGGCACGCTCGATCGCATCGGCCGCGCGCAGCGCCAGCGCAGCCATGGTCAGGGTGCTGTTGACGACGCTGGCCGAGACCATCGCGCTGCCACCCGGCAGCCACAGGTTCGGGTGGTCATGCGCGCGGCAGTCGCCGTCGACCACGGAATCCCGGGGGTCGGCACCCATGATGGTCGAGCCCATGATGTGGTTATTGGCATTGAGCGCCGTGGTGATGACGAACTCTTCGGCATTGAAGAGCTTGCCGATGTGCCGCAGCTGCTCGCAGGATTTGTCGTAGCCCTTGCGCGCGTAATCGCCCAGCGAGTAATGGATGTCCGGGCAGGCCAGGCCATGACCATCGACGCGGGTCTTGGAGAGCGTCAGGCGGTTGCTCGGATCCGGCAGCGGCTCCAGGCTGATCGACAGGTCCACCCCGTAGATCGCGCGGCGGCGGATTTCCGCATCCAGGGCCTCACCGGCCAGCCCCATCTTCAAGGCCTGGTCGGTGGCGATCGCCACGCGGCTGATGTTGTTGAGGATGATCTTGGTCGCCGAGTACTCCGAGCGGAACGCCCCGTCGCGTGGCCCGACCATGCAGCTGGACTGCGCCGGACCACGTCCCAGCCAGATCGGCCGGTCGGCAATGAAGGAGCAGTGGAAGCCGGAGTGGTCCAGCATGTTGCGGCCGACCTGGTCGGAGGAATTGGCAATGCCGTTCGGGTTCTGTTCGTTGGCGGCCAGCAGCAACAGGCGCGGTGTTTCCAGCGCGTTGCAGGCGATCACGAAACTGCGGCCGGTGGCCTTGTGGCTCACCTTGTCGCTGTCATACCAGTGGATCGCGGTGACCCGGTTCTGGTCGTCGGTATCGATCCTGTACGCCACCGATTCGGCCAACACTTTGGCGCCCAGCGCCTCGGCGGCCTGGACGGTGTGCACGCCGTTGTACATCGCCCCGATCGGGCAGATCGGCTGGCAGTTGTTGTTGCCGCAGCAGGCAGGCCGGTCATTCCACGGCTTGATCATGCGCCCCTGCGGAATCGGCACCAGGTTGTAGCCGTGCGGATTGACCACCTCGGCGAACACCTTGTCGCCGTTGCCCCAGGGAATCATGTCGGCCAGGTAGGGCTTCGAGCGCTCCGAGGGGCTCTGCTGCGCCGGGTCGTTCGGCCCGGACACGCCCATGGCCTCCTCGGCACGGCAGTAGTACGGCTCGATGTCCTCGTAACTGATCGGCCAATCGCGACCGACGCCATAGGCTGATTGCATCTTGAAGTCGACCGGGAGATGGCGCCAGCACGACGCCGCCCAGTGCCAGGTGGTGCCGCCGACGGCCTTGATGAAGCCCTGATGGAAGCTGCTGGCATCGGGCCCGGTCAGCCCGACGTAGTCGTTGGCCGGGAAATACAGCGGCGCCGTCGCGAATTTCGATTGCGGGAATGGCCCCTGGAAGTCGCTGCCGATACGGCGCTCGAAACTGACGTTGCGCCAGTTCTCGACCACATCGGAGCGGTTCAAGCGGGGCCCGGCCTCGAGGACCAGAACCGATTTGCCGGCGCGCACCAGCTGGTGGGCGATCAATGCACCGACGAGGCCCGAGCCGACGATCACGACGTCGGCATCGACGTCGCCATCACGGAAAACCGGAGCTTTCATGAGAGGGATTCCAGATCAGTAACAGGAAAAAGAGAACCGCGCAGGCTTATGCGTGGGCTCGAATCGGGGCCGGCGGCTCAGCGGTCCACCAGGCGGGTCCGCCCTGGACATAGGTCGGTGGCGAAAGGCCGTCGTCCACGCAGCGCTGCATCAGCGCATCGCGATAGGACACGGTCACGGCGTGGACCCCTTTGCCCACCGTGCCGGTATACCAGGCAGTGATGATGGCAAGCGCCGCGGGCTGGGCCTCGCCGGCGGCGGCGACCAGCGCCGTGGCACCGCTCACCTGCCCGGCCAGCGTGACCAGGGCGGGGAACCGCGCATGCAGGTCGGGCTGCAGGGTGGCGAACGCCTTTTCGATCCGTTCGGCCGTGGCCGGGTCGAGGTCGTTCTTGTCGGTCAGGGCGCGGGACAGCGAGAGAAAGGCGGTATCGGTCCTGGCCGCCGGCGCTGCTGCGGCGGGCGTTGCCACCGCAGGCGCTTTATCACGACAGGCCGCGAGCAGCGAAACCGAACCAACCGCAAGAAGGAAGCCTCGTCGTGTGAGGCCGTGCCCGCGCCGGTTCTCGTCCACTCCCTCGGGAATACTCATGATGTCTACTCTGCTCCGTAACACGCCGGCTCCCCGCCCGCAGACCACGGAACGGCTAAGCATCGACGGCGGCAAGGGTACTCCATGCCGCTGTCGTCACAGAGTGATCAACGAGGTGATCACGGATCAGCAACAGCCTCAGCGTTACAAACCGGAGTGGTATCACTCCCGGAGAATCGTCATGCGCACCTTGTTGCTCACCGCCCTTGCCACGATGGCGCTGTCTGCCTGCAGCCAGGCCGAGCACACTGATCAAGGCAAGCACGCCGATACGATCGAGCAGCCTGCCACCGCCCCGGCCGCGGGCGATACGTCGCGCAACGTGCCCGGTGGCGGTAGTGGAACGGCCGCCTCCGAGGCGCAGGACTCCGGGCACGACACCGGGACCAGCGCGGAACCGAAGCGCGAATCCCCGCCGAAGCCGTGATCCCCCATGACCCCGCTCGATAAACCCGTGCGCCGGGAGGTCCAGATCGGCGACCAGGCGTACACGCTGACCATCGATCCCGACGGCCTGAAGCTGGTGCCGAAGGGAAAACGGAATGGCCTCACCCTGAAGTGGACCGAACTGGTGAATGGTGACGCCGCGCTGGCCACTGCGTTGCAGGCCTCGCTCGCGTCAGGCTGAGCGAGCGCGGCGTTCGAGCCCGATCAGGGCTGGACGTTGTTCTTGGATCTGGCGTGCTCATCGGCCGGCAGATCTGCACCCTGCGACGGCGTGTCCGCATTGCTCATGCGGCTGCCCGGATCGGATCAGGTGCCGCACACGCCCGCCGCACGCCACTGGCGCAATGCGGCCCCCTTCAGGGACTGCTCGCCGCAGCCGGTGGGGCAGCGCAGCAGGCGCGCCGCCGAGGTGCTGACGAATCCTTCCCCTTCCCGGGCGTTGAACACCACCTCACAGGACAGGCACCGCGCCACCATCGAGTACAGATGCACGATACGGCCGCTGCTCGGGTCCTGCAGGGCGCTCACATCCAGCAGCTCGAAGTGGCAACTGTCCGGCAACGGGCGCCGGGGAAGCGGAAGGGACACGGAGGTCTGCAGGCTCACGGGGAAGGGCCATCGATTGGGTGGAGGCCACTCTATGGGGGGCGGTGTGGAGCGGATGTGGAGCCAGACGGCGCCGCTCAGCACCAAATCCCAGGATCAGGGACAATAGCCGCCCATCGTTTGCCCCGGCCTGCCGGCGCATGCCCCGTCGGGGGCCACCGCGCGGCGCCCGCCTGCCTGTCTTCCTGCTGCTTTTCCCGGACCCGAATTGAATACCATCGCCCTGCCCCCTGCCGACGACGACCTGCCCCTGACCGACCGGCTGCGCGCCGCGCTGGACCTGCTGGAGGCCATCGAAGCCGACCGCAGCGTGCTCGATACGCTGCCCGACGCCGACCGCACCCGCCTGCACCAGGTTGTGGCGAAGGTCTACCACCCCGAGCCCAAGGCGCGGCGGGCGAAGCTGAAACAGCAGGCCAAGGCCCGGCACCAGGAAAAAGTGGCCAAGGCCGAGGCACTGCTGGAGCAGACCGGCATCCGCGCCCTGCGCCGCAAGCCCGTGTTCAGCACCCCGAATTACTTCCCGCCCCATGCCGCCGGCCTGCATGACGCCTCCAATGGCGAGCATGCCGCCGCCGCGCCGGAGCCGGTGCATTCCCCGGAACTGCGCCACTGCTACGTCTGCAAGCAGAAGTTCACCCAGCTGCATCATTTCTATGACCAGATGTGCCCGGCCTGTGCCGAGCTGAACTTCTTCAAGCGCACCGAGACCGCGGATCTGACCGGGCGCGTCGCGCTGCTGACCGGCGGCCGGGTCAAGATCGGCTACCAGGCCGGCCTGAAGCTTCTGCGCGCCGGCGCCGACCTGATTGTGACCACGCGCTTCCCGCGTGACTCGGCCGCGCGCTACGCCGAAGAGCCCGACTTCGCCGAATGGGGCCACCGCCTGCAGGTGTACGGCCTGGACCTGCGCCACACCCCCAGCGTGGAGGCCTTCTGCAGCGAACTGCTGGCCACCCGCTCGCGCCTGGATTTCATCATCAACAACGCCTGCCAGACCGTGCGCCGCCCGCCGCAGTTCTATGCGCACATGATGGCCGGTGAAACCGCGCCGCTGCACGAGGTACCGGACACGCTGCGCAAGCTGATCGGCGATTACGAAGGCCTGCGCAGCGCCGAACTGCTCGGCACCACCGCCTCGGCCGGGCTGCCGGTGGTCCAGGGCCGCGACTTCAATGCCGCCAACGGCCTGACCCGTGCCGCCGAGCTGTCGCAGGTGCCGCTGCTGGACGATGAGCTGGTGGCGCAGCAGCATCTGTTCCCGGACGGTCGCCTGGACCAGGACCTGCAGCAGGTGGATCTGCGCGGGCGCAACTCCTGGCGCATGCTGATGGCCGAAGTGCCCTCGGTGGAGCTGCTGGAAACCCAGCTGGTCAACGCCATCGCACCGTTCATCATCAATGCGCGCCTGAAGCCGCTGATGCTGCGCACGCCCGAGCGTGACAAGCACATCGTCAACGTTTCGGCGATGGAGGGGCAGTTCTACCGCAACTTCAAGACCACCCGCCACCCGCACACCAACATGGCCAAGGCTGCGCTGAACATGATGACGCGCACCTCGGCGGCGGATTACCAGAACGACGGCATCCACATGAACAGCGTCGACACCGGCTGGGTGACCGACGAGGATCCGGCGGATATCGCGGCCAAGAAAGTGAAGGAAGAGCGCTTCCATCCGCCGCTGGATATCGTCGACGGCGCCGCCCGCATCGTCGACCCGATCATCCACGGCATCAACACCGGTGAGCACGTCTGGGGTCAGTTCCTGAAGGACTACGCGCCCACCGACTGGTAATGCATCCAGGTGCGTGTGTCGTACGTATAGCCTGGCAGGAACGCCGTCGGTTCGAGCGGCAAGGGACAGGAGGCCCACTTTTCCGGCTTCGGCCGTGGCCTCCACTCCCAGTCGAATCACGATGAGCCCCCCCACCTCACAACGCGACGAACGCAGCGCGGTCCTCAGTGCCATGCAGGTCGACGGTCTGGCGTCCCTGCCTGCACTGGACAGGCTCACCGCGCTGGCCGGTTACACCTTCGATGCCCCGGTGGCATTCGTCTCGATCCTCGGGGATGTGAAGCAGCGCTTCCTTTCCCGGATCGGCCTGCCCATGGCACAGACCGACATCCGCGCCTCGATCTGCGCCCACGCCGTCACCGCCGATGGCGTGCTGGTGGTTCCGGATCTCCGCCAGGACCCCCGCTTCCGCGACAACCCGCTGGTCACCGACAGCCCGCATCTGCGCTTCTACGCGGGCGCACCGCTGGTGGCAAAGAACGGGGTCGCCATCGGTGCCCTGTGCGTCATGGACACACGCCCGCGCACGTTCAACGAGGGTGATCAGGATCAGCTGGCCACCCTGGCCGAACTGGTCGTCGCGCAGCTGGAGCTGCGTGCGATGTCCGGTCGGCTGGACCCGGTCAGCGGGCTGCCGAGCCGGCACCAGCTGCATGCGGATCTGCCCGGCATCCTGGCGCGTTGCACTGAAGGAACGGCCTACGCCGTCGCGGTGGACATCCTCGATATTCCACGCGCCAACCAGGTGGGCCAGGTGCTGGGCCTGCGTCCGCTGGAGGCCTTGATCCGGCGCGCCGGCGTCCGCCTGCGTGCCGCGCTGGAGGGCGTGGCCACGGTGTATCACGTGGGGGTGACGCGGTTTGCTTTCGTGGTCGAGATGCCGGCCGCAGCCCAGGTGGAGGCGCTGATCCTGGAGTTGAGAACGCGCATGCTGCGCCCGCTGATGGCCGCGGCAGTGCCGATGTCGCCGCGCTTCCATGCCGGCATCTGCGCCGTCGGACCGGGCGAAGAAGACAGCCACGACCTGCTGCGGCGGCTGCTGGTCAGCATGCACGGTGCGTTCGACGCACGGCGGCCGTTCTGCTGGTACTCCGAACAGCGCGACGAAAAGATGCACCGCGCCTACCGCCTGGCCTCCGATGCCGAACGCGGGCTGCAGGCCGGCGATTTCCACCTGGATTACCAGCCCCGCTTCACCCTGGACGGCCGGCGCCCGGTCTCGGCCGAAGCCCTGATCCGCTGGACCCACCCCACCCTGGGGTCGATCAGCCCGACCGAGTTCATTCCGGTCTTCGAGCGGACCGCCCTGATGGACGAGGTGACCAACTGGGTGCTCGACACCGCGCTCGATCAGGTCCAGGCGTGGCGCGCCCAAGGGCTGGATATTCCGGTCTCGATCAACCTCTCCAGCAGTTATCTGTCCAACGCCTCGGCATGGCACGACATCCGCAGCAAACTCGAGCACAGGGCGCTGCCGTTCTCGACGATCGAGCTGGAGATCACCGAGGGCGAATGGCTGCGCCCGGGTTCCCCGGCCATTGGCCATATCGCAGCGATGGCGCAGGCCGGCATCACCGTGGCGATCGACGACTTCGGCAGCGGCTACAGCAATTTCAGCTATCTGTCCGACCTTCCCATCCACACCGTGAAGCTGGACAAATCGTTGATCGATGGCATCGCCATCAATCCCCGGGCGCGCGCCAAGGTCTCGGCCATCCATCATCTGGCGCATGAGCTGGGCTACCTCACCGTGGCCGAGGGAGTCGAGCAACAGGCGCAGGTGGAGGTGCTGGCTGCGATGGGGGTTGACGAAGTCCAGGGCTACCTGCTTGCCCGGCCGATGTCCCCGGCCTTGGTGATGCAGGTGTTCGAAGCGGCCGCGATCACGGCCTGCCCGGTCAGAGTTTGAACACCTGCTGCAGCTTCCGCGCGAACCATCCGCTGAAGACCAGTGGCGCATCCAGCGCTGAAACGCAGATGCACGCCACCCCGGGGGTGGTCACCGGCTGATGCTCGACCTGGCTGTCGAGATCTGCCACATCGCCGGGGGCGAAATGCCCCAGTGAATCATCGTAGGCACCGCGAAGGATCTGGGTCAGCTCGCTGCTGCCATGGCTGTGCATGGGCAGGCATTTGCCCGGGGCTATTTTCAGCATGATCAACGACGGGTGCGCCGCTGCCCGGATGCAGTGGACACCCGGCGCCATCCACCGCCATTTCAGCGAGCGGTAGGAGGTTCCGAAATGCGGCGCCAGCGCCGCGGGCAGTTGATCCGGGTCGTGCCCAGGCGCGCCGCGTACCGCTGCCTGGGCACGCATGCCATCCTCCGCTGGCGCGGCATCCAGGCGCGCCAGCATGGTCTGCCGAAGCGCGGCCTGGCGATCCTCCGCGCAGGGCGGCGGCAACTGCTGCTCCAGCAGCAGTCCCCCGACCCGTTCGGCCGCGCGCAGTTGTTCCCGGCAGTAGGCGCAGGCTTCCAGGTGCGCCGCGGCGACCACCGACATTTCCGGCGCCAGGGTTCCGGTGGCAAAGCCCAGGACGGTGGTCGGGTCCAGGTGATGACGAGGATTCATCGCGACTCTCCCATCAGCGACTGCAACTGCAGAAACGCGCGTCGGATATGGGATTTCACGGTGCCCAGTGGCATATGCAGCTCCGTGGCGATCTCGGCGTGGGTCTTGGCTTCGAAGTAGGACATCCGGATCAAACGGGCCTGCGTTGCGGAGAGTTCGTCCAGCCGCTGCTTGAGCCTGACGTGCTCGGTATGGCGCTCGGCCAGCGAGCCGCCCCCGTCGGCCTCTTCGGCGGCCTGCTCGACCACCTCGTGGGCATGCACCCAGATATGTTCCCGGCGCACGCGGTCGATATGCATGTTGCGCGCCACCCGGTACAGCCACGTGCCCAGGCTGCTGCGCGCCGGATCGTACAGGTCGGCACGGTTCCACAGTTTGAGCAGCACTTCCTGGGCAAGATCCTCGGCCACGCCATCGGCCGCCCCCAACCCACCCAGGTAGCGGCACAGACGCGGCATGAAGTGGTCGTAGATGCGCAGGAAGCACTCGCGGTCGCGCGAGCCGGCCACCGCCGCCATCTCCGCCGCCCAGGTCTTGATCTCCGTCGTGGATTGAGCGGGGGCGGCAATCATCCGGGCGGCCTCGAAGGGCGTCATCCTGGCAACAGGCGGGTCAGCCTCCATGGTAGGCCACTTCCGGGGGATCGGCGACTTGGGATTCATGGCGCTTGTACGAGCAGAGCGGCGTTCTGGATGCAGGTGCGTTGGCTGCTGATATAGTCGGCCGAGCATGGCGGGCACGGTGCCCGGCCACGAATCACAGGGAGTTGGTCATGGGTCTTCGTCAGGCGGTGGCAGGTGCAGTGGGTGGTGTTCTGGCCGACCAGTGGAAGGACTTCTACACCGTGCCGACGGGCCTGCCCTCCACGGCCGCGCTGTTCGCGGCGGTCCCGCGCGGCACCAATGCCGGGCGTGGCTCCAACACCAGCGCCTCCTCCAACATCATCACCAACGGCTCCAGGATCGTCGTGCCCGAAGGCTACGGCCTGCTGCTGTTCCAGGACGGCGCGATCACCGGTTTCGTCGCCGAGCCGGGTGGCTATGAATGGCGCTCGGACGATACCAACTCGCAGTCGATCTTCGCCGGCGACGGCTTCGTCAGCCCGCTGATCAAGCAGAGCTGGGAACGTTTCAAGTTCGGCGGCCAGCCCGGGTCGCAGCAGGCGGCCTTCTTCGTCTCGCTGAAAGAGCTGCCGGACAACCGCTTCGGCACGCAGTCCGAAATCTACTGGGACGATGGCTTCCTCGGCACGCAGGTCGGCGCGGTCACACGCGGCTCGTACACGCTGAAAATCGTCGATCCGATCCTGTTCGTGAAGAACTTCGTGCCGGCCAGCTACCTGCAGCCGGGCCAGGTGTTCGATTTCACCGATCTGGACAACGCCGCCGCCAGCCAGCTGTTCAACGAAGTGGTGGGCTCGCTGGCCCCGGCCTTCAGCCTGTATACGAACGACCCGGGCAAGGGCAACCGGATCACCAAGCTGCAGCAGGACTCGCTGGGCTTCGCGCAGAGCTTGTCCGCTGCCGTCGAGCAGGGCTACCAGTGGAAGTCCGATCGCGGCCTGGCCATCGTCAAGACCGCCATCGTCTCGATCGAGTACGACGCCAACACCCGTGAACTGCTCAAGACCGTGCAGCGCGCCGATGCACTGGCCGGCTCGCGCGGCAACTCCAATCTGCAGGCCAGCGTGGCCCAGGGCATCCAGTCGGCGGGCGAGAACGGCGGTGCCGCCGGCCTGGTCGGTGTCGGCATGGCCTCGGGCATGCTCGGGGTTGGCGGGATGCAGCAGCCGGTCGCCCCGGCCGCGGACGACCCGGTCGCCAAGCTGAAGAAGGCCAAGGAGATGCTGGATCTCGGCCTGATCACCCAGGACGACTACGACAAGCTCAAGGCCAAGGCGCTGGGGCTGTAAGACACCGAGCGCACCGACACCATGTCCGACCCCAAGATGCCACCGCCGATCCCGGCGGGTCCGCCGCCGTTGCCGCCTTCCCCGGCAGCGCCGGTCACCGGCCCGGGTTCGCCCCGGGACGTGCCCCCGCTGCCGGGCAGTTTCCCGATCGACCCGGCCACCCTGCCCCAGCCCATCCGCGACGAAGTGCTGGCGCCTGATCCGGCCGCGCTGGACACCTCTGCGGCCGAGCTCAAGGACGGCGTCAACCGCTGCCCGAACTGCGGCTCCAGCGATGTGCGGCTCAAACTCGGCACCGATGTACTGGTCTGCCAGTTCTGCCGTCACGAATGGCACGGCGACCGGGTCGAGGAAGCGTTCGGGTTCGGCGAAGGGATCGGCGAGCTTCGCGGTACGGTGATCGCGTCCGGTGCGCGCGACATCGACGCTGGCGCCGCCAGCCTGATGAGCTTCAAGTGCACTGGCTGCGGGGCGGAAGTCACCATCAACACCGAAAGCACCATGACCGCACGCTGCCACTGGTGCCGCCACGTGTTCGGGGTCAACGAACAGATCGCCAACGGCGCGGTGCCCGATGCGGTGCTTCCGTTTCGCATCAGCAAGGACGACGCGGTCGAGCGGATCCGGCAGTTCGTGGACAAGCGGCGCCTGTTCGCGCTGAAAGCCTTCAAGGACCAGTTCACACCGGAGAACGTCACTGGCGTCTACCTGCCCTATATGATCGTGGACAGCAACGTCAGTGCCAGCGTCTCGGGCAAGGGTGAAATCCAGACGCGCCAGTACACGCGCGGCACCGAAAAGAACAAGCAGACCTACTACGACGCCGACGTGTACCAGGTTGACCGCCAGGTCGATTTCACCGTGGACGACCTGACCCTGGAGTCCTCCGCCGAACGCGGCAATCTGGACATCCAGAGCAATACCAACAACATCATCAACGCGATCCTGCCGTTCGATACCAAGAACGCGCTGAAGTGGAACGCCTCCTACCTGGCCGGTTTCACTTCGGAGAAGCGCAACCTCGATGTCGAGACGCTGCGCCCACGGCTGGAGGACCAGCTGCTGTCGATCGCCCGCGCGCAGGTGGAAGGCTCGGTGCGCCGCTACGATCGGGGCGTACGCTGGGAACGTGAACGCGTGGACGTGCATGGCACCCGCTGGGTGTCGATGTACCTGCCGGTGTGGCTCTACTCCTACCACCAACCCGGCCGCAATGGCGGCATGCTGCACTACATCGCGGTGAACGGCCGCACCGGTGAAACCATGGGCAGCGTGCCGGTGCAGCAGTGGAAGCTGCTGCTGGCCGCGCTCACCACCGGCACCATCATCGAAGCCCTCGTGCTTTTCTTCCTGGTAGCTGCCTCATGAGCGATGACAGTGGTCTCTGGCTGCTTGCCGCCGGCCCCGCCGGTGCGACGGCGTTGTATTGGGCGTTGTACCGTTACTACCGCAACACCGATAAGTCGCATGCGTTCGAGCATGAAACGACCATCGACGCCAAGCCGGTGACCGGCGCGGATCGCAAGGTCGACACCATCACCGGCACGCAGGAACGGCGCATCCGTGGCGACAACGTGCGCGCGTACCGGACACGCGTTCAGCGCGACAGGGACAGTCCGCCGCCATTGTGACGCGTCACGGACGCGGCTCGACGAACCCGGGCGGTATCATGTGGGGTCAGTTTTCCGCAGGACCCCGCCATGCGCACGCTCTATCCGGCGATCACACCCTTCCGCACCCATCAGGTGGCGGTCGATGACCTGCACACCCTGTTCGTTGAGGAATGCGGCAATCCAGATGGCATCCCGGTGGTGTTCCTGCATGGTGGTCCGGGCGCCGGGGTATCGCCGACGCACCGGCGCTTCTTTGATCCCTTGCGCTATCGCATCGTATTGATCGACCAGCGTGGCAGCGGCCGCTCCACGCCATTCGGCGAGCTGCGCGACAACACGACGCAGCACCTGGTCGCGGACGTGGAGATCATCCGCGAGCTGCTGGGTATCGACCGCTGGCTGGTGTTCGGGGGATCGTGGGGTTCCACGCTGGCACTCGCCTACGCCCAGGCACACCCGGAACGCGCAACCGGTGTCATCGTGCGCGGCGTGTACCTCGGCCGCGCCGAGGAGAACCGCTGGTTCGCCGAAGCCGACGGCGGTGCGCGCTGGATCTTCCCGGAGCGCTGGGCGCGCTACGAGGCATACATCCCTGAAGAAGAGCGCGGCGACATGATCGCCGCCTACTGGCGGCGCCTGGACAGCCTGGACGAAGCGACCCGCATCGCGGCGGCGCAGGCCTGGCTGGGGTGGGAGGATCACGCCGCCACGCTTGAGCACGATGTGGATGCGGTGTCCGCTGATGATCCGCTGCATACGCTGGCCAAGGCGCGCATCGAGGCGCACTACTTCCGCAACCACGCCTTCCTCGAACCTGGGCAGCTGCTGCGGGATATCGACCGCATCCGGCACCTGCCGGGCGTGATCGTGCAGGGCCGCTACGACATCATCTGTCCGGCGCGCAGCGCGTGGGATCTGGCCTGCGCCTGGCCTGAAGCATCGCTGCAGATGGTCGTGTCGGGCCACAGTGCAACGGAACCTGCGACGGCAGATGCGCTGGTGCGCGCCACCGATGCCTTCGCCGGCAGGCAGTAAGGAGCGGCAGTGGATTCGATCTACCTGGTTGTCGCGCTGGGCGCCATCGTCGCCGGCTTTGTGCAGGGACTTTCCGGCTTCGCCTTCGGGCTGGTGGCGCTGTCCTTCTGGGCCTGGGTGCTGGACCCCAGGCTCGCGGCGACGCTCTCGGTGTTCGGTGCCCTCACCGGCCAGCTGCTGGCGGCCTTCACCGTGCGCCGCGGCTTCAACCTGAAGACCCTGCTGCCTTTCGTTCTGGGTGGGTTGGCCGGCATCCCGCTGGGCGTCTACCTGCTGCCCCTGCTCGACATGAACTGGCTCAAGGCGATCCTGGGCACCCTGCTGGTGCTGTGGTGTCCGGCCATGCTGCTGTCACGCCAGCTGCCGCGGGTCACCGCCGGCGGGCGCGCGGCGGACGGCGTGGTGGGGTTCGCTGGCGGCATCATGGGTGGGCTGGGTGGCTTCACCGGCACGCTGCCGACGCTGTGGTGCACGCTGCGCGGCTATGAGCGCGATGTGCAGCGCTCCGTCGTGCAGAACTTCAATCTGTCGATGTTGCTGGTCACCATGGGCACCTACGTGGGGACGGGCATCGTCACCCGTGACATGCTGCCGATGTTCGCCATCGTCGCGCCGGCCATGTTGATCCCGACCCTGCTCGGCACCCGCGTGTACATCGGTATCAGTGATCTGCGCTTCCGCCAGATCGTGCTGAGCCTGCTCACCGTTTCCGGGATCGCGTTGCTGGCGTCTTCGCTGCCGGCACTGCTGGGCTGGCGCTGAGGCGAGCCGGTTACAGCGGCAGGCGATTGCCGACGAAGTTGACCACGTTCTCCATCGCATCGGGATCGACATTGCTCAGCCCGATCACCACATAGCCCTGGCTGGGCAGCACGATGAGCGCGGCATTCGCGCCGGGCGCCCCGCCCTCGTGGCCATACTGGCGCCGCTCTTCCTCGCCACTCACCATGAAGCCGTAGCCGTACCAGCCTTTGGTGTTCTGCGGCGAGGTGGCTGCCTGCACCGCCGCGGCCGGGATCAGCCTGCCAGCGCGCAGCGCTTCGGCGAAGCGGAGCAGATCCCGGGCGGTGCTGTAGCCGCCGCCCGCCGACGTGCCTCGCAGCGGCAGGGTCCGGGTCTCGCGCACCCAGCGGCCGTCGCTGAGCGTGTAGGGAATGGCGCGGCCGGGCACGCGCGCAGCCTCCGGCATGGCGCCCGTCGCCGTCATGCCCGCCACGCGAAAGATGTGCTGCTCGATGTAGTCCTCGTAGGGCTGCCCGGAGGCCGCCTCGATGATCGAGCCGAGCAGGATGTAGCCGTAGTTGGAGTACTGGTCCTGGGTGCCCGGCTTGAAAGCAGGCGCTGCATCCCCGTACACAGCCCAATAGTCGTGCAGTGTCTTGAGGGACGCTTTGCGGGTCTCGAACGCGTCGTCGAAGATCTCGCCCAGGCCGCTGGTGTGGTTGAGCAGCTGGCGGATCGTGACCGCCGTGGCTACCGCCTGGTTGGGGTAGTCCTCCAAGTGGCTGGCAACCGTATCGTCCAGCGAAAGCCTGCCAGCCTCGGCCAGCTGCAGGATGCCCACTGCGGTAAACATCTTGTTCAACGAGGCGAGCCTGAACTTCGTGGCCGCGTCGACCGCGACACCCTGCTCGCGGTCAGCCAGCCCACCCTGCCAGCTCATCAGTACCTCGCCGCCCTTCGCCAGCAGGAAGCTGCCGGAGAGTTTGCCGTCTGCCTGCAACCCGTCCAATCGCGCGCGGCTCTGCGCGATGAGCGCGGGCATTTCAAGCCGCGCGGGTTTGAATGCGTCGGGTATCTCGATGCCCTCCAGCTGCAGCGTCTTGAGCCGGGGTCTGTTGTCAGGATCGATGGCCACGGTGATCAGCACCCCGCGATCGCTCGATGTGCCCCGCACGATGGCGGCGATGGTATCGGGCGTATCGACGGTCCTGGTCAGCACGTCGAACGGGCCGAAGGTCTCGCGGATGTCCAGATACTGCTGCGCGGTGTGATCGATCCCGTAGGTCGACAGCACCGCCTGCAGTTCCTGGCGGTCGCCGGCGTTGTAGGCCGCCAGCCAGCGAGTGAAGATCTGCTCGGCCTGCGCAGGGTCGGTGGGCACCCTCGCCCAGCTCGAGGTGCTGAAGAGCAGCAGCACCACCATGAGTGTTCTGATCGGCAACATCCTGTCCTCCTTTCCGCTGGGCTGCCGTCCGGCAGTCGGAGGGAGTATGCCGCGTCGCGGGACCACCTGGGCTGTACCGCCTGCTTTTCAGAGGGCCCGCCCTGATTGCGACGACCACCGCCCATATCGCGAGAGACGGGGCCCGAGCCGCGGTCTACGCTTGTCGCCTGTCCGCTTCCGGGTGCCAACGCCGCTGATACTCAGGCATCGGCACCCTCCCGCTCCTGATCCCGGCCCATGACCACTGAAACCGCTGCCCCGCCCGTCATCCCCACCGAACCGATCACCCCGGCCCCCAACCAGGGTTTCGCGATCCGCATCGTCGGCGCTGCTGCCTTCGCGCACCTGCTCAACGACATGATCCAGGCCGTGCTGCCGGCGGTGTATCCGATGTTCAAGAGCGAGTTTTCGCTCACCTTCGGCCAGATCGGCATCATCGCCCTGGTGTACCAGGTCACCGCCTCGCTGTTGCAGCCATGGGTGGGCATGTACACCGACAAACGGCCGCTGCCGTACCTGCTGCCATCGGGCATGATCGCCACCTTCGTCGGCATCGCCCTGATGGCGGTGGCGACCAGCTACGAAATGCTGCTGGTTGCTGCGGCGATCGTCGGCATCGGTTCGGCCACCTTCCATCCCGAAGCCTCGCGCGTGGCGCGCATGGCCTCGGGCGGCCGCTTCGGCACCGCGCAGTCCACTTTCCAGGTCGGTGGCAATACCGGCTCGGCGATCGGGCCGCTGCTGGCGGCCTTGATCGTGATCCCGCACGGGCAGCGTGCCATTGCATGGTTCATGCTGGCGGCTGCGTTGGCCATCACCGTGCTGTTCCGTCTCACCGGCTGGACCGTGCAGCACGGCCAGGCAAAGATGAAGAGCCTGGCCAAGAGCCACGGCGTCGGGTTGAGCCGCGGCAAGGTGATCCAGGCCATCGCAGTGATCGCGGTGTTGATGTTCGCCAAGTTCGTCTACATCGCCTCGTTCACCAACTACTTCACCTTCTACCTGATCGAGCGCTTTGGCCTGAGCGTGCAGCAGAGCCAGATGTACCTCTTCATCTTCCTGGCCTCGGTCGCGCTGGGTACCTTCATCGGTGGTCCGGTCGGGGACCGGATCGGGCGCAAGGCGGTGATCTGGATCTCCTTCCTCGGTGTTGCGCCGTTCGCGCTCGCCCTGCCCTACGCCAACCTGATGGGCACCGCAGTGTTGGCGGTGGCGGTCGGGCTGGTGATGTCCTCGGCCTTCGCGGCGTTGGTGGTGTACGCGCAGGAAGCGGTACCGGGCCGTGTCGGCATGGTGTCGGGCCTGATGTTCGGTTTGATGTTCGGCATCGGTGGCATCGGCGCGGCCGGGCTCGGGAAGCTGGCCGACGTGCACGGCATCGTGTGGGTCTACCACTTCACCTCGTATCTGCCGCTGCTGGGGCTGGCGACAGCGTTCCTGCCGAAGACCACGATGCGCTGAGGCGCGCGCATCAATGGAAGAACTGGCTCGGCAGCTGGCCGAAGCGTTTCTTGAACATGGCAGTGAAGGCGCTCGGACTGGCGTAGCCCAGCGAGAGCGCCACGTCGATCACCTTCTCGCCGTGCGCCAGCTGCTCCAGCGCACGCAGCAGACGCGCCTGCTGGCGCCATTGCCCGAAGGTCATGCCCAGCTCGCGTGCGCACAGGCGCTGGATGGTCTTGACGTCCACGCCCAGCCGGCGCGCCCAGTCCTGCAGGGTGGAGGGATCGTCCGGCGTGGATTCCAGCTGCTGCCCAATAGCGCGCAGCCGCGGGTCGGTCGGCTGCGGCAGATGCAGCGGCAGCACCGGCAACAGCTGCAGCTCATCCAGGATCAACTGCATCAGCCGCCCGTCGCGGGAATCGGCTTGATACGGCGGCGCGACGTCCATCGCCGCATGGATCAGGGCGGCCAGCAAAGGCGTGACCGAGACCGTCGAGGCGCTGGCTGGTGGCTGGGCGATCGCCTGCGGCAGGATGTACAGGCTGCGCATGCCGACCGCGCCGATGCAGCTGACCTTGTGGCCCATGCCGGCAGGAATCCAGATCGCGCGTGTGCTGGGCACCACCCAGCGCCCTGCCCCGGCCTGCACCACCAGCGCGCCGGATTCGGCGTAGACCAGTTGGTGCCGGTCCGGATGGTGATGCAACGCGATGATCGTGCCGGCGGGATACTCACGCGCCCGACAGAACACCGGGGTCTCCGGGCCGGCCGGCAGCCGCTTGCCCTCGCCGACGCCCGGGGCGATGTCCTTTCTCCGATATGGCATGGCAATACCCTCGCAAACGGCCCGACCGAGGACTCTACCGCGTCGGCGGTGTTTTCGACATCCCGCTGCGGCTATCGGGGCTTGGGCGGCGCCACGACCTCGATCCAGGTCGGCGCATGGTCGCTGGGTTTTTCCAGCGCCCGCACCCAGCGGTCCACCCCGGCATCTTTCAGGCGGGGCGCGAGCACCGGATTGACCAGAAGATGGTCGATCCGCAGCCCGCGGTCGCGGGCGAAGTGCTCACGGAAGTAGTCCCAGAACGTGAAGATCTGTGCATCGCCATGCACCGCGCGCAGGCTGTCGGTCCAGCCCTGGTCGAGCAGCGCCTGATAGGCCTGGCGGACCTCGGGCTGCAGCAGCGCGTCCTTGCGCCACGATTTGGGATCGTAGATATCCGCATCCGTGGGCACGACGTTGAAGTCGCCGATCAGCGCGACCGGATGCGGCAATGCGACCAGCGTTTTGGCGTGCTTGTGGAGCCGCTGCATCCACTTGAGCTTGTAATCGAACTTCGGGCCCGGCTGCGGATTGCCATTGGGCAGATACAGACCCGCCACGATCACGCCATGCGCGGCCGCTTCCAGATAGCGGCTCTGGTCGTCTTTCGGGTCGCCGGGCAACCCGCGGCGGCTTTCGATCGGGTCCTGGCCGCGCGCAAGCAGCGCGACCCCGTTCCAGGATCGTTGTCCCTGCCAGATGCAGCCGTACCCCGCCTCGCGGATCGCCGCCTCCGGGAACGCCTCCTGCGTGGCCTTGAGTTCCTGCAGTGCCACGATATCGGGCTGTTCGCGCGCCAGCCACGTCAGCAGATGGGGCAGCCGTGTCAGCACACCGTTGACGTTGAAGGTGGCGATTTTCAGGCGCTTTCTGGCGGGCATGGCGCGTGGCTGGCGGTGGCGGTGTCTGCCATCGAGGATTGCCCTGTTTCGATCAACCTGCCGCGAATGCGGGGCGAGCGTGGCGTGACGATGGCGGCGCGTTGATCGCGCATTGACCCGCGGCGCGTCACAGTAAGCGCTGGTTCCACACTGGCAAGGTGCATCCATTGCGCGGAAGGTCATGAAGACGTGGAAGGTTCTGCCGCGGCGTTTCTATCAGCGGCACCCGGCCGAGGTAGCGCCGGAACTGTTGAACAAACTGCTGTTGCGCGATGACGGTCGCGCCGGGCGGATCGTGGAGGTGGAGGCGTACGCGGGTGACCAGGATCCGGCAGCGCACTCCTATCGCGGGATGACCGCGCGCACCGCCACGATGTTCGGCCAAGCCGGCCATCTCTACGTCTATTTCAGCTACGGCATGCACTGGGGCTCGAACGCGGTGTGTGGGGACGTCGGCCAAGGCTGGGGCGTGCTGCTGCGCGCACTGGAACCGGTGGCGGGGCTGGAGCTGATCCGCGAGGCGCGTCCGGCGATCAAGCGCGAGCGCGACCTGGCCAGTGGCCCGGGCCGCCTGTCGCAGGCGATGGGCATCACCAAGGCCTTGGATGGCGCGGATCTGGTCCGTAACGACCGCGGCATCCGCATCGTGTCCGATGGGATGGCGCCCCCCGTCGCACCGGTGGTCGGGCCGCGGATCGGGATCAGCAAGGCGATCGAGTTTCCATGGCGCTGGCATGTGCCCGAGCACCTGCATGTCTCCGGGCGCACGGGTACACGGAAGACCGGGAGAACGGTGTCATGAGCGCATCGCCGCCCGCCGCCTCCCCTGCACGCCGCCTGCGGCGCGGGTTGCTGCGGCTGTTCGTCCTTGTCGTCTGCATCGTGGTGGCCGGCGTGCTCTGGAACAGCCCGATCGCGGAATCACCGCGGGCACTCTGGCGCCTGTCACAGATGCCTGCACCGACCGCGCTGCCCGTCCCCGTGGCGGGCGTGGCCGCACGCCAGGTCGCCGACACGTTCGGCGCACCGCGTGGACGCGACCGCACGCATGCCGGCGTGGACATTTTCGCCAAGCGCGGCACCGAGGTGCGCAGCGCCACCCCGGGGATCGTCGCCGATATCCGTGAAAGCGGCCTGGGAGGGCGCCAGGTCTGGGTGTTGGGGCCTGCGCGCGAGCGCTATTACTACGCGCATCTGGATGATTGGCGCGAGGGCCTCGCACGTGGCGATGTCATCGAACAGGGCACCGTCCTGGGCTACGTCGGCGATACCGGCAATGCCAAAGGCACCCCGCCGCATCTGCACTGGGGCATCTACGGAGCCGACGGTGCCTACGATCCGCTGCCGCTGCTCAAGGCCTGGCCGGACGCGCCCTGAGATGCGTGCAGAGCGCCTTCACAACAAAGCGCGCTGGACTAACACCCGCGCGCCTAGCGTCGGATGCTCAAACCCAACGGCAGTACCTCCATGGCGATCAAGACCGCAGAAGACCTGTTCATCCACGAGCTCTCGGATATCTACAGTGCAGAGAAGCAGCTGACCAAGGCGCTGCCCCGACTGGCGCGCGCCGCCTCCAATCCCGACCTGGCGGCCGCATTCACGACGCACCTGGAAGAGACGCAGGGCCAGATCGAGCGCATCGACCAGGTGGTGGAACTGCTGGGGATCCGGCTCAAGCGCATCAAATGCGCCGCGATGGAGGGGCTGGTTGAGGAAGGCAAAGAGGCAATCGAGAGTATCGAGGAGGGCCCGGTCCGCGATGCCGCACTGGTTGGTGGCGCGCAGAAGGTGGAGCATTACGAAATCGCCTCCTACGGCACGATTGCCGCGCTGGCCAAACAGCTGGGCTACAAGGCAGCCGTGCCGCTGCTGCTGGAAACGCTCAAGGAAGAAAAAGACACGGACGAGAAGCTGACCCTGCTGGCCCTGGCCGGCGGCGGCAATGCCAAGGCCGCCGTAGCCTGATCGTCCCGTTTCTCCTCCGGCATTGCGTTGTGCGGGGAGCTGGCCTCCCCGCGCAGCGCGTTTCGCTTTCCGCGCTTGATCGCCGCCCTTGATCACAAACAGGAGCCTGCATGTCACTGCCCCCACCCGTTCTTTACCACGCCTCGCTCGAGCATGCCGACGAAGATGAGGCCACGCATATCCGCGAACTGACCGAGGTATTCGCGCGCATGGCGCTGACCGTCGCCGAGCAGGAAGGCCACGCCCACCGTGCGGTGCACGCCAAGGGCCAAGGGTTGTTGAAGGGCCGGCTACGTGTATTGGACGGGTTGCCGGCCGAGTTGCGACACGGCCTGTTTGCGCGGCCGGGCAGCTACGACGCACTGGTCCGGCTGTCTTCGCCACCGGCCGAGCAGCTGCCAGACTCGGTCTCCACCCCGCGCGCGATGGCGCTCAAGGTGATCGGCGTGGAAGGCCCGCGCGCCGAGGGTGCGGAGGAACAGCACACCCAGGATTTCCTGATGGTCAACGGTCCGGCGTTCAACACGCCCGGCGTCGCCGGCTTCCTGCGTTCGGCCAAGCTGCTGGCCGCCACTACCGAGCGGATGCCGCGTACCAAACGCATGATCTCAGCCACGCTGCGCGGCGCGGAGGCGGCGCTGGAAGCCGTCGGCGGGGAAAGTGCCACGCTGAAAGGCATGGGCGGCGAGCCGCAACACCATCCGCTGGGCGAAACCTTCTTCAGTCAGGTGCCCTTCCTCTATGGTCCCTACATGGCCAAGTTTTCACTGGCCCCGATCTCACCGGCGCTGCTTGCGCTGACCGGCGACAAGATCGGCTCGGACGAAGATGCGCAGCGAGAGGCAGTGGTGTCCTTCTTCACCGACCTGCCCAATCCGGTCGAATGGGAGCTGCGGGTGCAGCTGTGCCGCGACGTCGAACGCATGCCGATCGAGGATGCGTCGGTCGAGTGGCCGGAAGCGGACAGTCCGTTCCTGCCGGTTGCACGCCTGAGCGTTGCGCAGCAGGAAGCGTGGCAGCCTGCCAGCTCACCGGGCATCGAGGACGCACTGGCGTTCGCCCCGTGGCACGCGCTGGCCGAGCATCGCCCGCTTGGTGGCTTGAACCGTGCGCGCCGCGTGGTAATGGCCGCTTCGCGACAGTTCCGTTCGCGGTTCAATGGGTGTCCGATCCACGAACCGGTGGGATGACACTGAGCCTGTTGCTGCTGCTCAGGCCATTGCAGTAACCCTCACGCCGGGGTGTGCAGCTCCATGGCGCGCATCACGATCGGCTTGGCCCAGTCCGGCGTCTGCAGCAGCTCGATCGCCGAGGCCGGATAGTGCAGCCCGTTGCGATCCAACTGCAGCACCGGCAGCGGTTCGGCGCCGTCGGCATCGGCCGGGGCGCTGTTGTCGTAGACATGCAGCTCGGCCAGGTGCGGCAGCAGGGCCAGCAGATTCTCGCGCGAGGAATCGTAACGGGCGCGGATCTTGTCGGCGGGGATGTCATGCCCGCCACGGCTGACCCGGGCCGCGACGCGTGCCATGTGCAGCTCCACGCTCTGCAGGCCACAAAACCAGATGGCCACGTGGTGACGGTCGCAGGCCTCGCGCAGCAGGCGCGGGATGGTGTTTCCGCCCAGGGTGGTTTCGAAGGCGAAGTCGCTGCCCTCGTCGATGGCCTGCCGCAAGCGGCGCGCGCCCTCGTTCCACGCGGCGGCATTGGCATCCCCCAGCGCCCAGCCGGCCTCCACCAGGCGGCGGGTGAACGTATCCGGGTTGAACCAGGTCAGGCCTTCTTCTTCCAGCCACATGCCCAGCAGCGAACTTTTGCCGGCGCCATTGACGCCGGCCAGGACCAGAATCCGCCCCATCGGTCAGAGCGTACTGCCGAGGGCGACCTTGCGGCCGCGGCGGATCGGCTGGCCCAGCACCTTGCCCAGCCCGCCATCGCGGCCGAGGCTGGCCAGGGTGGTATCGAACGCGGCGCGCAGGCGTTCCAGCTCGCCCATGCGCTCATCGAGGTCGCCGCCGACCGCCTTGGCCAGCAGTTCCTGGTAGGTCTTGATGTCCACGATCACCGCTTCGGGATGATTGTGGTTGGTGATCACCAGTGCCTGCTTCTCGCGGACGGTCCGCATCAGGCTGGGCCAGCCGCGGGTTTTGACCGAGGAGGCAGTGGCCTTCTCAAGGCCGGGCAGATCCAATGGCAGGGTCATGGCACGCTCCAGGACGGGATGGGCCCACTATACCCCTTCTGGCCAAATTGGACATAAATCCCATTTTGGCCAGAAGGGGGCCGCGGTCACCCGTCAGCGGGACATCGAGTACGGCTGCTCGGCGCCCTGCCCCGGCCAGGCCTTGTTCGGCTCGGCCTGCAGCGTGAAGCGCAGTTCGCCGCCGGCCAGGATCTCGTCGTGGCGCAGGAAGGTGCGCTGCAGCGGTTGGCCGTTGAGGGTGACCGAGCCGACGTAGTCGTGGCCCTTGCCCAGCCCTTCGGTGACGATGGTGAAGGTCTTGCCGTTGGGCAGGTGCAGCGCCGCCCTGGGCAGGAACGGACGGCCGATGATGTACTCGCCGCTGCCCGGGGCCACCGGGTAGAAGCCCAGTGCAGTGAATACATACCAGGCCGACATCTGGCCGAGGTCGTCATTGCCCGCCAGGCCATCGGGCCGGTCGGCGTACTGGGTATCCATGATCTGCTTCAGCCGCGCCTGGGTGCGCCACGGCTGGCCGGCATGGGCATACAGGTACGCCACGTGGTGGCTGGGCTCATTGCCGTGCGCATACCAGCCGATCAGGCCGGTGATGTCTTCCATGTGCTCGAAGATCGACGGGTCGACCTTGGCCTCGAACACCTCGTCCAGCCTGGCCAGCAGCTTGTCGCTGCCTCCGTGCGCGGCGGCCAGACCGGCCACATCGTGCGGCACATACCAGGAGTACTGCCAGGCATTGCCTTCGGTGTAGTCGGTGCCGTAGCCACTGGCCGACGGGTCGAACGGCGTGCGGAAGCTGCCATCGCGCTTGCGCGCGCGCATGAAGCCGGTGTCCTTGTCGAACGCATTGCGCCAGTTCGTGGCGCGCTTCTCGAACTCGCCGGCGACCTTCGTGTTGCCCATGGCCTTGGCCATGCGCGCGATGGTCCAATCGTCGAAGGCGTATTCCAGCGTCTTGCTGGCGGCCTCGCCTTCTTCATCGATCGGCACCCAGCCCAGTTCGCGATACTGCGCGATGCCGTCGTACGGACCGTAGTTGGCGGTCGCCACCATGGCGGCCAGTGCCTTGTTCTCATCGAAACCACGGATGCCCTTGAGGTAGGCATCGGCGATCACCGGCACCGCGTGGTAGCCGATCATGCACCACGTTTCCTGACCGTGGAATGCCCACACCGGCAGCATCCCGTAGGCGCTGTTGTGCTGGTGTGCGAGCAGCGAATTGATGAAATCGCTGTTGCGCTTTTCCGGCTGCACCAGGGTCAGCAGCGGATGCAGGGCGCGGTAGGTATCCCACAGCGAGAAGGTCGAATAGTTGGTGTAGCCCTCGGCGCGATGCACGGCGTTGTCCGAGCCGCGGTACTGGCCATCGCTGTCCATGAACACGGTCGGCCCGAGCAGGCTGTGGTACAGCGCGGTATAGGCACTGCGGCGGTCATGCTCGGGGCCGTCGATATCCAGCACCGACAGCGCCTGCGACCACTGCGCTTTTGCCTCGGCGCGGACGCGGTCGAAATCGAAGCCGGGCACTTCGCTTTCCAGGTTGGCGATCGCACCGGCCTCGCTGACCGAGGAAATCGCCACCGTCACCACCAGCGGTGTATCCAGCTTGCCGAAATCGAAGGTGCCGACCAGCTGGCGCCCTTCAATCTGCGCACGCTGCGCGGGGCTCTGGTGCCCCGGCGGCGGGAAGCCCTTGTAGGCGATGTCGGTCTCGGTGTTGTGGAACTCGTGACCGGTCAGCGGCCGGGAGAAACGCATCGCGAAATACAGCTGCCGGCCCGGCGCCCAGCCGCGGGTCTCGCGGAAGCCGGTGATGGTGCCGTCCTCGCGGGCGCGCAGCCGCGACCACAGGATCTTGCCGGGGTAATCGTAGAGGCTGGTGCGCAGGTCCAGGAGCACGCGCGCCGGCTGGTTGGCCGGGTAGGTATAGCGGTGCACGCCGACGCGGGTGCTGGTGGTCAGCTCCGCGCGCACCTTCGGATCATCCAGCGTGACCGCGTAGTAGCCTGGCTCGGCGCGCTCGTCGTCGTGGCGGAAGCGCGAGGTGTAGCCGCTGCCGGGCTTGTCGGGGTCGCCCCGCTCCAGGCTGGCATCGGTGCGCACCGGCATCAGCAGCACATCGCCAAGATCGGAATGGCCGCTGCCGGAGAAGTGCGTATGCGAGAAGCCGACGATGCTGCTGTCGTCATGCCGATACCCTGCGGCCCAGCCATAGGCCTTCTCGCGCGGCTGGATGCGGGTATCCGGGCTCAGCTGGACCATGCCGAACGGCACCGTGGCGCCGGGATAGGTATGGCCCTCGCCCGCCGTGCCGATGAACGGATCCACCGCCGCGTACGCGCGCTCGCCGACCTTCGCCGGTGCCGCCGTGGCGGTGCCGGCCACCAACATCGCCCCTACCGCGAGCCCCAACCACCGTACCGTCCCCGTTTTTGTCATGGCGTTGAATTTAGATCGATTCAGGTGGGGTTGATCCTAGCACTGGCCGATCGGGCTGACATGTTGCGGTGCGGGTGTTACCGGCGCCGGCCCTCCTGGCCGGCGCCATGGCGGCGCAGTGGGTGACCGGACCGGACCGGCGTTACGCCGGGCGCGCATCTTCCGGCACCGCTGCCACCGGCAGCGTCGGCTGGGTCACATCCACCGTGACCGGCTCATCGCTGCGCATCAGGGCACGGGCTTCGGCTTCGCTGGCCACCGCCGGCGGCGACCCCCGCAGCGGCATGCCGGCGGTCTCGCGCACGAACAGCATGGTGATCACACCGATCACCGCCGCCCCCATCAGGTAATACGCCGGCACCAGCGGATCACCGGTACGCTCCACCAGCCACGCAGTGACCAGCGGCGTGGTGCCACCAAACAGCGAGACCGACACATTGAAGGCGATCGACAGCGCGCTGTAGCGCACCGGGGTATAGAACAGTGCCGGTAGCGTGGACGGCATCGAGCTGGTGAAGCACACCAGCGCCACGCCCAGCAGCATCAGGCCCAGGAAGATCAACCAGTCATTGCCGCTGCCGACCAGCTTCAGGCAGGGGATCGCCAGCAGGAACAAGGCGATGCAGGCACCGATGATCATCGGGCGGCGGCCCAGGCGATCACTGAACAACCCGCCCAGCACATTGAGCGGCATCATCACCAGCATCACGATGATGATCAGCAGCAGCCCCTTGCTCTCGGCATAGCCCATCGTCACGCTGAGGTAGCTGGGCATGTAGGTCAGCAGCATGTAATCGGTGACGTTGAACACCAGCACCAGGCCAACGCAGATCAGCAGCTGCGCCCAATGCACGCGGAAGAGCGCACCCAGGCCGGGGCGTTCGTGATCGCGCTTCTCGGCCTCTTCGGCGTACGCACGGAACGCCGGCGTCTCTTCCAGCTTCATGCGCATGTACAGGCCGAGCAGGCCCAGCGGACCGGCCACCAGGAACGGAATGCGCCAGCCCCAGTCCAGCATCTGCGTGCTGCTCAGCGCCATGTGCAGCGCGGTGACCGTGCCCGCGCCGGCGATGTAGCCGCCCAGCGTGCCGAACTCGAGCCAGCTGCCCATCAGGCCGCGGTTGCGGTCGGTCGAGTACTCGGCGATGAAGGTCGCCGCACCCCCGTACTCGCCACCGGTGGAGAAGCCCTGCACGATCCGGGCGAGCAGCAGCAGTGCCGGGGCCCAGATGCCGATGCGGTCATAGGAGGGAATCAAGCCGATGCTGAAGGTGCCCAGCGCCATCAGGATCATGGTGAAGGCCAGCACTTTCTGGCGGCCGTACTTGTCGCCGAGTGGCCCGAACACCAGCCCGCCCAGTGGACGCACCAGGAAGGCCACGGTGAAGGTGGCGAAGGTAGCGATCAGCTGCGCGGTCGGGCTGCTGTCGGGGAAGAACACGTGACCCAGCGTGACGGCGAGATAGCCATAGACACCGAAATCAAACCACTCCATCGCGTTGCCGAGTGCGGCCGCACCCACGGCCTTCTTGAGCATCGGGCGATCAACGACGGTGACTTCGTCGACGTGCATCTGGCGGCGGCGCTTGAACCAGCCGAAATGGGCATGTGCGGCATGCAGGTCCTGCATCTGCTTTCTCCTGGAAGCAGGCCATCGCGGCGCCCGAGGTCCCGCGCACGGCACAGGAAACACCGCCTCTGATGACACAGCGCGACGCGCGAAGAGGGGTTGCAACAGACGATCCCGGACGGCCGCGTGGACTCAGCGACGCTGCGGGATGGATGACCCGGAAGCGGGCAATGGCCCGGGGGTGATCAAGCGGGCCATGATACTACAAATGACGCCGGCGTTCCCCTCGCTGCTCGTCCGGAGCGCGTGGAACAGCCTGTTTCAGGCGTTTCAGCGGTCTTTCATGTGATGAACGCACGCAGGCGCAGCAGGTCCAAACCGCGGCGTACTGCGCGCCAATGCGCGTATCGGAGGACGCATCCTGCTGGCCTGCGCGACCCGCATCCTTCCGTTACGGACCGCGTTCCAGCGCATCAATCAGCGGCGCCAGATCCTCGCGCTCATGCGGCCGTACCGCGCGGGCGATCTCCTGGCCATCGCGCAGCAGGATCACGGTCGGCCAGAGTTTCACGGCAAAGGAGCGGCCCAGTGGCCGCCCCTTCCCGTCCTCGACCTTCAGGTGCGTCGCGTCATAGCCACCGAGAAACTTCTGCAGCAGTGGCTGGGCGGCGCTGCAATGGCCGCACCAACCGGTGCCGAATTCCAGCAGCATCCATCCGCTGCCCGCGTCGATGTCGGCACGGGTGATGTCGGACGGGCTGTATTCGCGGGCGAAGGCCATGGGCGGTGTCTCAGGACAGGGCGCGCTGGATATCCTCCAGCGGCGCATTGGTGAAGTCCTTGGCGAGATCCTTGAGCAGGCGCTCCTGCGTTTCCTTGTGCAGCAGCGGACGGATACGGCCCAGGGTCTGCGGATCGGCGATCAGGATCAGGTGCGCGTAGCGGTTCTTCAACGCGTCTTCATTCAACTGTGCCGCCACCTGCTTGGCAAACGTGGCCTCGTTGAGCTGGGAGATGGTCATCTCCTGCGGCACCGAGCCGGACGGGCCCTGCCCGGACGCGCCGGTATCGCTCACGGCCTGCAGCTGCAGTTCCCCTTCCTGCTTGAGCTGCAGCTTGTGCGCGGTGCCGACGTTGGTGAACACGCGGGCCGAGCCGCCATCGGCTACAACGACCAGGGTACCTTCGGGAATCTGCTGACTCATCATCTACTCCTTATGGGGAAAACCGAGCGCGGGTGCACTCGGGTTCCACCGTAGGCAACCGAATGTATGCGCAGTGCATACGGATGTATGCATCGTGTATGCAGCCCCGTCGCACCCTACTCCGCGGGCGGTCCGGGCAGGGCCATGTCCAGGTGCCGGGCGAAGAAGCGCGCCATCACCCGGTACGCCTGCTGGCTTTCCGGCAGCCTGGCGTCGAGGTGGAAGGCGTGGCCCAGCCCGTCCCAGACGTGCAGGTCCGACTGGCGCCCCAGGTCCACCAGCCGCGAATGGGTATAGGAAACGTTGCTCAGCTCGGCTGCCCGCGTTGCAGTGATGAACAGCGTCGGCGGAAACTGCGCAAGCACCGCATCGGAGAAGACCGGCGACACCAGCGGGTCACGGAAGTCCACCGGGCCGTAATAGAGGTCTTCCATGATCGGCAGGCTGCCATCGGCGTGCGGCAGCAGTGCATCGGTGACGGCAGCGGCCACGTAGCGCGAATCGCCGCCGTAACGCGCATCGCCACCGGCGCAGAACAGCCCGGCCGCTGCTGGCATCGGCAGCTTTTCCTTGGCGAACCACGCCAGCGATTCGCCGGTCAGCACGCCGCCAGCCGAGCAGCCGAACACGCCGATATGCGCTGCGGGCCGCGTTTCCAGTGCCGCGCGGTAGACCGCCGCCACGTCCTCACTGGCGGCGGGGAACCGATGCTCCGGTCCCTGCCGATACTCTACGGCGACAACCGTGGCACCGGTCATCGCGGCGACCGGGATCGCCTCAAGAAGACCGATGCTGTCGGCGCGGCCGAACACGAATGCACCACCGTGCAGCTCGATCAGCAGGCGACGCTGCGCCGGATCGGCTGGCGCGCTGCGCGGCTCGACCCGCACCACCGGCACCCCGTTCCAGGTTTCGTGGTGCAGTTCGACCGGATAGCGCTCGCGCAGCGCCTTGATCTCGCCGTAGGCCCAGTCATCGGCGCCCTTGCGGATCGTCGCCAGCTCTTTGAGCACGGTGGCGTTATCCATCTTCGCGACCGGATCACCGTTGACGACGGCGCTGCGCATGGCTGCCTGTGCTTCCGGGCTCAGATACGGCGAGAGCGGCAGCGCAAACCCAGGCACGTTCCGGACCCCTTCGGCGGTCGCCGGCACGGGCGCGGCGGCGGTCGTACCGCTGGCCGCCACCAACAGCGCCAGCGGCGCGAGCTTTACTGTCCAACCCATCTGCTGCACTCCGCTGAGAAATCGGGCGACAGAATAGCTGCTGCGTCGTTGCCACGCCGCGCAGATCCGGCTCGATCCTTGCCCGCCGCGCAACACTCTTTCGCTTATCGACGGCTGTTTGAGCCAGAGTGCCCCGCGCAGACTGGGCGGCCTTCCGCTTTGTACCCACCTCACATGAGCATTCACCTTCCCGGCCGTGTCGGCTTCGGCACCGCGCCCCTCGGCAACATGTACCGCGCCATTCCCGAACAGGAGGCACTGGCAACCGTCCACGCCGCGTGGGACCAGGGCATCCGCTACTTCGACGTCGCCCCGCTGTATGGCGCCGGCCTGGCCGAACGGCGGCTCGGCGAAGCGCTGCAGCACTACCCGCGCGATGCCTATGTGCTGAGTACCAAGGTCGGCCGCCGTCTGCTGGATGAAACCGAAGACGCCGCCAGCCGCGACCTGGGCGAGAAAGGCGGCCTGTTCGAGCATGGCCTGCCCAACAAGATCGTCTATGACTACAGCGCCGACGGTACGTTGCGCGCCATCGAAGAAAGCTTGAAACGCCTGAAGACGGACCGCCTGGACATCGTCTGGATCCACGACCCGGCCAAGGATTTCCATGGCGAGAACTGGCGCGCCGTGTTCCACCAGGCCATGTCCGGCGCCGCGACCGCGCTGACCCGGCTGCGCGAGGAGGGGGTCATCAAGGGTTGGGGCTTGGGCGTCAACCGGGTCGAGCCCTGCGTGATGGCGCTGCAGCAAGCCGACCCGGATGGCTTCGTGCTCGCCGGGCGCTACACCCTGCTGGATCATGATGAGGCACTGGCCAGCCTGATGGCGGCCGCCGAAGCGCGTGGCGCCCGCATCGTGGTCGGTGGTCCATACAACTCCGGCATTCTCGCTGGCGGCGCGCATTACGAGTATCAGAAGGCCGGTACCGACGTGCTGCATCGGGTCGGGCGCCTGCAGCAGGTAGGCGCGCAGTTCGGCGTGGACATCCGTGCGGCGGCGCTGCAGTTCCCGCTGGCGCACCCGGCCGTGGCGGGCGTGATTCCCGGTGCCAGCCAGCCCGGCCGCATTGCAGAGAATCTTGCGTTGGCCAAGGTCGCGATTCCGCCGGCGTTCTGGAGCGCGTTGCGCGAACACGGCCTGGTCTCGCCGCACGCGCCGTTGCCGACCGACTGAGTTGGCGCACAGGCGCCGCTGACAAAGATCATGCCAGCGCTGGCAGCGCCGGGAGCGCTCGGCGCCGTGGCTGAACCCTGCGCGCCGGCGGCCCGCGGCCATTACGGTGTAAAATTCGCCGTTTTAACCGGAACAATGGCCAAAACCGCGCAACGGACGCCTGTCCCGGGCCCGGCCTTCATCCGGCTGCTGGCCCGTCTGGCTGAAAGCAACCTGTCCTCGACGGGCCCGGCCCTGTCGGACCGGCTAAGCGAATGGGTGGACTGGACGCGGGCGGTGACCTTGTCCAAGGCGCTCGATGGGCGGCTGCCGCCTGCGGTGGAGGGGCCGGATTTCGATGCCGACGAGGATGCGGAATGCCAACGGATCCGCGCGGTGTTGGAAGCCACCATTGTTCAGGAACCTGAGCCTTCCAGGCCGGTTCGGCGCGCGGTCGAGGCCGAAGCGACCGAAACGCCCATCGAATTCGCCGTGTACCGCGAGCGCTACGTTACCGTGCAGCGTTCCATGCTCGGCGCCACCAGCCGCCTGCGCGGGCGGCTGCGCGACATGCTGACCCGCCGCTCACCCGAGCTGGCGCGGCTGGCCGAGGTGGATGCGCTGATGGAGCAGACCCTCAGCGCCCGCGAACACAGCCTGTTGGCCAAGGTGCCGGTGCTGCTCGGGGTGCATTTCGAGCGCCTGCGCGACGCCGCCAGCGACGCGGCCTGGCTGGAGGTGTTCCGCCGCGACATGCAGAGCCTGCTGCTGGCCGAGCTGGATATTCGTTTTCAACCGATCGAAGGCCTGCTTGCAGCGCTTCGCACCCACTAACCGGGACGTCATGTTCAGAACCAGTCTTCACTACGTTGTTTTCCTGCTTGGCCTTGTCGCGGTGTGCTGGATCGGGGCCGGTTATGCCAGCACCAATCCGGTCGGTTTCGCTGTCGCCGCGCTGATCGCCGTGTGCTACCTCGCCGGTGGCCTCGAGCTGTATCGCTACCGGCAGGCGACCGCCTCGCTCGCCGCGGCCAGTGCCAGTGCCGGCGCGGCCGGCTCCGGCCTGACCACCTGGCTGAGCCAGCTGCACCCCAGCCTGCGCAATGCGGTACGCCTGCGCGTGGAAGGCGAACGCGTCGCCCTGCCCGGCCCGGTCCTGACCCCCTATCTGGTCGGGCTGCTGGTGCTGCTGGGCATGCTCGGCACCCTGCTCGGCATGATGGCCACCCTGCGTGGCACCGGCCTGGCCCTGGAAAGCGCGACCGACCTGCAGGCCATCCGCGGCTCGCTGGGCGCGCCGGTGGAAGGCCTGGCGGTCGCCTTCGGCCCCTCGATCGCCGGTGTCGCCACCTCCGCGATGCTCGGCCTGCTCTCGGCGCTGTGCCGGCGTGAGCGCCTGGAAGCGGTACAGCAGCTGGACGTGGAGATCGCTACCACCCTGCACACGCACTCGCAGTCCTGGCAGCGCAATGAAGCCTTCCGGCTGCTGCAGCAGCAGGCCGAACTGATGCCGGCGCTGGTGGATCGGCTGCAGGCCATGACCACGGCGATCGAACAGCAGAGCAGCGCCTCGGGCGAGCAACTGCTGGCCAACCAGCAGCGTTTCCATGCCAAGGCCGACGAGGAATACGCCCGCCTGACCTCCGCGATCAAGGAGTCACTCAAGGACAGTGTCGCCGAGAGCGCACGTGCCGTCGGTGCCGCCCTGCAGCCGGTGATGGACACCACCCTGGCCGGCATCGCCCGCGCCAACGCCGCCATGCACGAAACGGTGACCGATGCGGTGCAGCGCCAGCTGACCGGCCTGACCGACGGCTTCGACGCCAGCCGTGTCGCCACCGCCACGTCCTGGCAGGCCGCGCTGGACAGCCAGCAGCAGACCAATGCTGCATTGACCGCCGACCTGCGCGCCGCGCTGGACGGATTCGCCGCACAGCACGACCAACGCGCGCTCGGCCTGCTCGAGGCCGTCTCCACGAAGCTGGTCAGCACGGCTGACGGTTGGCAGGCTGCCCAGTCCGAGCAGCAGCAGATCAATACCGCCATGGCGACCGAGCTGCGCAGTGCGCTGGCCCGCTTCGCCGAGCAGCATGGCGAGCGCTCCAGCGCCCTGCTTGAGGCGGTCTCGGCCGAACTCAACGCGACGGCCACCCGTTGGCAGGATGCACAGGCCGCGCAGCAGCAGACCCATGCCGCCCTTGCGGATGACCTGCGCAGCGCGCTTGGCAGCTTCACCGAAACGCACCAGGCCCGGGCCACCGGCCTGATCGATTCGGTCGGCAGCCGCATGGAGGCCACCACCGCGCAGATCGCCGAGGCCTGGCAGCAGGCGCTGGCCCGCCAGGATGCCGCCGCGACCGCGCTGAGCGAGCGGCATCAACAGGCCCTGGATGCCGCTTCCGCCACACTGCAGGCGCAGGCGGTTTCGCTTGGCGAGGCGATGCAGCACTCGCATGCCCAGCTGCAGGACGCCCTGGAAGCACGCGATCAGCAGCGCCTGCGCGCCTGGACCGATGCCTTCACCGGCATGAGCGCCAACCTCGGCGAGCGCTGGGAACAGACCGGCGCCAGCGTGGCCAGCCGCCAGCAGGAGATCTGCGACACCCTGGCACGCACCGCCAATGACATCACCCAGCAGGCCCAGGCGCACGCCAGCGAGACGATCAGCGAAATCTCGCGGCTGGTGCAGGCCGCCTCGGAAGCGCCCAAGGCCGCGGCCGATGTCGTCGCCGAACTGCGCGGCAAACTCTCCGACAGCCTGGTCCGCGACACCGCCACGCTGGAAGAACGCAGCCGCCTGCTGGCCACCGTGGAGACCCTGCTGGATGCGGTCAACCACGCGGCCAACGAACAACGCGTCGCCGTTGATGCACTGGTCTCCACCTCGGCCGAACTGCTCGAGCGCGTTGGCACCCGTTTCACCGACCACATCGAAGCGGAGACCGGCAAGCTCGGCAACGTGGCTGCGCAGGTCACCGGCAGCGCCGTGGAAGTGGCGAGCCTGGCCGACGCGCTCGGCAGCGCCGTGCAGTCCTTCGGCACCGCCAGCGACGGCCTCAACGAGCGCCTGGCCCAGATCGGCGCTTCGCTGGATGGTTCGCTGGCCCGCAGTGACGAGCAGCTGGCCTACTACGTCGCCCAGGCGCGTGAGGTGATCGACCTCAGCGTGCTGTCCCAGAAGCAGATCATCGATGAGCTGCAGCAGCTGGCCGGCCGCCGCGGCAGCAAGGCCGGGGCTGCCTCGGCATGAGCGACGAGATCGAAGTCGAGGCCGACGGAGGCGCCCCGATCTGGGCCGCCTTCGGTGACCTGATGTCGGTGCTGCTCGGTGCGTTCGTGCTGATCCTGGTCGGCGTGGTCGCGCTGCAGCTGGAGCTGACCAACCGCTTGGATGAAGAGGTCAAGCAGCGCCAGGCCGAAGTGCAGCGCCGCCAGACGCTGGAGCAGGCGCTGGCCGGCCCGCTCGCCGCCGGGCGCGTCACGCTGGTGGACGGCCGCATCGGCATCCGCGGCAACGTACTGTTCGCGTTGAACTCCGACCAGCTGCAGCCGGAGGGCCTGGAAGTGCTCAAGAGCCTGGCCGGTCCGCTGAAAGGCTACCTGGCCGCGCGCGAGGAGATCCTGATGGTCAGCGGCTTCACCGACGACCAGCAGGTGCGCGATGGCAACTGGCGCTTCGCCGACAACTGGGAGCTCTCCGCCGAGCGTGCGTTGACCGTGACCCGCACCCTGATCGCCGAGGGCGTGCCGTCGGACGCGGTGTTTGCCGCGGCGTTCGGTTCCGAGCAGCCGGTGAGCTCCAACGCCAACGAAGACGGCCGTGCCAAGAACCGTCGCGTGGAAATTGCCCCGATCCCGAAACCCAGGGCGAGCAAGGCCGCGGATGCCCCGTAACGCCGTCGCAACCGCTGAGATTCTCCAGCGTTGGCGAGCGGACAAGCTCGACCAGCTCGACCGCACGCGCTTTGCCGTGATCGAGGCCCTGCATGCCCGCACGCAGGCGCACGACGGTGAGGTGCGGGCACTGCTGCAGGCGAAGCTGGATGCGATGGTGACCAGCTACGCCGAGCGGATTACCGAGGCGCCCGCCGCGGCGCAGCCTGGGCAGGGCCCGTCACCCGGGCGCATCGGTCTGCAGGCGCTGGTCACGGAATTGACCGGCCAGCACAACCCGGCCTACCCCGAGCTGCCGGTGCTGGCCGACGTTCGTGCGGGCTGGGCCACGCTTCGAAACGCCAGCCAGTTGAAAGAATCGCTGGCCCAGGTGCCGACCAACGGCGGCCCGCTGAATTCCGGCGTCCTCGTCCATCGGGCCCTGACGCTGATGAAAGAAACCTCGCCCGGCTATCTGACGCATTTCATGGCGTACCTGGATGCGCTGTCGGGCATGGAGCACCTGCATCAGTGGGGCGTGCTGGTGGCGACGCCGAAAGTGGTGCCGCGGGGGGCGAAGCCGCGGCGGCCGCGTGCGGGAAAGGGAGCGGGCTGATCCAGGCGTTCCATCTGCGTGCCTTGAAGGCGGCACGACATTGCCCCGAGCAACGCTGAGCCGAGGTCGCTCCAGCAAGGTATTGCCCGCTTTGAACAAACCTGCCTGCGCGTTCGCCAGCCATCACGCTCGGCACCGACAACGCGATGCTCGGCGCATTGGATGCTGAAGATGCCAGGAGAGCCGGCTCTAACTGAATACGACAGGCCCGGAACTGGCCTCCTCAGGCCTCTTGCCCCGGCCAAAGTCGGGTGATAGCTTTGTAATTACAGCGTAATTATGAAGAGGCGGCAGATGGCTCGAGACTGGAACACGCTAGCGGATCGCCGCCAGGCAAGGCTGCAGCGGGCCGCCGATGCCGGGCTCGGGCGCTTGCTGCCCCATGCCGAGGTTCCCCGCCTGCTGCACACCGTGCTCGAACCGGGCGACCGGGTCTGCCTGGAAGGCAACAACCAGAAACAGGCCGATTTCCTGGCCGAGTGCCTGGCCCAGCTCGATCCGGCGCAGGTGCACGGCCTGCACTTGGTCCAGTCCGTGCTGTCCCTGCCCTCGCATCTGGATGTGTTCGAGCGGGGCATCGCCCAGCGCCTGGACTTCTCCTTCTCCGGCCCGCAGAGCGGCCGGCTGGCCAATCTGGTTGCCGAGGGACGGATCGAGATCGGGGCGATCCACACCTATCTGGAACTGTTCGGCCGCTACTTCATCGATCTCACCCCACAGGTCGCCCTGGTCGCCGCGCAGGCCGCCGACCGCCACGGCAATCTCTATACCGGCCCCAACACGGAAGACACCCCCGTGATCGTGGAGGCCACCGCGTTCCGTGGCGGCATCGTCATCGCCCAGGTGAACGAAATCGTCGATACCCTCCCCCGCGTCGACATCCCGGCCGATTGGGTCAACTTCGTTACCGAGGCGCCGCGCCCGAACTACATCGAGCCGCTGTTCACCCGTGATCCGGCGCAGATCTCCGAGATCCAGGTGCTGATGGCGATGATGGCCATCAAGGGCATCTATGCCGAGTACGGCGTGCAGCGACTCAACCACGGCATCGGCTTTGACACCGCTGCGATCGAGCTGCTGCTGCCCACCTACGCCGAGTCACTGGGCCTGAAGGGCAGGATCGGCACGCACTGGGCGCTCAATCCGCATCCGGCACTGATCCCGGCGATCGAGTCCGGCTTCGTGCAGTCCGTGCATTCGTTCGGCTCCGAGCTGGGCATGGAACGCTATATCCAGGCGCGCTCGGATGTGTTCTTCACCGGCAGTGACGGCAGCATGCGCTCGAACCGCGCGTTCTCGCAGACCGCCGGCCTGTATGCCTGCGACATGTTCATCGGCTCAACGCTGCAGATCGACCTGCAGGGCAACAGTTCCACCGCCACCCGCGACCGCATCGCCGGTTTCGGCGGCGCGCCCAACATGGGCTCGGATGCACGCGGTCGCCGCCATGCCAGCCCGGCCTGGCTCAAGGCCGGCCAGGAAGCGGCGCTGCCGGGGCAGATGCCGCGCGGGCGCAAGCTGGTCGTGCAGATGGTGGAAACCTTCCGCGAGCACATGGCGCCGGCCTTCGTCGAACGCCTGGACGCCTGGGAGCTGGCCGAGCGCGCGAAGATGCCGCTGCCGCCGGTGATGATCTACGGCGACGACGTCACCCACGTACTGACCGAAGAAGGCATCGCGAATCTGCTGCTGTGCCGCAGCCCGGAGGAACGCGAGCAGGCGATCCGCGGCGTGGCCGGCTACACGGCAGTCGGCCTGGGCCGTGACCGCGTGATGGTCGAGAACCTGCGCGACCGCGGCATCATCCGCCGGCCTGAAGACCTGGGCATCCGCACCCGCGATGCCAGCCGCGACCTGCTCGCCGCGCGCTCGGTCAAGGATCTCGTGCGCTGGTCCGGCGGGTTGTACAACCCGCCCAAACGCTTCCGCAACTGGTAAGGGGCACGCCATGGAAACCCTGCGTTATCGCTTCCCCGGGCAGCACGATCTCACCGAGCGCGACCATCACGCGCTGGTCGGCGTGGTCGCCTCGGGCAACCTTGAAGTGCTGATCGAACCTACCCCGCTGGATGGCGCGATGGAGATCGAGGTGATCACCTCGGCCACCGGCTTCGACACGATCTGGCAGGCGGTGCTGGCAGATTTCGCCGCGCGGCATCCGCTGCGCAACGTGCGCCTGTCGATCAACGATGCCGGTGCCACGCCGGCGGTGGTCAGCCTGCGACTGCAGCAGGCACTGGAAACCCTGCAGGAAGGAGACGCTTCGTGAGCAGTCACAGTTTCTACGAAGCAGACGCCCGCGAGCGGATCGCCGGCCTGCTCGATGCAGGCAGCTTCAGCGAATTCGTCGGCCCGGCCCGCCGCATCATCAGCCCGCACCTGGCGCAGCTGGATCAGCCGGGTGCATTCGATGACGGCATCGTGGTCGGCGCCGGCAGCCTGAGCGGTCGTCCTGTCCTGATCGCGGCGCAGCAAGGCCAGTTCATGGGCGGTGGCGTCGGCGAAGTACACGGCGCCAAGCTCACCGGGCTGCTGGAGCGTGCCGTCGCGGTACGTCCGGATGCGGTGCTGCTGTTGCTCGACAGTGGCGGCGTCCGCCTGCATGAGGCCAACGCCGGCCTGGTGGCCATCTCCGAGATCATGCGTGCGGTGCTGGCCACGCGTGCCGCCGGGATCCCCGTGTTTGCACTGATCGGCAGCGGCAACGGCGCCTTCGGTGGGATGGGCATCGTCGCCCGCTGCTGCACGGCGGTCGTGATGTCCGAAGAAGGCCGGCTCTCGCTGTCCGGCCCGGAAGTGATCGAGACCGTGCGTGGCGTGGAGGAGTTCGACTCGCGCGACCGCGCCCTGGTCTGGCGCGTCACCGGCGGCAAGCACCGCTACCTGATCGGTGATGCCGTGCAGCTGGTGCCGGACCGCATCGACGCCTTTGGTCAGGCGGCACTGTCACTGATCGACACCCACACCGAGGCCGACGACCCGTTGCAGGCCCTTGAGCAGGCGCAGACGCGGCTAGATGCACGTATCAACGCCTACGGGGGCTGCCGCGATGGCCTGGAGGTCTGGCGCCTGCAGGGCATCGCCGATGCCGACCAACTGCCGCTGCTGGAAACCGCTGACTTCCTGGAAGCGGCCAGGAACCGGAGCGTGCCATGGAACTGACCCCCCTGCTCGACGCACTGTTCCCGCGGGGTCACGCGGTCACCCGCAACGACGATGTGCTGGGCGGCACCGCCACCACTGCAGTGGGCGAGGTCACCGTGATCGGTACCGCGAACAAGCTGGAGGTCGGCGTCGACCACGCACTGGCGTTGGCTGCCACCGTGCTCGCCAGTACCCGCGCGCATCCGCAGCGGCCGATCGTGATGCTGGTTGATACCGCCGGCCAGCGCCTGGCACGCCGCGATGAAATGCTCGGCATCAACAGCTACTTCGCACACCTGGCCGGCACTCTGGATCTGGCCCGCCGCCGTGGCGCGCCGCTGGTGAGTCTGGTCTATGGCGAATCGGTCAGCGGCGGCTTCCTCTCGTTCGGGCTCATGGCCGACCGCATCTACGCCCTGCCCGAAGCGCAGGTGCGCGTGATGGATCTGCGCGCGATGGCGCGCGTCACCAAACAGCCGCTTGAGAAACTGCAGGCACTGAGCCAAAGCTCGCCGGTATTCGCGCCGGGCGTTGAAAATTACGTGCGCATGGGTGCGGTGGAGGCCGTCTGGGAGGGCGATCTTGCACAGGCGCTGGTCGAAGCGCTGCAGGCGCCGGTCACCGGCGATCAGCGCAGGGAACGCGGAACGGCGCGTGGCGGTCGCCTGCTCGCCGGCGACGTCGCTGCCGCCGTGGCCGCAGGCGAGGTCTGAGCCATGCGCCGTCACGACCTGGTCTGGCTCGATCCGCAGGCACCGTGGCAGGTTCTCAGTGCGGGCGCCGAGACGCGGCTGCGGGCATGGGCACAGGCGCGACTGCCCTTCGTGGTGGCGCGGCGCGACCCCACCAGCGACGAACACCAGCTGCGGTTGGGCGTTCCCCTGCCATTGGCCGAGCACCGCCAGCGGTTGTCGCTGCGGGTTGATCCGTCCGCCGTCCTGCGCAGCGCGCCACCGCCGCTGCTGACCGAGGTCGCGACGGATATCGGCGCGGGATGGCGCGACCGGCTGCACGGCCTTGCCACCGAAACGGCCACCTTACCGGTAGCACCGCGCGTGTTCGGCAGCGCGGCGTGGCAGCACCTGACCGGCCTGGGCTACCTGCATGACGGCTCGGATCTTGACCTGCTCTGGGACGTCACCGGCACCGGGCAGGCCGAGACGATCGTCGCCGTGCTGCAGCACTGCGAGCGGCGATCGCCCACGCGGCTGGACGGCGAACTGCGCTTCCCGGGTGACCGTGCGGTCAACTGGCGCGAGTACGCCAGCGGCGCCGCGCGACTGATGGTCAAAGGCAACGATGCATGCTCGCTGGTGCCGCGCGAGGCGCTCACCGCTTGGCAGGTCGCCGCATGAACGCCGTTCGGCTGCCCTTGCCGGCCACCGCTGCGCCCCGCTCTGCCGATGCGCGTCGTCTCGGCCGCCTGGCCATCGCCAGTCTGCACGCCGAGCTTGCCTGCGCGCCCAAACCCGGCCTGGTCACGCCGTTCAGTCGCGGCAGTCACACCGACATGGATGCGGGCACCTTCCTGCGCAGCCTGTTCGCGCTGCGCGGTTACTTCGTCGCAATCGCGCACGCGGGCCGCAGCGAAGTGCCGTTCGCCTCGTTGCGTACGCTCGGCATCGCCGCCGAAGCCGCGATGCTGCGCGCCACCGGCGGTATCAATACGCATCGCGGGGCGATCTTCAGCCTGGGCCTGCTGGTCGCACAGTCCGCCCGCCTTCGCGCCAGCGGCGAAGGCGCACCGTCGGGCGAGGCGGTATGTCGCGGTGTCGCCCAGTGGCGGTCGGCGCTGCTGGAGGCCCCGTTGAATCCGCACAGCCCCGGCCAACGCGCCCGCCGGCGGCACGCCGTGCCGGGTGTCCGCGAACAGGCGGCCGCAGGGTACCCGCTGCTGCACGCGCTGGCCCTGCCGACCCTGCAACGCGTGCTGGATGCCACCCAGGATGCCGAAGCGGCGCAGGTGGAAACCCTGATGACGCTGATCGCCCACACGGTCGATCTCAATCTCCTGCACCGCGGGGGTGAGGCCGGGCTGGCGTTCGCCCAGCACCAGGCGCGCGGCTTCCTCGCGGCAGGCGGTGTCCAGCAGGCCGATTGGCCCGAACGTGTCGCCGCCATCGGTGACGCATTCGAGCAGCGACGGCTCAGCCCCGGCGGCAGCGCCGATCTGCTGGCCTGCACGTGGTTCCTGCACCTGCAGGCGCACGCATGAGCCTGGTCCTGCTCTGCCCGGGCCAGGGTGGCCAACACCCGGGGATGTTCGCGCGCGTTGGCGAGGACGCCCGTGCCCAGCCCATCCTCGCGCAGGCCAGTGCGATGCTGGGCACGCCGGTGGAGGCACTTGCCGCAGACGAACACCGCTTCCACAACGCGCTCGCCCAGCCGCTCGTCTGCGCCGCGGCGCTGGCGCACTGGGCCGCGTTACGCGACCGATTGCCCACCATAACGGCGGTGGCCGGTTACAGCGCCGGTGAGTTGGCCGCGCATGCCATCGCCGGTAGTTTCGACAGCACTGCATGCCTGCACCTGGCTGCCCGCCGCGCCGCGCTGATGGACGCCGCCTCGCCGGCCGACGCCGGCCTGATCGCGGTGATCGGCCTGGCGGCCGACGAGATCGCCCTGCTGTGCGCCGAGCACGCGGTCCATCTCGCCATCGTCAACGGCCCGGACCACGTGGTGCTGGGCGGCCTGCGCAGCGCGCTGGAGGCCGCCGCCGCCGCGGCCGTCCGGCACGGTGCACGCACGGTGTCATTGCCGGTGGATGTTCCCGCACATACCCCGCTGCTCGCGCCCGCAGCGCAGGCGTTCGAAGCGGTCCTGGGTAAGACCGCACTGCAGCCGCCCCGGCTGCGCCTGCTCGCCGGCATCGACGGGAGCAGCGTCGTCGATGTCGCACGTGTGGTGCACACGCTGGCCGCGCAGATCGCCCGGACGGTGCAGTGGCAGCAGGTGCTGGCGCAGGCGGTGGAGCGCGGCGGAAAAGTATTTCTGGAGCTGGGCCCCGGCTCGGCGCTGAGCCGGCGGGTACGCGAGCTGCATCCGCAGCTGCAGGCCCGCTCGGTAGAGGATTTCCGCACGCTGGAGGGCGTGCGCGAATGGGTGGACGCCGCATGCGCACGCGCATGAGGGGCCACGCAAAGGTGTAACACCAGCAGTCCCCGGGTGGCGGGTCGCCATCATGCTGCACGCGTATCAAGTGTCTCGGGAGGGCGCATGAGTCCGCAAATCGCAACGATCATCGGCTTGGTGATCATGTTCATCGTGGCCACGGCCCTGCCCATCAACATGGGTGCCGTGGCATTCGCGCTGGCCTTCATCATCGGCGGCCTGTTCGTCGGGATGGAGGGCAAGGAAGTGTTGGCCGGCTTCCCGGGCGACCTGTTCCTGACCCTGGTCGGCATCACCTACCTGTTCGCCATCGCGCAGAAGAACGGCACCATCGATCTGCTCGTGCACTGGGCGGTCAAGGCGGTGCGTGGGCACATCGTCGCCATACCGTGGGTGATGTTCGTGGTCACCGCCGTGCTGACCGCCTTCGGCGCGCTCGGCCCGGCCGCGGTGGCCATCATCGGCCCGGTCGCGCTGCGCTTTGCCAAGCAGTACAAGATAAACCCGCTGATGATGGGCCTGCTGGTGATCCACGGCGCGCAGGCCGGTGGCTTCTCGCCGATCAGCGTGTATGGCGGCATCACCAACCAAGTGGTGCAGAAGGCCGGCCTGGAAGTCACGGAAATGGCGGTGTTCCTGACCAGCTTGGGCTTCAACCTGCTGATGGGCATCATCTGCTTCTTCGCCTTTGGCGGGTTGGCCCTGATGCGTCGCGCACCAACGGCGACCGAACCGCTGGTCGCCGGCAGCCAGGCCTCTTCGCGCCAGTTTGCGATCGAAGGTCACGGCGCCCTGGTCTCGGCCGGCGGTGGCACGCTCTCCAATGATCCCGATGCGCTGGATGACGTGCGCATCAACCGCGAGCGCGTGTTCACCCTGATCGGCCTGCTCGGGCTCGGCATCGCGGCCCTGGTCTACAACCTCAACGTCGGCCTGGTCTCGATCACCGTCGCGGTGGTGCTTGCCCTGCTCTCGCCGAACTCGCAGAAGGGCGCGGTGGATGGCATCAGCTGGTCGACCGTGCTGCTGATCAGCGGCGTGGTGACCTACGTGGCCGTGCTGCAGCAGGCCGGCGCGGTGGACTACATCGGCCATGGCGTGGGTGCGATCGGCATTCCGCTGCTGGGCGCGCTGCTGGTCTGCTATGTCGGTGGCATCGTCTCAGCGTTCGCCTCTTCTGCGGCGGTGCTGGGTGCGACGATCCCGCTGGCGGTGCCGTTCCTGATGCAGGGGCATCTGAGCGCGGCCGGTGTGATCTGCGCGCTGGCGATCTCCTCCACCGTGGTGGACGTCAGCCCGTTCTCGACCAATGGCGCGCTGGTGGTTGCCTCGGCGGCGAAGGAAGAGCGCGAAGCCCTGTTCCGCCGCTTCCTGGTCTACAGCGGCCTGGTGGTGGCGTTCGGTCCGCTGCTGGCATGGCTGCTGTTCGTCGTGCCGGGCTGGATGTAAGCACACGGCGGGCCTGCACCGGCAGGCCCGCCGTGACCCGGTAGAATGCTGCACACCTGTCCATGAAGCCCTGCCATGCCCCTGGCCCCTGGTCCCCGCCTGTCGAAGAAACGCGTGCCGCTTTATGAAGAAGTGGCCGAGCGGCTGCGCCAGAAGATCTACGACTACGAACTGCCACCGGGCGAATGGATCGACGAGCCGCTGCTCGCCGAAGAACTGGGCATCAGCCGCACCCCGCTGCGCGAGAGCCTGAAACTGCTGGCCGCTGAGGGCCTGGTGCAGCTCGATGCGGGCCGCGGCAGCCGGGTCACCCGGCTGACCCTGGAAGACCTCAACCAGCTGTTCCCGGTGATGGCCATGCTGGAAGGCCGCTGCGTGCATGAAGCGGTCAAGCGCATCGATGAAGCGGGCGTGGTCCAGCTGCAGGCGCTGCACGATGCCATGGAAGTCGCTGCAGCCGCGGGCGATCTGGCCGAGTACTACCGCAACAATTATCTGATCCACGAAAGTCTGCAGACCCATGCCGGCAACCCGTGGCTGATCCGCGTCACCCACGACCTGCACCGCATCCTGAAGATGCATCGCGGCCGCCAGTTGCTCACGCCGGGCCGCATGGCCCAGTCACTGGCCGAGCATCGCGCCCTGATGGCCTGCATCCGCAACCGCGATGCCGAAGCCGCCGAGCAGATGATGAACCGCCATCTGCTCAGTCAAGGCGAAGCACTGGCGGCCTATGTGGCCGCCGGTGGCCAGCTGAACGTGCCTGCGCCGCTGCCTCGCCATGGCGGGATCTGAGCGCTCAGGCCAGCTCCACCGTCAGCCGCGTCAATGATTGCCCCAGCAGGTGAAGCCGGATCTGGTCCAGGCTGGTGAAGTAGCACGCCGTATCGGCGCCGGCCAAGCGGTAGATGCCGCGCTTGCCGCCCAACAGAACGAATTTTTCCTGGTCCACCAGGTACTGGGCGACCGGCGGCACACCCTGTGCCTTGAGCGCATCGATATCGATGGGTTCAAGGGCGTCCAGATCATGTAGTGCTGTGGTCATGGGAAAAGAAACTTCGCGACGGGAATGCCAGCTTAGGTGGCGCACACGCAGCAACGCGTGGAACGATCGTGAGGACGGTGCGAGTGTCCAAGGTGATGCAGGCAGCTGACCGATCGCATCGTCGCCAGCTGCGCGATGCACGTTGATGAGCTTCGACTGCCATGCCGATCGAGCCAATCGCCGTGAAGGGCGCGTGGAGGCCTGCGAGACGCACTGCGCAGACCCAGCGCCTCGTGCCGGATACGACACCCCATCGTCGGAAACGCACATTGAGCGCCTCCTGGTGTCGTGCAAGGCTGGATTCGTGGCTGCGCGCACCAGCTTCCACAGCACCGTCGGCGCCTTGCCGGTGCCGTTCTTGTGCGTGGATCGGGTGCGAGCGTACTTACATGAAAAACATCGCGGGTAAACGTCGGGTCGCGTTGCAGGCCAGCCTGCTGGCGACCATCCTCCTCGCTGCCGGGGCGCTGCTGCTCACGCTGTTCCCCGCTCATTCGGATCGGCAGCCGCCCTTCGTGCTGGCCGCCGGTCCGCAGTTGGGCGGCCCGTACGGGCTGGGCGGGCCTTCCTCGCTGGGCGGTGCACGTGCCTACGTGGAGGCGGTGGAGGCGCTCTCGGGCATCAAGATCCAGGTGGCCGGGGCCACCACCTTCAGCGACGCACTCGGCCTGCTTGCGCAGCAGGAGGTGGACGGGCTGGCGTTCGCGCTGCCGGGCACCGCGGCACTGTTGCCCACGGCCACGGTGATTTCACCGGTCTTCTATGCCGGCGACTCGGTCCTGCTCACCCGCAGCAGCTCCCCCGTGCGGGCCCTGTCCGCCCTGGAGGGCAAGCGTGTCACGGTGATCGGCAACGGGGAGTACCACGGCTATCTGGCCGCTCACCACCCCGCGATCGAGGTGTTTCCACTGCCTGCCGCGGCAGACATGGTGGCCGCGGTGGACAGCGGCACCGTGGACGCGGCGCTGGGCATGGACGCCATCCTGATTCCACTCGCACGCCGGGGCAACAGCACCACGCTGGCGGTGCATCCGGCCAGCGATGGCCCCTCCGTGCGAATCCGGGTCGCCTCCCATCCTGCGCGCGCCGCCGAGATGGACCGGGCCCATCAGGCGTTCCGCTCGTTGCCGCTGGACACCCAGCAGGATCTGGTCGGCCGGTGGATGGATGCCCTGTATCGCTCGCCTCCCACTCTCCGTGCCGTCCTCTCTTTCTATCGCACACCGATCATCGTGCTGGTGCTGTCCATCCTTGGTGCGGCCTTCGTGATCATCCAGGCCTACCGCAATGCGCGGGCGACCGCGGCGCTGCAGGCCAGCACGGCGCGCATGTTGACCCTGGTCAATCACGAAGTGCGCAATGGCGTGGCCTCGGTCATTTCCGCCATCGACCTGATTGAATCCACCGTCCCCACCCCGGCCGCCGCGCCCGTGATCGCATCCGCCCGCGCGGCCACCTCTTCGCTGCACCACACCCTGGCCAATGCGCTGGAATTCATGTTCCTGGATCGCCACAGCCATGCACCCGTGGAGTGGCAGCCCGGCGCGGCCACCGTACTGGCCGGCTGCCTGAGCGCATCCCGGCCGGTGGCCGCGGCCAAGGGCACCGCCCTGCTGTTCGATCTCGACCAGCCGGTGCTGGAGCACGCGAGCTGCGACACCCGCGCCCTGCGCCACATCGCCAGCAATCTGATTTCCAACGCCGTGAAGTTCTGCGATGCCGGAACCGTATCGGTGCGCCTGAGATTCGAGGCGGGCGTGGGCGAGCGCGGCCGGATGGTGCTGCGTGTGAGTGATACCGGCGAAGGCATCAGCGCCGAAGATCTGAACGACATCTTCGGCGCCTTCAGTACCACCCGCGACGGCCGGCAGCGCGGCGGGACCGGGCTGGGGCTGTCCCTGTGCCGCCGCATCGCCACGGCGCAGGGCGGGCAGATCACCGTGCGCAGCCAACCAGGCGTGGGGTCCACCTTCACTGCCACCCTGCCCGCGCAGCGGCGCACGGAGCCGGCGCCGGCCCTGCCCGGCCACCTGTCCGACCACAACGACCGGCCCGCGCGCGCCCTGGTCATCGAAGACCAGCCCCTGATCGCCGACGTCATCAGCCACCGGCTGCGCGAGCGCGGGTTCGAGGTGCGCGGCGCCACCAGTCGCCATGAGGCACTGCAGCAACTGGCGCAGGCCGGCCCCTTCGACCTGATCACCCTGGACGATGCACTGCCGGATGCCAGCGGCCTGGAAACAATCGAGGCGATCCGCGCCCTGGAGCGGACGCGCGCGTGGCTGGGCGCCCGAGTGGTCTCGATCTCGGCATCACCCGACGTCACCCGTCCACCCCGCTACCGGGCCGCCGGCATCGCGGCGACCCTGTGCAAGCCCATCGACTGGCCTGCGTTCGATGTGGCCACGCACTGCACGGCCATGAACCCGGCCAGGGCCCTGCGGCCGGCGGCGGCGACGCCGTTGGATGTGCTGGCGGTGTATCGCACGCAGATCCCCCGGGATATTGCCGCACTGCGCGAGGCCATCGTGGCCCACGAATGGCGGCGGGCGCTGGCGATGAGCCACCGCATCCGCGGGGCGGCCTCGATGGTCGGGGATGCGGCCACGCTGGTCACGCTGGACCAGATCGACGGCTGCCTGAAGCACCATGCCATCAACGGCGACCCGGGCGCCGCGGACCTGGACGAGATGGACCGCCTGCTGGCGCAGATGGACCCAGGCGCCTGAGCCCACGGCGGCGTGGCATCTGCCCGCCCGGGCCCGCACGCCACGACACAAAAAGAAACTCCCCGGTCCGCAATGACGGACCGGGGAGCGCCGGTGTTTCCCTGCAATGGGAGGGGACGATTACCAGCCGATGCCTACACCCAGGCCCACGCTCTGCTCACCGCTGTTGGTGAACGCACCATTGAGGCTGAAGGTGGCTGAGCCCTTGTCGTTGAGCACGCGCTGGTAGCCCACCGCCATGGCGGACTCACCCTCGGCATAGCCCACGCCCGCGCCGAGGCGGTTGTAGGTGGCCAAGCCAGCGGTGTTCATGGCCATGGCCGTCTGCGCACTGCTCATCGCGGCCATTCGGTTGAAGCGCTTGTCCATCTTGTCCAGGCGGCGTTCGAAGTTGCTGATGGCGCCATCGGTGTACTCGTTGGCGCGGGCCAGCATCTTCTCCAGTTCAGCGGTATCGACCTGTGGCGTGGGCGACGGCGTGTCGTCCTTCTTCGACTTCGGCTGCGGCGTGGGCGACGCGCCCTCGCCTGCCGAGGCCACCTGCGGCGAATCGCTGGCCTCCGGCGTTGGCGTGACCTGTTCGGTCGGTGCGGCCGAAGCCGCAGCCAACGCACGCGACTGCGGCTGGCCATCCACGCGCTGCTCCAGCCCATCCATGCGGCCATTGAGCTGCTGCTGCACGGCGTGCAGCTGGCCACCGTTGACCGCCTCGCGGCTGCCGGCCGCGATCAGGCCGTTGGCCACGTTGGAGATGACCATGCCGTTGGCGCCGGCCAGGGTGAGCTGGGCGGTGCCGTCGCTGCGGGTGGAGGGCGCTTCCTGGAAGACCGAGCGGAGCTGGGTTTCGACGCGGTCCATGCGGGAGCCGGTGGTGACTACGGCGGAGTCGAGGGTGGTGAGTGCGTCGTTGACGGTGTTCTGGTGCTGGCCCTGGATGTTGAAGCCGGGAGTGGTGACGTTGCCGTTGGCGTCGATGTTGCCGCCGAGGGCGGACAGGGCGCCGCGGAGCTGGCCGATGGTGGCTGCGTTGTGGTTGGCGGTGCCGTTGGCAATATTGGTGAGGCGTCGCTTCAACGACATGTTACCGAATGAAGCCTCCATCTCGGATTCAGCGATCGACTGCGCACCCACAGCAACGGCAAATCTTGCCCCCACAGCTACCCTACTGTAACTCCCCAGAGCAACACCCCAATCTGCGAACACGCCTGCGGCTTGGCCAAGCGAAACCCCGGTAAGTGCATCGGCAGCTATGTGCGCACCGTATCCAATTGCGGTGGATTGCTTACCACGTGAAGATGCATAGCTACCAACTGAAGTCGATCCTTCCCCCAAAGCCCGAGTGTCTCCACCAACGGCCACGGATAGGAACGCCGCCTCAGCCGGAGTACTTAGGTCATCGTGATCCACGATCACGTTGTTGAAACGATCAGCCAAACTAGCTACCACCTCATTGGTCCGGAACAGCTGACTACCGCGCACAACGTCCGCGCTGTCAACCGACAGCTTCGCCTCAGCCACACCAGTCAAGCGCGCGCCACCATAGTCGATGACGCTCGCATCCCGTCCACGCATCGCCGCCTCACCCATCTCCCGCTCCCTGCGCATGGCCTCCAGATCATTCCGATTCTGCGAGATCTTCTGCTCTGCGGCGTACAACTGATTGCCGGTTACGGCATCACGGCTCCCTGCGGCAATACGACCATCAGCAAGGTTCGACAGAACCATGCCCTGCGCACCTGCCAGATTCAGCTGACCAGTTCCATCCACTCTAGTTGAGGGTGACTGCTGGAACGTCGCGCGCAAATGATTTTCGATGTTCTCTACGCGACTATCAACTCTGACCACTGCGCCATCCAGGACGGCCAAAGCGTCTCCGACGTTATTCTGCGTTCCGCCCTGCATTCCATAGACAGGAGCAACAACGCTGCCGTTTGAATCGACGCCGGCACCTCCACCGAGGGCAGAGACAGACTCGCTCAATTGCGCGATGGTTGCGGCGTTGTCACCGGAGGTACCCCGCGCAACATTCGTAAGCCTGCGCTTCAGGGTTGAGCTCCCTATGGATACCACTCGCTCCTCCTCGGCGATCGAATTTGCACCAAGTGCAACCGAGTTAAAGGCACCAGCCCTTATCTCTGAGTATGACCCCAAGGCGACGCCATGATCCTGAGCAACTGAAGCGCCAGCACCAAGCGCGAAACCCGCTTCAGCAATTTCCTCGACTAGCGAGCCACGCCCCAATGCGACCGAATTTTTGGCCAATGCAGTTGAGTAGCTGCCAACTGCAGTCCCTCCCTCTGTACGGAGCGACGCCTGCGCACCATTTCCAAGGGCGACGCCAAACAGACCGGATTCTGCCTCCATAGCTCCAAGCTCCTTGCCGAAGTCAACCAAGCGATCCTTCAACTCAAGCGCTCCTATGCGAGAGTTGGTCGCAAACAACTGCCCACCATTCACCGCATCCGTACTGGTCGCAGAACTGATATCCCCCGCTGCTCCACCCGATACGCGCGCGCCCTCCATATCCACCAGGCCGCGATCAGCACTGAACTTCACCACGCCATCAAGATCAGGATCGAAGTTATCGAAGTCCGCACGCAGAGCATCCAGCCCGACCCGATTGTCCGCGATACGTCCGTCGTGATCCGTCAGCTGCTGCGCATGCCCGGCCAAGGCCTGTCGCTGTGTCTCCACCAAGGCGTTGGTTGTAAACAGCTGCTGTCCGGTCACCGCATCCGTGCTGCCCGCGCTCAACGCTCCGTTGGCGATGTTGTAGATGCGCCGCTTGGCACCACTCTTGTTTGCGACATCCACAATGGTGCCGCTGTTCTCTGCACCGAGGCGGACATTGCCGCCGGCAGATACCTGGCCCACCAGTCCGCCCAAGGCATCAGCCTTCTGCACAGCACCATCCGCTACGCCACGGGCAGCGTCGGCCGCTGTCTTCGCCGCAGTAGCGGCCGTGCGCACACTGGTCACTTCGCTGTTGGTGGCATTGAGCTGCTGCCCGGTCACTGCATCCGTGCTGGACGTGCTGAGCACGCCATTGGCCAGATTCTGCAGCCTGCGCTTGGTACCGGCCTTGTTGGCAACGTCGACGACGGTGCCGGTGTTGTCTGCACCCAGGCGCACGTTGCCGCTTGCCGACACCTGCCCCACCAGGCCATCCAGTACCGCCACCCGCGCCTGCGCACCGTCCGCGGTCGCCTTCACAGCAGCCACGCTGGTGTTGGTGGCATGCAGCTGCTTGCCGGTCACCGCTTCGCTGCTGGACGTGCTCAGGGCGCCGTCGGCCACGTTGACCACTTTGCGCTTCAACGAGCCATTGCCCACCGAGACCTGATTGGTCCCAGTCGTGGCTGAGCCATTGCCGAGCGCAACCGCGCCCGCATGCGTCGCATTGGCCCGATCACCAAGGGCCAACGCGCTCTGCGCCGTAGCACTCGCCTGATTGCCCACCGCCGAGGCATACAGGCTGCTGGCTACGGCGCCACGCCCGACCGCCGTGGCCTGGTTGGCCGACGCGTTGCTCTGGAAGCCCAGCGCCGTTGCGTGCATGCCTTTGCCGGATGCCTCATGACCGACTGCAACGCCTCGATCACCCGTTGCGACGGCATCCAATCCAAGGGCCACCGCACCGTTGCCACTGCGGGTGCCAGCACCGATGGACACACCTCCATTGCCACTGATCTTGTTACCTGCGTCATCCACCGTCGCGCGAGCGTCTGCGCCCATGGCGACGCTCTTGCCGTTGTAGGCTTTGGCGTTGTTGCCCAGCGCAGTACTGATGCCGTAGCTGGCCTGCTCCGCGACAGCTCCCGCGCCCAGTGCCACGGCACTGGCATTCAGCCGCGCAGCCGCTGCATCGGCTGCAGCCTGCGCCTTGCTGACATTGGCATTGGTGGCGTTGAGCTGCTTGCCAGTCACTGCCTCGGTACTGGTTGAGCTCAGTGTCCCATCCTTCAGGCCCGTAATACTGCGAACAGCATCGGACTTGTTGCGGACATCCAGAACAGTGCCCGTATTCTCACCGCCCAGCCGTACATTACCGGTCGCGGAAACCTGGCTGACGAGCCCGCTTACGGTATTGGCTTTAGCCAGTGCCGTGTTGGCGTTGGTGTTGGCCGTGTTGGCCGTGGACTGCGCTGCCGTGGCAGTTGTCTTCGCCGCGTCAGCCGTGGTCTGGGCCTTGGTTACATTGGAGTTGGTGGCAAACAGCTGTTGTCCGGTAACCGCATCGGTACTGCTGGCGCTCAGCGCTCCGTTGCGGATTCCATTGAGGTAGCGCGTTGCATTGTTCTTGTTGGCGAAGCTGACAGTGGTGCCGGTATTGTCGCCGCCCACACGTACGCTGCCACTGGCCGATGCCTGGGTAACCACACGCGAATTGGCCAAGGCCTGATCTGCAGTGGACTTGGCGGTGGTAGCGGTAGTGTTGGCCGTATTGGCTGTTCGCTGCGCGCCGGCGGCAGCGTCCGCGGCCGTCTTGATATCATTTTTTGCCGTCTGCAGCTGTCGGCCGTTTACCGCGTCAGTACTGGTACCGTTGATGTTGCCATCGGCCACATGGACGATTCGGCGCTTCGTAGTGTCGTTGCCGACAGATACGGTATTGGCCTGACTGGCAACCGAGCCTCTCCCCAAGGACACCGAGCCACTCTGTGTGGTTCTTGCGCCATAGCCGATTGCAACGCTGTCGTGACTTGCATTGGCGTCTCCCCCCAGCGCAATGGCGCCGGTCCAGCCGCTGGAGCCGGCGTAAGCATCCCCACCGATTGCGATCCTGGAGATGCCAGCGCCGTTATTGGTTCGTGCTCCACTGCCGACGGCAACGGAATTGGTTGTATAGGCCTCTGCATGGTTGCCAAACACAGTGGTTCCCACGCCATCAGCAATGGCATTGGCACCCACGGCTGTAGCGTATCCGCCATTTGTCACTTTGACCCGGTAACCCACCGCCACAACGTTGTTGCCGGTGGCGCTGATCAGGTTTCCGTACGCAACCCCGCCAGTGCCATTCAATGAGGAGCGTGAGCCAAGCATCAGCAGCTGGTCGCCACTCACGGTGGAGTTTCCATAGGATGGATCGGTGACGATTGCTGCCTGGTAGACCGGCGTGGCAGAGAGCGGCGAAACCCCTGCCGCGCGCGCGCCCTGGAACGCCTGCAGCAGCAGACTGGATTGGAGAGCCTGTTCGAGGACTGGATTGCGGCTGACCGCATCTTCCTCATCTACCTTGTCCGACGAAGCCCGCGCAAGAGGTGGGGCCAGCAAGAGAACCGCAGCCAACGCAGTACCAGTGCACTGGCATCGCTTCCCGCGACTGTTCGCGAGTTCACTGACCACCACCCAACACTGGCGTGCCGTAGACCAAAGACGACGGTAAATCCTGTTCATGAAAACTCCTTAACAAGGGAAACGAAGAAGTGCCGTCGCGGCGGGACTGCGCCACGACGGCCTGAGGGGTTCAGGGAGCCAATGCCTGCACATGCTCGCGATAGCCATCGCGGGTCAGTCGGTAACGCATCTGCAGCGTGTGTCCCGGCTGTACGGGGAATGGCAGTTCCAACGCACTGTCCGGATACAGGCTTCGCGACACGTCGTGCGCCGTGCAGCGCGCGCCATCGCAGTCGGCGATGCTGGTGATGCCCACGCGCACCGTGCCGGTGTTGCGCAGGCGGTTTCCTTCCACCTGCACCGCCATGGCCGGCTGCGCGGGCAGCACATTGACCAGTGCGCCCCATATCAGACTGACGCCGACATTCGCCTGCGCGCGCTCGCCCTCGTCTGCGCGCTCAATGACGTCAGGGCCACGCACGCCTTCGAAATACACGCGGTAGGCGGTTTCCTTCTCGACCGGCTGCAGTGGAATCACCCGGATCAGGCGATTGCCACCACCGGCCAGCGCAAACTTGCCGGGGGTGATGGCGATGGCTGCTTCGCCGGGCTCGACCTCGACCTCGTGTTCTTCTGCACCGGCGGGATTGACGATTCGCTTGATCGAGGCCTGCACGTACTGCGGCAGGGTGGACTGCGAATAGATGCGGATCTGCGCGCCCTTCTTCACGTCTACCGACGTGCGCATGGGGTGCACGGTGAGATTGGCGTGGGCAGGCATCGCCATCAGCAGCGACAAGGGAAGCAGGCAACGAATGAGAGGCTTCATCGGGGGCTCCATGGGAATCAGGGCGTGACAGTGGGAACGCGCAGTTCCACTTTGAGATCGCCGTCGTAATAGCCGGGGCGTTTACCGCTGACCGGCACGCGTGGGGTGTCCAGCGTCAAAGGCGTGGGCACGCAGAACACCGGCTGTGTCATGCCAGGTAACAGCACCAGGCGCAGCTTTGCGGTATCGATGCCATGCAGCAGCTGCTCCACACCGTTGCGCATGGGCAAGGCGCTGCCGTTGTGATCGAGGGTGACGGTGTAGTCCACGCGCTGCGTGGCGTCGCTGCCACCATCGGTGTGCCAGACCGAGTAGCCGGAAGGTCCCGGAGGACGCGGCCCGCTGTCGCGCACGGTGACGCCCAGGTACTGGCTCTGCGAGCCCAGTCCGTCGTACAGGCACATGTCGAGTTGGGCCCGGCCGCCGACTGTCTGTGCGATCGGGTCGTACTGCAGGTTCAGGCCGACGTGCGGGGTGACCTGATCGAAGAGCGGGAAGTAGATGGAGACCGCGTTGTGGTCGGTGATGGAGAACTCGAATGCAAAGGTGTATTCAGCCAGCAACGCACCCGCGATTTCGCTGTACATGCCAAGCACCAGCTGTGCACGCCATTTTCCTGCTACGAGCCGATTCAACTCAGAGACAGGGACTCGGAGACTCGCTCCAATGCCGGCCGACTGGTCTCTCCCGCAAACATCGATGTCCGCAGCCCAAAGAGGCCTGATTACAGGTGCCCAGTAGTCCGACGAGCAGGCCTGCCCGGTCATGGGGCGGCGTCGGCTACCGATTGCCCGGATTTCCTCTCGCAGGCCAGATCTGGTTTCGATTGCCTGAATCCATATTTCTCCGGCGCCATGCAAGCTCGCCTCTGAGCCGAGCACAGGGCACTTGCCGTTGGATGATTCGCTGGCCGACGAGCAGACAAGATGGGATTTTGCGTAGGGGAGTCCGCCTGTTGATTGGTAGGCGAGCAATGTATCTGCCGCCCACAACTCGATATCCCCAGGCATCGCAGAGCGATCCCAGCTCATCACGATGTCGCGATGCTCACTCGTCGGATGCGTTTCCGGCGGCCGCTGCGCCATCGCCCGTGGCGCCAGCACCACCAGCGCGCACAAAACCACCATCACCCACCACAACCGCCGGCTCACTGCGCACCTCCCGCGGCCGCGGTCTGCGGCGTGGCGGCAATCAATGCCTGCTCCTGCAGCAGTCGCGTCACCCGTGCCTGATGGCGGATGTCGGCGGGCAGCTGCGCCACGGCCAGGGGCTCGCACTGCACTGTGCCCACCAGCATCACCACGCTGCGGCGCTCGCGCACCTGCAGCGGGCAGTGCAGCAGCCGGTCGTCCTGCAGCAGGTACAGGGTCTTTTCGCGTCGTGGGAAGTCGGCCACGAAGCCTCCATTGCTGCCGGTGCCGGGCACCGGCGCGTTGAGAATGCGGGCGCCGCGCAGCGGTGCGCCGGCGATGTCGTGGGCGTTGCCGATGAAGGTGTAGGTCACTTCAATCGGCACCGGCATGCGCACCAGGCGCCCCGGCGAGAGGAACAGCGGGCGCGCCCCGCCCACACCGCTCACGCGCACGGCGGCGATGCTGTCCAGTGCGCTGGCGTCCTGCACCTCGGCGCGGTGCGATTGGTAGGCGGACACCGGCAGCAGGCGGCGTTCGCCCAGCTTCAGCCGCTGCCGGCGCAGTCCGCCTACCTGCAGTTCGGCGGCAACGCCGGTCAGGTCCAGATCGTCAGTGCCGTCCACCTGCACCGCCAGCCCGGCATCGGCGCCCACGCCTGCGCCCCAGTACAGCCCGCGCGAGCCGATGGCCAGGCCGGAACTGTGTGTGGCGCTGTACGCCACCTCGTTGCCGCCCTGGTGCTGGTAGCGCGATACCGTGGCACCGGTCTGGCCGATGCGGTTCTGCAGCTGCCCGCTCAGCGTGGCGCTGTACCGTTCGTTGTTGTTGCCGCGTAGTTCGCCGGACACTTCGCGGTACTGGTCTTCGTACTCCTGGCGCAGGGTCTGGCCGGCGCTGTAGTTGACGTCCGGTCGTGCGTGCTGCGGCTGGCGCACATCCAGGCCGTAGCGACGCTGCGAGCTCCCGCGGTCACCGCGCTGCAGGCGATTGAGGCTGACGTTGAAATAGATGCCGCGGTCGCGGCCATCGCGCAGGCCACCGCCACTGGTCTGCTGCCACACGCCGATGCGACTGGAAACACTGAACTCGCCCCAGCGCTGGCTGCGGCTGTAGCTGGCCTGCCAGGTGCGGCTGAGCTGCGGCACGCGCGTGGGCTGTGGAATCCACGGCGGCAACAGCGGGTCCAGCCCCGCCAGCGGATCATCCCCCAGCCCCGGCTGCACGGTGCCTGCGCGCCAGGTCTGGCGGCGGGTGTAGGCCAGATAGGCATTGCCGCCAGCCACTGGCAGCGCCATTGAGGCGCTGAGCGAGTCGGCACAGCCGAGCCGGTCGCGCGCGTCGTCCTCGAACTGGCAGGCGCGGCCGCGCATGCGCTGGTGGTACACATTCCACGAGGCGCGGCGACGGTAGGACAGCTGGTGCTGCTGGCCGCGGCTGCCGTCGCTGCCGTGCATGCCGCTGAAGGTGCCGCGAATCTCCTGGGTGGCGAACACATGGCGCAGGTCCAGCCTCAGTTCGCCATAGCTGAAGCCGCCGAGGTCGGCGACACCGGCGGTCACCGCCATGTTGCGCGATACCGGCACGCGCAGGCCGGCCATCGCTGCCAGCTCGTCGTTGAAACGGTCGCTGCGGCGCTCGTTACGGCGGCCACCCTGCATGAACCACTGCACGCTGCTGTCGGTCCAGTCGCCGCCCTTGTCGAACGGCGCGTCCTCGCTGCGCACCAGCACACCGGCTTCGTAGATGCGCAGGGTGACGGTGTAGTTGCCCAGCGGAAACCGGCGCGTATCGAGCTGGTTGATACCGGCCTGCAGGTAGAAGGTCTGCAGCAGGCGCTCGCCATCGAACGCATCCACCCGTGCATCGCGTGCCAGCAGCACGGTGAGCGGCGTGGCTTGTACGGCGGCCGCCGAATCCACGTAGGCCTGCGTGGTGCCCAGGCGCAGGCCCTGGAAGCGGTCCATCGGCAGCATGCTGAAGCTGAAGGTGCCGCCCTGCGGACTGCTCAGGTTGCGGCGGTCCATGCGCCCGGCCTGCAGGTAGTGCTGCTGCCCCAGGTCATGGCGGTAATAGGCGTTGTCCAGCTGGAAGTCGCGGTTGGCGCGGCCGCCGCGATAGTGCTGTTGGCTGAAGGTCCAATCGGCAGACAGGTGCCCGCGCTGCAATACGCCCAGCGCGCCCATGCCCTGCGCGGCCAGCGACTGGTAGCCGCGGCCGCCGCTGACGTTGAGCGTGTGCTGGTGCAGGAAGGCATTTTCGGCATTGGCGCTGACCTGGTGGTAGCGCTCGGCGGCCGGTTCGCCGGGAATCCATTGGCGGGCGACGAACAGGCGCACGGCGCCCTCGCCTTCGTCGTATAGCGCGCGCACGGCGGTGGGCTCCTCGGGGGGATCGATGTAACCGCAACCGGCGCTGGCGCCACCATAGCGGCAGGCCAGATGGCTGTTGCGCGGCAGCGGCTGCGACAGCGCTGGCAACAACGCGGCCTGTGCCTCGGCGGGCAGCTGCAATGCCTGCAGCGCCTCGGCCGGGGCTTCCAGCTGCACGTGTTCCAGAGTCACGCGCACCGGCACCAGCCCAGTCGAGCGACCGAACAGGCGCACCTCAAGTTGTTCGGTCTGGCCTTCGACCAGATCCTCGAAACCGGCGGGAACGCCTCGCGCCGCGACCAGGGGCGTGGCCAACGACAGGGCGAGCGCGACCGCCAGCCGGGTGACGGCGGGTGCGGGAAATTTCATGGGGGTGTTACCGGAAGCGGCCGGCCCGTTACTCGGGCCGGCGCGGGCGCCTTACGGGCTGGTGGTCTTCTGCTGCATGGCGATGGTGACGATGCCTTCGTAGGTACCGCCCTTGGTGATCGGTGCCTGGTTGGTCTGCGCGATACGCAGCGGCATCGGGATCGATGCGCCCTCCAGTGCGCCGTCGAACAGGTCGGACGCGGCGAAGTCCTGCGCGGCCACGGTCAGCGCCTTGCCGTTGAGGCTGACAGTCAGCGGCACCGGGGCACCGCTGCCATCGGTATTGAGCAGCTGCGGAGCGCTGCCGACGCGCACTTCGATGTCCTTGTCGTCATCGTTGGAGTAGATACGCACCTGCTGGGTCCACGGCACCAGACCGGTGACCGGGTTGTGGACCATGTTGACCACCGAATCCAGCGCGGTGCCATCGGCCTTGAGCAGGGCCAGGGTCGGATCGACATTGGCCCAGACCTTGATGTCGGCGTCGAAAGCATTGGCGGACAGGGAGACAGCGGCCAGCGCAGTGGCCAATGAGAGCTTCTTTAGCAGAGTCATTGCGTTCTATCCTTGCGAAGTGATGGAGGAGACTGACCGCAGCGAGAGATGCCGAAGACCGGCAACCGCGGGCAGGACGCAACACTAAAGATGCAAGCTGCAGCGCACCATGCAACAACTTGATAAAAACAGGATGTGTGCATCGCGTGCTGGTCGTTAAGACTTGCGGGATGGCGTCCGCCGGCCAAGCGGCAGATTTCCGATCGACGCCAACGAACAACGCTCACCGCCGGGACCTCCCCCCGGCGACAACCCGACCGACTGTGCGTAATCAAGCAGCGCATAGTCCGAGTGGAGGCCCAGGCGACGCATAGCGGCGCCCTTCTGCCGGCTGATGGTACTTATCGTCCGCCGATGGATGTCGGCGACATCCTTGACACTCAGGCCGTGTGCGAGAAGCCGGACCACCTCTGACTCACGGGCGGTGAGCCCAGCACCACGCTGCACTTTGCACCTCAGGCGCTGCTCCAGCACCGGCGCGAAGTAGCGCTCACCTGCGAGCGCGGCGTCGACCGCCTCGATCAGCACCGGCAGCGCGCTGGTCTTGTCCAGGATGCCGCTAACGCCGAGCTTGGCTACTGCACGAAGAATCTGCTCGTTGCTGAAGGCGGTGATTACCAAGATGGGCAGCCCGGGATAGTCGCGGCAAATCGCAGCGAGCATGCGCACGCCATCCGGGCGACGGCTCCATGGCATTGACAGGTCGGTGATGAGCAGTTCGCAGGCGCGGGTGGCGAGCAACTCCTCCAGCTGCTCGGGATCGGCCGCTTCGCCGATGACCTCGAAGCGCGGGTCTCGCGAGAGGATCGATTGAAGCCCGGTTCGCACGACCGGGTGGTCGTCCGCAATCACTATGCGTTTCATGACGTTGCCTCGAGAAGGGAATCTGCACAGACGCGTCGATCTGCTCTTCCGCTTCCCCAAGCGACGAGCACGCATCCGTACTGCCTGCTAAAACGCAGGCACGAAGCTGCAGCACCGTATCAGCTTCAGTGTCTACGCGGCTGATCGGCACCTTAAGCGAGGCGACGGCCGATTCTCTATGAACCAACTTGCATAAATTGGTTTCTGCGCGCTCTATCGCAGTTGGCGCGGCGCAGGCTGTTGGCCCTGTTGATCGGTGTGATTGGATCGAATCACCCGGTCTGAATTACCCGCGGAGTGTGGCGCCGCCATCCACGTAAACGTCGCTCATGGCAATGTGCCCCGCCTGGTCGGAGAGAAGAAACATGACGGCGTACACAATGTCATCCGGGCGAGCGAGTTTCTGTAGGGGAATCCCGGCCTTGTATGTCTCCAGACTCCCTTGGATCACACGTTCTGCGCCCTGCTCGTCTGCCCACATGCCCGTCTGCATCGGCGTCAGGGTCGACCCCGGGGCGACGATATTGCAGCGGATGCCAAGCGGTGCGAGCTCCAGGCCAAGGCATCGGGTGAACATGGTCGAGGCAGCCTTGGAGGCCGCATAGGCGGCCATGCCGTGGCGCGGTACCCCAGCCGCGTTGGAGCTGACCGTGACCAGGGCGCCTTTTCGACGCGGCGACATCACCCGTGCCAGCGCACGGGAAACATGGAACACGCCGTCCGTATTCACCGCGAAGACCCTGCGCCATTGCGCATCGTCCGTCTCGGCGACGGTACCCGTCTGCAGTACCCCGGCGACGTTGATGCCGAAGCCGATCGCGCCGATCTCCGCTTCGATCCAGCCAACCAGTGCATCCACGGCAGCCGAGTCGGTCACATCCAGCGCGTTGGCGTAGGCCTTGGGCTGCCCTGCCTCATCCGCGATGACCGGTGCCACCACATCGGTGGCGATCACGGTGCAGCCGCTCTGGCGCAGCTGTTTGACCAGGGCCGCGCCAATGCCACCCCCGGCGCCGGTCACCAACGCGATGGTGTTGTTGAAGCCGGTGAGTTTCATACGGGCATCTTGAGGCGGCGGTCCCATTGCTGGAGCCGGTGATTGAGATGAGGGGCGAGCTGGGCGACCGCGTCGCGCCCGGTCAGTTCGGCATGCAGGAACGGAAGTTCGAGCGCCTCAAGGTGAACGGCGTAAGGCTGCCACAGCCGCGACTGCAGCTGCGGCCGGGCAAGATGGTCGCGCCCGGCGCGGACGTGCAGCAATGGACCGTCGAAGTGGCGGTGATGGTGGGCGCGGATCAACCGGTTGGTGCCAGTGACCGCCCGCACCACGCCATCAAGCACCGTATCCGGCAAATTGCCCAGCGCGCTGTCGCCACGACGCAGGAAGCTGAGGATGCGCTCGCGGGTGTCCAGCTCGGGATGGGCATCGGGATCGTGCCCGGCGATGGCGAGCAGCGCCCGCACTGCCGCGATGGGGTCCGGCTCCGGCTCAGCCCGCCAGCACTCGCTGGGGTAGGCATCCAGCAGCGCAAGCAGGCCGACGTCGCGGCCGCGCGCACGCAGGTGGACCGCCATCGCCTGCGCCAGAATGCCGCCCACCGACCAGCCCAGCAGATGCACCGGGCCCGGCGTGTTCAACGCCAGGATCCGGTCCACATAGCTGGCAGCCAGGGCATCGATGGTCGTGGGCATGGGCTGCTCCAGATCCAGGGCGGGCGATTGCAGCCCATGCACGTCGCGGGCGGGTGCCAGCGCACGCGCGAGGTCGCGATAGTTCCAGGCGATGCCTCCCGCGGGATGGATGACGAACAGCGGTGGTAGCGCGGCATCGCCGGTGGCCAGCTGGATCAGTGGCGCGAGGCCATGATCGGTCGCGGCCGGTGGCGCATCGATGCGCGCCGCCAGACCGGCGACCGTTGGTGCAGCGAACACCGTGCCCAGGCCCAGATCGCAGCGCCAGCGCTGCTGGATCGCCAGCAGGAGGTGAACCGCGCTCAGCGAGTCACCGCCAAGTGTGAAGAAGTCGGCCTCGATGCCGATGGGGCCCTGGATGCCGAGCGCCTGCGCGAACAAGGCAGCAACTTCGCGCTCGGTGCTGGTCCGGGGTGCGACACCTTCCGTGCATGCCTGTGCGGGGGCCGGCAAGGCATTTTGGTCCAGTTTGCCGTTGGCTGTCACCGGCCAGTGATCGATGGCGACGAAGGCGGACGGCACCATGTAGTCCGGCAGCGTTTTGACCAGGTGCTCGCGCAGCGCCGCTGCATCGGGCGCGCCGATGGGCACATAGGCCACCAGCCGGCGCTCGCCTGGGCGGTCCTCGCGCAGGAGCACCTCGGCCCGGGTGATGCCGGGCGCGGTACGCAGCGCGGCATCGATGTCCCCAAGTTCGATGCGCAGGCCACGCAGCTTGACCTGGTGGTCGCTTCGGCCCAGATACTCCACTGCGCCATCGTCGCGCCAGCGCGCCACATCGCCGGTGCGATAGAGGCGACCGCCGTTGACAAACGGATCGGGCAGGAATCGTTCGGCGGTGAGGTCGTCGCGCCCCAGGTATCCACGGGCCAACTGCACGCCGCCGAGGTAGAGGTCGCCCGCCACGCCCGGGGGCAATGGCTGCATGCCCGCATCGAGGATGTACAAGCGGGTGTTCCATACCGGATGGCCGATCGGCACCGGGCGCGACGCGTCGTCCGCGCTGGCCGGCCAGAAGCTGACATCCACCGCGGCCTCGGTCGGGCCGTAGAGATTGTGCAGCTCGGCGTGCACGCGTGCATGGAAGCGGTCGCGCAGATCGGCATCGAGTGCTTCGCCACTGGTGAACACGCGGCGCAGCTGCAGACCGTGGGATGCCGGTGCCGCGAGGAAGGCCTCCAGCATGGACGGCACGAAATGCAGGGTGGTGATGCCCTGCGCGCGGATCAGCGCGGCCAACAGGAGCGGATCGCGATGCGCCTCGGGTGGCGCGACCACCAGGGTGGCACCGGTGATCAGTGGCAGGAAAAACTCCCACACCGAGACATCGAAGGTGGCCGGTGTCTTCTGCAGGATGCGGTCGTCCGGCGCGATACCGTAGTGGACGCGCATCCATTCCAGGCGATTGACGATGGCGCGGTGCTCGATCAGCACGCCCTTGGGTTCGCCGGTGGAGCCCGAGGTGTAGATGACGTAAGCCGCGTCGCCCGGCGCCGGCTGGGTAGCCAGGCGGGTGTCGGTGGCCTGCGACCACGCCGCGGGGCTGAGGACAGGCGCAGCACCGAACCGGTGGCGATCCTCGGGCAGTGCCAGCACGCACACGGGCGCGGCAGACTGCAGGATGCGCGCGATGCGCGCGTCAGGATGAGCAAGGTCCACCGGCAGGTAGGCACCGCCAGCGCGCTGGATGGCGACCAAGGCGACGATCAGCTCCAGTGACCTGGGCAGCGCGACGACCACGCGCGATTCGCGGCCCACGCCCTGCGACTGCAGCTGCACCGCCAAAGCCCGGCTGCGCTGTTCGAGCTCGCCAAAGGACAGGTTCGCCTCGCCGAAGACGACGGCGATGGCGTCGGGCGTCTGCGCCATGCGCGCGGTGATCAGCTCCACCAGGCTGACATCCGGCGCCGGATGATCGGTGGCGTTGACGTCGTACAGATAGCGCTGCTGTTCCGCTGGCGTGGCCAGTGGCACCGTGCTGAGCGCCTCACCCGCGGCCTGAGCATCCAGCGCGGCCGCGATGAAGTGCAGCAGGCGCGCGGCGTGCCCCTCGATCTGGGCGGGCGTATACAGCGCGGGGTTCGCCTCGATTTCCAGATCCAGCACGGCCGTGCCATCGCCCCGGAAGCCCAGGGTCACATCGTCCACCGGACCGGTGCACAGCACCTCCAGCGACGCCTCCACACCAGACAACTGCAGCGGCCGGTAGAACGGCTGCACATTGACCAGCGGGCCGTGCAGACGCCGCTGGCCGCCGATCAGGCCGAGGTCACGGCGCAGCTGCTCGCCACGGTAGCGGCCATGTCGGCGGCCGCGCATCAGGCGCAGGGCCACCTCGCGGACCAGATCATCGACGCTGCCCTGCGTGGCCGCCAGCCGCAGCGGCAGCACATTCATCACCATCGCCGGCACGCGCGCGGAGACGCTGCCCAGCCGACCCATGAAGGGCACGCCGATGATGGCCTCGGCTTCGCCACTGATGCGGCGGGAGTATTCGGCGGACAGCGCGGTCAAGACATCCGGCCACGGTTGGCCGATCCGCGTGGCTGCCTCCAATACATGCTGGCGCAGTGCTGGTGCCATCGGCGTCACGAAGCGGATCGCATCCGGAGCGGCCGGGGCGATGCCTGCGCCAAGGCCTGCGGCCGCCGGTGCAGCGGCCATGGCGTCCTTCCAGTACGCGGCATCGCGGACGCGGCGCTCGCCGTCACGATACTGTGCATCTTCGTCCAGCACCGGCAGCAGTGGCGCCAGCGTGCCGTCGTCGTGGGCCTGCGCATATCGCGTGCAGACCCGCTCGGAGAACAACGCCATGCCATAGCCATCGGCGGCAAGGTGATGCACGCGCAGGTACCAGACGTACCGGCGGGGACCCAGCACGAACAGCCGCTGCTGGCTGAGTCGGTCGCGCGCGGGATCGACCGGCGTCAGGCGGTCACGCTGCATGGCAGCCTGCGCCGCCTGCTGCGGGTTGGCATGCGAGGACAGATCAACCACTTCCAGCCGCGGACGATGCTGCGCGTCGATCCACTGCACCGGTGTGCCCTGCCCGCCCTCGGCGATGCGCAGCGACAGTGCCTGCGCTTCGAGCGCAGCACCGTCCGCGGCGCGTGTGAAGGCGGGGACATCCAGCGCCCCCTCGATCCACACCGCGTGTGCGGTATTGAAGGCCGGGTTGTCCGGCGCAAGACGCTGTGCATACCACAGGCCTGCCTGGGCCTCGGTCAGGCCGCGCGCCTGTGGCCACGCCGCGTCGGGCACCGCACTGGCATTCATGCGTCGGCCGTGCCCCGGTTCTGCAGGCGCTGCACCACGCTCCACCAGCCGCCAAGGGTGGCGTGCTCGGCCAGATGGCCAAACTCCAGCGCAATGCCGGTGTTGCCCCAGGCCAGCACCAGCCCGAGCACCCGCATCGAATCCAACCCCAGGTCCATCAGGTTCTCATCGTTGCCGATGTCCTCCGGCGCTTCGCCAAGCATCTCGGCGACATCGGCGCGCATGCGCTCCAGGGTGAGTGCGGTCATGCGAGCGTCTCCAGCAGGTGATCGGTGGTCATCGGGATGCCGCAGGTACGGGCGATCCAATGCAGGGCCAGGTCGTGGTCGGCGCGCGAGAAATCGGCGACGGCATCGGCAGCGATGAAGCTCTCGATGTCGCGCTGGAAGCCTTCGGCCACGGTGGCGGTGCAGCCGATGTGCGCATAGACACCGGTGACCAGCAACTGGTCGCGTCCACGGGCGCGCATCATCGTTTCCAGGTTGCTGCGCTGGAAGGCGCTGTAGCGGTGTTTGACCAGCACATGGTCGCCCGGCTGCGGTGCCACCGCCTCGATGATGGCTTCGTGCTCGTCGGTTGCGGACATGCCCGGGCCCCACAGATCCGCCTGCAGGCCGCGATCGCAGCGGTCCTGGTGGCCGCGCTGGGCGGTATAGAACACCGGCATGCCACGCGCACGGCAATGCGCGAGCAGGCGCGCGATGTTGGCCACGGCGGGGGCCAGCGGTGCGGTGTCCGGCGCGAACGCGGCCAGGAAGTACCGCTGCATGTCATGTACCAGCAGCGCCAGGCGCTCGCTCTGCGGCTGCCAGGCGCCGCGCGCGGTGGGAAGCTCGGCCTGGGTCGGCAGGGGGTACGGTTGGATCGTTGGCAGCGCCATCAGCGCGTTTCTCCTGTCTGTTGCATGAAACGTTCGCGCAGCTGGGCACGCAGCTCGCGGCGGCTGATCTTGCCGACCGCCGTGGTGCCGAAGGCATCGACGAACACGATCTGGTCCGGCACCTTGAACGCGGCCAGGCCGCGGCTGCGCACCCAGGCCTTGAGGCTGGCGGCCTTGGTCGGCTCGCCCTGGGCAATGATGAAGGCGCAGCTGCGCTCGCCAAGGTACGCGTCGGGAATCGAGACCACGGCCGCATCGAACACGCTGGGGTGCGCGAGCAGATGGTCTTCGATTTCTTCGGCGGAAATCTTCTCGCCGGCCCGGTTGATGTGATCGCTGGCCCTGCCCTGCACGACCAGATAACCGCCGGGCAGGCGCTGCACCATGTCGCCGGTACGGTAGAAACCGTCCTCGGTGAAGGCGCGCGCATTGGCCGCCGGGTCGTTGTGGTAGCAGCGGATGGTGTACGGGCCGCGGGTGAGCAGATGCCCGGTCTCACCTTCTGCGACGGGATGACCGTGGTCGTCGACCACCAGCACTTCATCGTCCTCGCTGATCGGGCGGCCCTGCGTGGAGACGATGATCTCTTCGCTGTCGTGCAGACGGGTGTAGTTGACCAGGCCCTCGGCCATGCCGAATACCTGCTGCAGCGTGCAGCCCAGCCCGGCGATCACCCGGCGCGCCGCTTCCGGCACCAGCTTGGCGCCGCCAACCTGCACGACCTGCAGGCTGGAGAGATCGTGGGTGGTCGTGGCAGCGGCCTGCGCCCACAGCAGCGCCAGCGGCGGAACCAGGCCAACACAGGTGACCCGCTCGCGCGCGATCAAGCCGAACGCGGTCTCCGGGCCCGCACCCGGGCTGAGCACTACCTTGCCACCGGCGTAGAGGGTGCCGAAGAACCCCGGCGAGCTCATTGGGAAGTTGTGCGCGGCGGGTAATGCGACCAGGTACACACTGTCCCGGGTGATGCCACAGATCGGGTTGCTGGCGCGGAACGAATACAGATAGTCATCGTGCGTGCGCGGGATCAGCTTGGACAGGCCGGTGCTGCCCCCGGAGATCTGCAGGAACGCGACCGCCTGCGGATCCGGATCGGGCGGCAGCTGTTCAACATCCCCGGCCAGCGACGCCAGCGTAGTGAACGCCGCGGCGTCACCGGCGATGATGATGTGCTGCACGTCAGGCACCTGCGCCTGCAGTTCGCGGGCCAGGGTGCGGTAATCGAACCCATCGTAGCTGGAAGCCGTGACATAGGCACTGGCCTCGGCCTTGCGGGCAAAGTGTGCGACCTCGGTGATGCGGTGCGCGGGCAAGGCATAGACGGGGATAAGGCCGGCACGGAAAAGCCCGCAGACCACGGTCACGAATTCGGGCACGTTGCCGAGTTGGACCACGACCCGGTCGCCCGGGATCAGGCCCTGCGCGAGCAGTCCGGCTGCGATGCGACCCGCCTCCTGCCACAGCTGGGCATAGGTGAGGCGCGTATCGCCGCCGACCACCGCGATATCACCGGCGAAGCGCTCGGCGCGTTCGCGCAGGAAGCCCGGAAAGGTCTCGCCGCGCCAATGGCCGGCCGCGCGATAGCGCGAGACCAGGGCCGGCGGCCATACCTGGCGCAGCGGCACCCGGGAAGAAGAGAAGGATGTGTTCATGGACAGCTCCCGCACATCAGAAAGGACGAACGTCACGGACGCCGAGCGCGGTCAGCAGGGCCATGAACTTGGCAGCCGTTTCGGCCACCTCGAGATCGGGCTGGGACTCGGCGACGATGCCGGCACCGGCATACAGGCGCACTTCGGTGCCCTGCACGCGAGCGCAGCGGATCGCCACGTACCAGTCGCCATCACCTTGGGCATCGGTCCAGCCGACAGCGCCGGCATAAAAGCCCCGCGCGACCGGCTCGGCCTGGCGGATCAGCTCCAGCGCGGGCTGGCGCGGCGTGCCGCAGACCGCCGGGGTGGGATGCAGCAGCGCGACCAAGGCAGCCGAGGACACCGCAGCATCCTTCAGCGTGCCGTGGATGCGGGTACCGAGATGCCACATGGTGGCAGTGGCGTGCAGCGTCGGCCGTGGTTGTGCCTCGACCTGATGGCAGAGCGGCGCGAGCGCGGCCACGATGGCCTCGACCACATGGCGGTGCTCGTCATGGTCCTTGGCCGAGGCCAGCAGCGTTTCCGCGGCACGTGCATCCTCGGCAGGGTCGGCCGAACGACGGGCCGAGCCGGCCAGCGGATGCGACAGCACGCGGTCACCGCGCTTGGAGACAAGCAGCTCCGGGGTGGCGCCGACCAGCCAGGCCGGGGCGTTGCCGCGTCCCGCGGGCACTGGTACCACGTACGTCGCCACGCTCGGGTCTTTGCCCAGGCGCGCGGCAAGTACGCGCGGATGCAGCGGCTGCGCGGTGGTGACCCGCAGGCTGCGTGCCAGGACGACTTTTTCCAACGGGCTGTCGCTGCGCTGCAGCTCCGTGACAGCAGTTGCTACTGCCTGCGCGTACGCCTCCGCAGACGGTTCGGCGAGCACATCACCGACCAGCGTCGGCGTTTCCACACGGACCACTGTGGGCTGGCCGGAGACCTGATCCGGCTGATACAGCGCATGGCCCTGCTCCGGATCAAACGGCACCGCGCCCACCAGCAGGCGCGGGCCGGAGCGCGGTGCGGCAAAGAACGTGGCCACGCGATCGGCCAGCGTGGCGGTGGCGCCGGACGGCAGCCGCGCACGCACACCCTGCGCTTCCATCGCCTGCTGAGGGCTGCGCAGCAGGAAATACGGCGCGTCAGCCGTGTCGAGCGTGGCGGTGTCGGCCATCTCATCAGGCACGCCGGTGGCGAGCATTTCGTTCATGCCGCACCCCGCGTGCGATGCAGGGCCGCAGCGGCCGCCAGGATCAGCAGTACCGCGCCAACCAGCAGATACGGCGCGCTGGGCGACCACCGGTACAGCAGTGTGCCGATCATCGGCCCGACCACCATGCCCATGCCCTGCACCGAGGCCACGGTGCCGGCGGCGGCGCCCTGCTCGTGCGCCTCCACCGAATCGGCGGCCAGCGCCTGGAAGTTGGGGAACACGAAGCCCATCCCGAACGCCGCGACCGCATAGCTGGCCAGCAGCTGCCACGGCACGCTGACCAGCGCGACCGACGCAAAGCCGAGACCGGAGATCAGCGCGCCGACCACGATCCAGCGCGTGGGGCGGATGTCCTTGAGCTTCATCACCAGGCCCTGGGCGAAGATCAGGCCGACGCCGACCGCGGTCAGCGCCAGCCCGGCCATGCGTGCGCCATCTGCCGGCGACAGTTGAAGGCGGTCGATGGCGAAGAAGCCGACCGTGACCTGGGCGATGGTCACCGAGATCATCGCGGCGAACACGGCCAGCAACGGCAGCCGCAGGCGTGCATCGCCCAGCCCCAGCGTTGGCTTGGGGCCGCTGTGCGTCGGCGCGACCGGCGGGGTGTTCGGCAGGCGCCACCAGATCATCAACAACGACAGCAGCGGCAACAGCGCGGCCACATACAGCGTGAGGGAGAGGTTCTTGTAGGCGATCCAGCCGGCGGCGGCAGGACCCAGCACCATGCCCAGCGCATTGGCGCTGCCGAGCTTGGCCATCACGCTGCCGCGCTGCCCAGGCGCAGCCTGGTCGGCAACGATGGCTGCGGCGGTCGGTGGCACGGCGGCGTAGAACAGGCCGACCAGAGCACGCGTGCCGACCAGCACCAGCACCGAAACCCAGATGGCCGGCGGTGAAGTCAGCGCCACATCCACGAAGACCGCCAGCCCCAGATAGATCACTGCGTAAGCGGCCAGTGCGATCAGCAGCACGCGCTTGCGGCCGATGCGATCGCTGAGCGCCCCCCAACGGCGGGCGGCGAGCATCCACAACACGCCGGCCGCGGTGACCGACAGCCCGGCGTGCCATTCGGCCAGGCCCAACACCCGCACCACCGGGCCGATCACGGACACGAACGCCATCATTGCCATGGTGCCGAGCAGCGCGGCGGAAACGAGGGCGGGCAAACCGGATACGACAGGACGTGCAGACATTGAACACCACAGCCAATAAGAAGTTGAACCACGCGGTGCGCCGGGGCGCGCGCGGGTCTGCCATCCGGTTGCGAATGCATCACCGCCCTGTGATCCATCAAATGATAACGGCTCGCATTTGCGTTTGATAGTGCAGGCTGTACGGGGTGTTCATGTCGCCGGGCCCGCCGCCCCCTGCGACAAAAAAGCACTACATCTACGGTTGACGATCCACCACGACCCCACTATGTTGTGTCCATCGGCTCCCCGCTTCCGCCAGGCCCGGTGCACCGTGACGACGCCGCGTCGCAGTAGAACGCCCCGTCGTATCCCCTGACCGGCGCCTGGAAGCAAGGCCCGTTGCCACCGATGTGAGCCTCTGGCGACGTATTCCTGCACACGCAGGGCCTGCCCACCAATCACGCCTTCTGTCCGGCTGCCGCACGGCTCTGCCGCGCCGCCTGCTGGGCACTGCGCCATGCATGGAGAACGCATGAACACCGACGACACCGTCGCCTCGACCGCCACCCCACCCACCGACACCGCCCTGGATGCCGCCACCGGCGGTGAAACACTGTGGATCACCAAGGAGGGCGGCAACCGACGCATGCCCTTCGACCAGGCGCGACTGGAACGCACGGTGCACAGCGTGCATGCCGAGTTCCCGCAACTGGACGTGGCCGACTATCTGCGCAGCGTGCTCGGGCAGATCGCCCGGCGGCAGCAGCTCAGCGCCGATGAGATGGTGGACCTGCTGATCCGCGAGGCCGAATCACGCATCGACCTGACCGCGCCGGACTGGGAGCACTTCGCCGCCCGCCTCTACCTGCGGCGGCTGTACAAGCGCGCCAGCAAGAACCGCTTCTACGATGCCACGCTGAAGTACGGCTCGTACGTGGGGCTGCAGGAAAGCCTGGCCGACCGCAACGTCTACTCGATCGACATCCTCAAGGCGTATTCCAAGGATGAACTGGAGGAAGCCGGGCAGATGATCGAGCCCGAGCGCGACACGCTGTTCGCCTACAACGGGCTGTACCTGCTGGCGACCCGTTACCTGGCCACCGATCACTCGCGTGCCGTGTACGAGCTGCCGCAGGAACGCTGGCTGACCATCGCGCTGTACCTGATGCAGCACGAACACGAGCATGGCGACCGCTCGCGCCGCCGGCGCATGCTGCTGGTGCGCGAGGCCTACTGGGCGCTGTCCAACCTGTACATGACGGTGGCGACGCCGACCCTGGCCAATGCCGGCAAGGTCGGCGGCCAGCTGTCCTCGTGCTTCATCGACACGGTGGACGACAGCCTGCAGGGCATCTACGACTCCAACACCGACGTGGCGCGCGTCTCCAAGCACGGCGGTGGGGTGGGTGCGTACCTGGGCTATGTGCGCTCGGCGGGCTCGGCGATCCGCGGCGTGGCCAATTCCTCCGGCGGCGTGGTGCCGTGGATCAAGCAGCTCAACAACACTGCGGTGAGCGTGGACCAGCTCGGCCAGCGCAAGGGCGCGATCGCGGTGTACCTGGATGTCTGGCACCGCGATATCGAGGCCTTCCTCGATCTGCGCCTGAACAACGGCGACCAGCGCCTGCGCGCACACGACGTGTTCACCTCGGTGTGCCTGCCCGACCTGTTCATGGAAGCGGTGGAACGGCGCGGCGACTGGTGTCTGTTCGACCCGTATGAGGTGAAGCGGATCAAGGGCTGGTACCTGCAGGACTTCCACGATGAGCAGCGTGGACAGGGCAGCTTCCGCGAGAAGTATCAGGAGGTCGTGGCCGACGAGCGGATCAGCCGGCGCACGATCAAGGCCATCGACCTGTTCAAGCGGATCATGGTGAGCCAGCTGGAGACCGGCAATCCCTTCATGTTCTACCGGGACGAAGTGAACCGGAAGAACCCGAACAAGCATGCCGGCAGCATCTACTCCAGCAACCTGTGCACCGAGATCCTGCAGAACATGAGCCCCACCCGCATGATCCAGGAGATGATCAGCGGCGACCAGATCGTGACGACCAGACAGGCCGGCGATTTCGTGGTGTGCAACCTGTCCTCGATCAATCTGGGCCGTGCGGTCACGGCCGCACCGGACCTGCTGACCAGCGACGTGCTCGAGCGCCTCGTGCCGATCCAGGTGCGGATGCTGGACAACGTGATCGACCTCAACCAGCTGCCGGTGCCGCAGGCGACCATCACCAACCGCAAGTACCGCGCGATCGGGCTGGGTACCTTCGGCTGGCACCACCTGCTGGCCCTGCAGCAGATCGAGTGGAACTCGTCCCAGGCCGAAGACTACGCGGACAGCCTGTACGAGCGCATCAACTACCTCACCATCCAGGCCAGCATGACCCTGGCCAAGGAAAAGGGGCGCTACAGCGCGTTCGTCGGCAGCGAGTGGCAGAACGGCGAGTACTTCCGCGCCCGTGGCTATGACAACCCGGCCTGGCGCGAACTGGCCGCGCAGGTCGGCGTCAACGGCCTGCGCAATGGCTGGCTGATGGCGGTGGCCCCGAACATGAGCACCGCCCAGATCGCCGGCTCCACGGCCTCGATCGACCCGGTGTACGGCGCCTTCTACTACGAGGAGAAGAAGGACTTCCGCCGGCCGGTGGCTGCGCCGGACCTGTCGCTGGAGACCTATCCGTACTACGAGAAAGGCGCCTACCGGGTCGACCAGTTCGCCAGCATCCGCCAGAACGCCCGCCGCCAGCGCCACGTGGACCAGTCGATCAGCTTCAACCTGTACGTGCCCAGCACCATCCGCGCCAGCACCCTGCTCGCGCTGCACATGAGTGCCTGGCGCGAAGGCCTGAAGACGACCTACTACGTGCGCTCCAACGATATCGACATCGCCGAATGCGAATGGTGCGGGTAGGCGCATCGCATTCGCGCTGACGCTCCCATGGTTCGCTGTGCAAACCATGGGCCCCGCATTACAACCACCCAGACCCCCGCCGCTTCGCGCCCGCCCCCTGACTCAGGGGGCTCTGCTCCAGGACACACCCCCATGGCCATCCCCCTCGAACGCATCAAGATCCTCGAACCGCGCCACCCCAACCGCTCCACCGGCATCATCAACGGCCGCACCAGTGGCATCCTCAACTGGAACGACATCCCCTACCCGTCGTTCTACCGGGCGTACAAGGAGCTATCGACCAACTTCTGGATTCCCGACGAAGTCGACATGAAGGGTGACGCGCGCCAGTACGGCGAGCTCAATGCCCGCGAGAAGAACGCCTACGACTCGATCATCGGCCTGCTGGCCACGCTGGACTCGCCGCAGACGCGGTTCATCTACAACGTCGCCGAGTACATCACCGACCCGGCCGCGCACGCCAACGCGGCGATCATCGGCCAGCAGGAAGTGATCCACAACGAAAGCTACAGCTACGTGCTGGCCTCGATCGCCGGCCTGGCCGACCAGAACCGGGTGTTCGAGATCGCGCGTACCCACCCGACCATCCTGGCCCGCAATGCGCCGATCATGCAGTCCTACGATGACTTCATGCGCGAGAAGACCGCCGAGACGCTGATCCGCGCGTTGATCCAGTCCTCGATCCTGGAAGGCATCAACTTTTACTCGGGCTTCGCGTTCTTCTACAACCTGGTCCGCCAGAACCGCATGACCGGCACCGGCAAGATCATCAGCTTCATCAACCGCGACGAGCTGGCCCACACCAAGTTCATCAGCGAATTGATCCGCGCCATCATCGGTGAGAACCCCGCGCTGCAGGGCGAGCAGCTGACCGCCTACGTACACGAGGCCTTCGAGCACGCCATCCAGCTGGAGACGCGTTGGACCGGGGAAGTGCTCGACGGCATCGACGGCATCGATGTGGACGAGATGATCCGCTACGTGAAGTACCGCGCCAACAAGATGGCCGGCATGCTCGGGATCGAGAAGCTGTACAGCGAGACCAACGTCAACGTGATGCCGTGGATCAAGGCCTACGCCGACAACTTCACCGAAACCAAGACCGACTTCTTCGAGATGCGCAACGCCAGCTACAAGAAGACCAATTCGGACAACGGTTTCGACGATCTGTAAGGACGCATGCCGATGCATATCCTGCTGGCGTTCGTCTCGCTGAGCGGCAACACCCGCGAGGTCGCCATGCTGGTCCGGGCCCGCTGCGAAGCGCTGGGCCACCGCGTGGACTGGCTCGACGTCGATACCGGCGACATCGCCCTGGCCTTGCCCGCCGATCCCCCCGCCCTGTGCCTGCTTGGCTCATGGACGGACAACGCCGGGCGCACCCCGGCGGAAATGAAGGACTGCGTGGCCGCGCTGCGGGATCGTTTCGGGTTGCCCCTGCCCTTCCCGGCCGCGGTGTTCGGCACCGGCGAGACCCAATGGGGCGAAGAGTACTACTGCGGCGCCGCGCACCGCCTGGCGCGCTTCTTCCACTCCCCGTACCCCGTGCTGGAGATCGAGCAGATGCCGCACGGCGCCGCCGACACCCACGCCATCCACCACTGGACCGACGCCGTGTTGGCCACTACCGAGACATTCACGACATGCTGACCCTGCACGCCCGGACCGCTGAGGATTACCACGCCGCCCTGCGCGAACACCCTGCGCTGCTGGTGGACTTCCACAAGGACGATTGCCCCGGGTGCCGGATGCTGGAGATGTCGTTGGCCAGTGTCTCCGGCGCCATCGCAGACGCAGGGATGACGGTGTTGAAGGTGAAGCTGGAAACTGTGGGTGAGGGCTTGTTCCGCGAGCTGGGGTTGCGCCAGACACCGACGCTGCTGGTGGTGCGCGACGGTCACGAAACCGCCCGACTGGCGGGGTTCCAGACGCCGAAGCAGATCCTGGCGGTGTTGGGCGATGGGTGACGCCCTGGAGGGCAGGCCCGCGGTTGCGCGGGCTTACCGTGGAAGCTTCAACGCAGCGGCGCGGACAACAGCCCCCGGCGCTTGAACCACCATTCCAGTGGCAGCGTGACCAATGGCGGCACCGCCGCGGCCAGTGCCAGCAGTGCGGCCCACCACGGCCAACGCAAGCGGATTGCAGCCAGGACCGACACCACGACGTAGACCATGAAGGCGACGCCGTGCACCGGTCCAAACACCTTGACGCCGACCGGCGTTGGATCCGCTGCGTGGTACTTGAAGTACATGCCGATCAACAGGCCGGCCCACGTCAGGGCTTCGACGAAGGCCACCGTGGCGAAGACGCGGCCCATCGGGCTGAGTGGCGAAGCAGTCTTCAAGGCAGGCTCGAGCGTGGCGAAAGGACCCGCATCATAGCCATTGACGGCGCTTGATGCGAACCATTCTCACTCGATCAACCGAGCGCGTCACGACCCACGGTCGTGACCGGCCCTCGATCCGCTGCCAGCAATGAGAACCGCGCGTGCCACACGATGGCCGCTTTGACCGCCCGCGATCTCAGACGAACATGCCGCCCGACGCCTCCACCCGCTGCGCGTTGATCCACGCCGTCTGCGGCGACAGCAGCGCCACCGCCACCGGACCGATGTCGTCCGGCTTGCCCGGGCGGCCCATCGCGGTGACCGAGGACACCATCGCATTGACCTGCGCGTCGTCGCGCACGCGGCCGCCACCGAAGTCGGTTTCGATCGCGCCGGGGGCGAGCGTGTTGGCACTGATGCCGCGGGCGCCCAGTTCCTTGGCCAGGTAACGGGTAAACACTTCGATGCCACCCTTCATCATCGCGTAGGCCGAGCTGCCCGGCAGCGAGAAGCGTGCCAGCCCGCTGGAGACGTTGAGGATGCGGCCGCCATCGGCAAGCAGCGGCAACACCGCCTGGGTCAGGAAGTACGGTCCCTTCAGATGGACCGCGACCAGGGCGTCGAACTGATCGACCGTGGTGTCGGCGATCATCGCGTGCAGGCCTTCGCCGGCATTGTTGAGCAGGCCCTGCAGATGGGTCTCGCCCCAGCCATCAAGCACGCTGCGGACCTGGCTGGCGAAGTCAGCAAAACCGGTGCTGTCGGCCATGTCCAAGGGAAGCACGGCCGCGCGACGGCCGAGTGCTTCGATCTGCGCGACCACTTCCTGGGCGGCGCCGGCCTGGCTGCGATAGGTGAGCACGATATCGGCGCCGTCGGCGGCCAGTGCGAGGGCGGCATTGCGGCCCAGGCCACGGCTGCCGCCGGTGATCAGGACGACTCGGGTTGCGTTGCGCATGTCAGTACACCTGCGTTGTGGGAATGGTTGTCAGCCTATTGGTGTTGCGTGCGCGGATAAATCGGCGGATGCTGATTTGACTATCCAATAATCACGAACAATCCATGGATCGCCTCGATCACCTGCGCTGCTTCCTCCGGGTGGCCGAACTCGGCTCCTTCACCGGCGCCGCCGACAGCCTGGGCCTACCCAAGGCCAGCGTGTCGCTGGCCGTGCAGCGACTGGAAGCGGATGTGGGTGTGCAACTGCTGCATCGGACCACCCGCCGGGTGCAGCTGACCGCTGACGGTGCCCAGTTCCAGGCGCGGGCACACGATCTGCTGCATGACATGGACGACCTGCAGGGCATGTTCCGGGTCGATACGGCGCAGCTGAAGGGGCGGCTGCGGGTGGATATGTCCAGCGGGCTGGCCCGGCAACTGGTGATACCGCAGCTGCCTGCCTTCCTGGCCCAGCACCCTGGCGTGGAGATGGAAGTGAGCGGTACCGACCGCCGGGTCGATCTGATCCGCGAAGGGTTCGACTGCGTGCTCCGGGTCGGTCCACTGGACGACAACACGCTGGTGGCCCGCCCGCTGGGCCAGCTGCCGATCATCAACTGCGCCAGCCCGGCCTACCTCGCCGCCCGGGGCACGCCGACCACGCTGGCCGACCTGGCCGGCCACGCGCTGGTGCATTACGTGAGCACCCTCGGTCAGCGTTCGCCCGGATTCGAGTATTACGACGGGCAGACCTATCAGAGCCTGCCCATGGGCGGTGCGGTGACGGTCAACAGTGGCGAGGGCTATACCGCGACAGCCCTGGCCGGGCTGGGGATCATCCAGGTCCCGCTGCTCGGCGTGCGCCAGGCACTGGCCTCGGGCACCCTGGTGGAGATCCTCGCGGACCTGAAAGCAGAGCCGATGCCGGTGACCCTGCTCTACGCGCAACGCCGTCATCTACCGCGACGGGTGGCGGCGTTCATGGACTGGGTCGCCGGCGTGGTCCGGCGCGAGCTGGACCAGGAGCGCTGACCTGGGACCTCCCGGCACGGCATCGTGCCGGGAGGGCAGCGTCAGCTCACCCTTCCGTGTCGGAATGGCGGTTGCGGCGACTGCTGAGCACCACGATCGCGCGGTCCGGCAGAGGCCAGTGGCCTTCCGCATCCGCCTGCAGCGGCGCACCGTCGATGGTGCTGATCAGCACGCGCCAGTGTTCATCGTCGATCAAGGGCGGCACGAACGCCTGCGGCGCGTGCGAGGCATTGAACATCAACAGCAGGTGCGCATGCTCGGGACCGCGCGGCGTGTCTTCCTGACGGGCGGCCCCCAGGTGCAGCGCCAGGCTGCGGGCCTCGCCATCATGCCAGTCGCCATCTTCCATGGGCTGGCCATCCGGGCGCAGCCAGCGCACGTCATAGCCTTCTCCCTGCTCGTCGCGGGCGTCCAGGAAGCGGCCGCGGCGCAGCTGCGGGTAGCGGCGGCGCAACGACAGCAGCCGGCGTACGAACAGCGACTGCTGGCGGCCTGCCGGGCTGGCGGCCTGCTGCCAGTCGATCCACGTGAGCGGGTTGTCCTGGCAGTAGGCGTTGTTGTTGCCGCCCTGGCTGCGCGCGAACTCGTCCCCGGCCAGCAGCATCGGCGTGCCCTGGGCGAGCAGCAGGCTGGCCAGCATGTTGCGCATCTGCCGCGCCCGGATCGTGTTGATGCCCTCGTCTTCGGTAGGGCCTTCGGCGCCGTGGTTGAAGGAGATGTTGTTGTCGCTGCCGTCGCGCCCGTCTTCGCCGTTGGCCTCGTTGTGCTTGTCGTTGTAGCTGACCAGGTCATTGAGGGTGAAGCCATCGTGGGCGGTGACGAAATTCACCGACGCGGCCGGCCGCCGTCCCTTGTGGTTGAACAGATCGGCAGAGCCCATCAGGCGGGTGGCGAACTCGGCCAGCTGGCCGCCATCGCCGCGCCACAGTGCCCGCACGTTGTCACGGAAACGGTCGTTCCATTCGGCCCAGCCCGGTGCGAACTGCCCCAGCTGGTAGCCGCCCGGCCCGATGTCCCACGGCTCGGCGATCAGCTTGACCTGGCTCAGCACCGGGTCCTGGCGCACGGCATCCATGAAGCTGCCCGATGGATCGAAGCCGGCGCGTTCGCGGCCCAGGATGGTGGCCAGGTCGAAGCGAAAGCCATCCACGTGCATGTCCTGCACCCAGTAGCGCAGCGAGTCCATCACCATCCGCAGCGCACCGGCGTTGGTCAGGTCGAAGGTGTTGCCGGTGCCGGTATCGTTGATGTAGTAGCGCGGGTCATCGGCAAGCCGGTAGTAGCTGGCATTGTCGATGCCCTTGAACGACAGCGTCGGGCCGAGCTCGTTGCCTTCGGCGGTGTGGTTGTAGACCACGTCCAGGATCACTTCCAGCCCGGCGTCATGCACGCAGGCCACCATCTGCTTGAACTCGGCGATGGTGGAGGTGGACATGAAGCGCGGTTCGGGCGCGAAGAAGGCCAGCGTGTTGTAGCCCCAGTAGTTGCGCAGGCCGCGCTCGAGCAGATGCTGGTCGTCCACGTGGGCATGGATCGGCAGCAGTTCCAGCGCAGTCACGCCGAGCTGGCGGAGGTGATCCAGCAGCGCGTCCTGCTTCAGCGCGGAGAAGGAGCCACGTGCCTGCTCAGGCACCTGTGGGTGCAGCATCGACAGGCCGCGCAGGTGGGCTTCGTAGATGACCGTGTCCTCCCACGGCGTGGCCGGTGCGGTGTCGCGGCCCCAGGTGAAGGCCGGATCGACCACGGCGCATCGCGGCATGTACGGCGCGCTGTCGCGTTTGTCGAAGCTCAGGTCCTTGTCCTTGTGCCCGATCGTGTAGCCGAACAGCGCCGGCGCCCACTTGAGCTGGCCGACGATCTGCTTGGCATACGGATCCAGCAGCAGTTTGTTGGGGTTGAACCGGTGGCCGGCTTCCGGTGCGTAGGGACCATGCACCCGGTAGCCGTAGCGCTGGCCGGGCCGTGCGTCTGGCAGATAGCCGTGCCAGATTTCATCGGTGTACTCGGGCAGCACGATGCGCTCGACCTCACGGCCACGCTCGTTGAACAGGCACAGCTCGACCTTGGTCGCATGCCGGCTGTACAGCGCGAAGTTGACGCCCAGGCCATCCCAGGTGGCCCCCAACGGGAAGGGGCGTCCGCCCCGCAGGCGCGAGGACTGGGCAAACTGGCGGGCACTCATCGGCGCGTCTCGACGGTGTGGCCCGCGGCCTGCAGCTCGGCATCGAACAGCCGTTCGGCCATCAACCAATGCCGTTGGTCCTGCCCGTCCGGACGGCCTTCGGCTTCCCAGATCTGGCGGGCCAGGGCCCCGATGCGTTCACGTCGTTCGTTTTCGTCCATTGCGCTTGCTTCACTCGTTGATCAGCAGGGTCACGGGGCTGCCATCGGACAGCGCCCGCAGGGAAATATCGGGGTCGGTGATTTCTACCGACGTGCCGGTGAGCAGATTGCGATAGCGCCCCTGCGGAATCGTCACGCGGCCCGTGCCCCAGAACCGGGCAGGCAACGCCGCAGTGACTTCCTGCGCGGGACGCACGGTGGTGGCGATCGCGGCGACCACGATCAGCCGCTGCGCGCCGTGTTCGCGCGCGAAGGCCAGCACGCGTTCGGGCAGCGTGGTCGGCAATGGCACATAGCCGCCCAGCGCGAACAGCTCCGGGGCGCTGCTCCGGGCCTGCAGCAGGGTCTGCACCAGGCGCGCCTTGGCCACGCCATCGCGCCACCCCTGCAGCAGTACCGGCCACGCACGCCCATCCCGGCGCCAGTGGCCACGCAGCGCATAGTCCACCGGCCGCCGGTTGTCCGGGTCCACCAATGACAGATCCCAGCCTTCGGTGCCCTGGTACAGATCCGGCACGCCCGGCACGCTCAGCCGCAGCGCGGTCTGGCTCAGGCTGAAACGCGCCCCGGCCGGCGCGATGCGCGCCACGACGTCCTGCACGGCCGCGCGGAACGGCTGCCCGGCCTCGCTGTCGATCAATGCTTCCACCACGGCCGCCGCGCACGACTCGTAAGCCTCATCCGGATGGCCCCAACTGCTGCGCTGGCCACCCTCGCGCAGCGCCTTGGCCTGCCACTGCACCACGCGCGCAGCGAGATCAGCGCCTGATCCGCCCTCGGCCGGCCAGACCGAGACCAGTGTCTGCCACAGCATCTCGCGGTCCGCCGCGTGCAGTGCACCGGCACCGAGGGACGCTGCGAGCCGTTCGAAGCGACGCACCTGGCGCAGCCACCATTCGGGCCACGCTGACACCACCGCCAATCGCATCCGGGCGTCTTCGCCGCGTTTATGGTCATGCGTGGCCGTGGCAAGCAGGCTGCGCAGGTGCTGGTCGTGGCGGGCGCGCATGAACCCATGAAAACGCGGTGCCGACACACCCAGTACCGTTGGATGGCTGCCGACCTCGTTGCGGGACAACAGCGGCGCATGCCGATAGAAGCTGCTGTCTTCCACTGCCTTGGCGTTGAGCGGCGCGCTGAGCAGCTGGGCCCGCTGTCGCAGCGCCAGGCAGCGGCGATGCAGCACCGGGTCATCCTCCTGCGCCAGCACCCACGCGGCGACCTGCTCGATCGCAGCCACCTGATCCGGCGCGCTGCCGGCGATGGCCGCCTCGATGGCCTGCTGCCACAGCCGCCGATCCTCGGCGCCCGGGGCCGCGTGGGTGAGATAGCTGCGGTACACCGGGAAGTGACTCAACAGGGACAACGCCGCGCGCGCCAGCAGGGGCCTGCCGAAATCGGCGGCGATGCCGCCGGTGAGGCGCGAAAGGCGGACGAGGCGCGCGACGAAAGCATCGAATTCGGCCCGCAGGCCCTGCTCCAGCACGTCGCGCCTGGCCTCCAGTTCCACCTCGCGGAAGCTGCGGGGATCACCGGTGACCTGCTGCCAGTGCCGCGTCAGTGGGTTGCCGCCGGCACCGCTGTGCAGCAATGCACCGACCTGGTCCATGAAGTCGTAGCCGGTGGTGCCATCGCACGGCCAGTCCGCCCGCAAGGCTTCATCCGGCGCCAGGATCTTCTCCACCCACAGGCCCAGCGCGCCAGGCGACAGCCCACGGCGGGCGCCGGCAGCATCCAGCGCTGCGCGCAGCCGGTGCAGGTAACCGGCCGGATCGCGGAGTCCATCCACGTGGTCCACGCGCAGGCCATCCACCCGTCCCTCCGCCACCAGGCGCAGCGGAAGTGCGTGCACGGTCTCGAAGACATCGCGGCGGTGCATCTGCAGCGCGACCAGCGAGGCGATGGTGAAGAAGCGACGGTAGTTGATCCGGTCATCGCCACTGCGCCACCACGCCAGCCGGTACGGCTGCGCCGCCAGAACGCCGGCCAGGGCCGGTGCCGTCAGCTCCGACCCGCCTGCGGCCCAGGTAGAGGGCGCCAGCGGATACACGGTGCCGTGGTGCGCGACGCCCGCCGATCCGTCGGCGGCGCGCTGCACGGTGAGCACGCCGTCGGCGATCGCGCTGGACAGCGGCCGATCCAGCACCGGCAGCCACAGCTTGCCGTCACGCCCCGGTGCGCGCCAGGCGATGTCGAACCAGCCGGCATGCGCGCTGGCCTTGCCGTGGGCCAGCACATCGGCCCAGTACGGATTGAGCGGATGCGCCGCCATGTGGTTCGGCACGATATCCAGGATCAGACCCATCCCGCGTGCGCGCACGGCGTCGGAAAGACGCTGCAACCCGGCCTCCCCGCCCAGCTCCGGATTGACCGTGGTGGGATCGATGACGTCGTAGCCATGCGTGGAACCGGGCACCGCGCTGGCGATCGGCGACAGGTACAGGTGACTGATGCCCAATGAAGCGTAGTAATCCACCTGCGCGCGGGCCGCATCGAAATCGAAGCCGGCGTGCAGCTGCAGGCGGGCGGTGGCGCGGAATGGAACCATCTCAATGCTCCTGGCGGCGGCGGGCCGCGGCGAACTGCTGCAGCGAACGGTCCAGCGTCCGCAACGGCAACGGGGATGGCAGGCGCTGGCGCCAGTTCGGGTGGACGGCGACCGTGCCCGGAAGATTGACCTGGCCACGCAGGCCCAGCGCGTCTTCCACCGGCAACAACGCCAACGGCGCCGGGCTGGCGGCGACCTGCCGCAGCGCGGCCAGCCGGAGGGCATCCGGCGCAGCGCCATCGGTGCCGACCGCGCGGGCCAGCCGCGCCACGTCCTCGCGCCGCGCGGCCATGGCCTGCGCGGTATCGGCGGCGGGCGCTGCGCTTAGGCGCGCCCGCCAGCGCAGGTCATCGCCGTGTTGCCAGCCTTCCAGCGTCGGCAGATCGTGGGTGCCGGTCAGTGCGACGGCGTCGCGCCGCCACTGCGCCGGCGGCAGGAAGTCGCCGTCCGGCGCGCGGGTGAAGGCGAGCACATCCATGCCGAGCACGCCGCGCGCGGCCAACGTGTCACGAATCCCGGGCGGCACGACCCCGAGATCTTCGCCGATGACAATGCAGCGGTTGCGCCAGGATTCCAGCGCCAGCAGATTGAGCAGATCGGCCAGCGGATAGCGCAGGTACACCCCCTGCCCGGAGCCCGCGCCGTGTGGCACCACCCATAGCCGCTGCAGGCCGAGAATGTGGTCGATACGCACCCCGCCCCGGTCACGCATCACGGCGCGCAGCAGGGTGATGAACGGCGCAAAGCCGCTGCGGCGCAATCCATCCGGCGAGTAGCTGCTGATGCCCCAGACCTGTCCGTCAGGGGCGAAGGCGTCCGGCGGTGCACCCAGTACCAGCCCACGCAGGGCGGTGTCGGCAGCCGCGGCCGCCTCGGCGCCGTCAGCGGTGAAGCCGACCGCCAGGTCGGCGATCAGGCCCAGTGCCATGCCGGCCTCCTGCGCGCGGCGTTGCGCCTGCTGCCAGCTGCGTGCAGCGCGCCATTGCGCATGCACCTGCAACGCTGGATCGCGCTGGCCCATCGCGGCGGCGTTGCATCGTGCGAACGCGGCCAGTGCGGCGCCGCCCTCCTGCTCGAAGCCACGCAGATCACGCTGCAGTGCCTCTGGTGCCTGGGTGAAACGCTGGTACGACTGCTGCAGGCGATGCCACTTGCGTGCCGCCGCGCCGGCCCAGTCGATCAGGCCATCCGCCGGCGTCGGGTCCGGCGCATCGTCCTCGGCAATGTCCCACTCCTCCAGCGTGCCGGCATACACCGGCTCGAGAAAGCGACGGTCACTCGGCGAATAGGGACTGAAGGACGCATCGATCCGGCCCGCGGCGTGCAGCGGGCTCAGCGCCACCGCATCGCCACCGGCGGCGGCAATGCGCTCACACCACTGCTGCGCAGCACTGCTGTCGCCGATGCCGTCATCTCCGGCACGGCGCGCGGCGTATACCTGGAGCACCGCGCCCCAGCTGCGCGGCTCGGCGAGACCGGTGGCATCGGCCACGCTGAAGCAGCGCGTCGGCGCGACTGCCACGGCATGCTCATCCTGCCCGACGCGCAGGCGCCAGTAGCCGGGCTGCTCCGGCACTACCCAGACACCGGGTCGTGCCCGCGTCGCCGGCATGGTGTGTCCGCGTTCATCGCACCACTCGCCCGCGCCGTCCACGTCCAGCAGCAGGGGCTCACCGAGCTGCACGGTGCGCAGCGACGGGACGGCGCGCTCGTGCAGGCAATGCTGCAGGCTCTGCTGGCACTGCGCCGGTGTTCCCGCGCGCCAGCCCAATGCGTCCAGCACGCTCTGCAGTGTGTCCTGTTCGACGATGCGCGGCGTGCCGTGCACGTCCTCCCAGCGGATCAGCAGCCCGGCGGCCTCGGCCAGGCTGGCCAGCGCGGGCGTGGCATTCATGCCGCCACGCGCCGCACCAGCAGCGCGGCCGGTGCCAGCAGCTGGCCGTGCCCGACCTCGCCCAGCTGCAGCACGGTTTCGCCGTAAGGCAGATCGGCGAGCACGGCGGTCTGGCCAAGGTTGAAGGCCAGCCACCATTGGGCATCGCCCAGTTGCCAGCCTGCGCGTACCGCGCCGTCGCCGAGCACGCTCGCGCCGAGGCTGCGTGCGTGCCGCAATTGCGGCACCAGATATTGCCAGCGCAGGGTCAGCACGCTGCGGAAGGCCGCCAGCCACGGGTTCTGCTGACGTGCTTCGGCCGACGGCAGCGGCGCCTGCGACGCCTGGAAGGTCGCCAGGGCATTCGGGTCGGGGATCGAGGCCTGCGCCTGCGGATCGGCAAAGGCACTGAAGTGGCTGAACTCGGCACGGCGTCCATCGCGTACCGCCTGGTCAAGCGGCGCATCGAAATCGGTGAAGTACAGGAAAGGCTCGCGCGCGCCCCATGGCTCACCCATGAAGAACAAGGGAATCATCGGTGTCAGGGCGGTCAGCGCCAGCGCCACCTGCAGCCGCTCGGACGACACCAGTGTCTGCAGGCGGTCGCCGAAGGCGCGATTGCCGATCTGGTCATGGTTCTGCGCGAAGATCACGAAGTGCGCCGGCGACAGCCCCGCACTGGGTTCTCCCCGCCGGTGCCCCAGGCGGTTGACTTCCCCCTGCCAGGCAAATCCTTCGGCCAGCACCCGCGCCAGCTGTGCGGTCGGGTTGGCCGCGAAATCAGCGTAGTAGCCCTCGGTTTCGCCGGTCAGCAACACGTGCAGCGCGTTGTGGAAGTCGTCATTCCACTGCGCGGTGTAGCCATCGGCCAGCAGCGAGGCGGTGTTGTGCTCGTTCTCCAGGATCAGGTGCACCTGGTGCGACGGCCCGTGCGTCTGGATCGCCTCGCGCAGCTGGGCGAGGAACGACGGCGGCTGGATCGCGTGCACGGCGTCCAGGCGCAGGCCATCGAACCGGTACTCGCGCAGCCACATCAGCGCGTTGTCGATGAAAAAGCGCTGCACGTGCGGTTCCCGGAAGTCGATCGCCGCACCCCACGGGGTGGTGACGTCGTCACGGAAAAACGCGGGCGCATACTGCGGCAGATGATTGCCCTCCGGGCCGAAGTGGTTGTAGACCACGTCCAGCAGCACCATCAGACCCAGCGCATGTGCGTGGTCGATCAGCGCCTTGAGCTCGTCCGGGCTGCCATAGGCCGCGGCCGGCGCGTAGGGCAATGCGCCGTCGTAGCCCCAGTTTTGCGTACCCGGAAAGGTGGCCAGGGGCATCAGTTCAAGAGCGGTGATGCCCATCGCTGCCAGTGCCGGGAGTTGCGCCTGCAGCGCGGCGTAGCCGCCCACAGCACCCACGTGCACTTCATAGAGGACGGCTTCCTCCCACGGCCTGCCCGCCCAATCGGCGTGTTGCCATGCATGGCCATCTTCGTCCAGCACGGCACTGGGGCCGTTGAGCCCTTCGGGTTGCCAGCGCGAGGCCGGATCGGGAACGCTGAGCGTCCCGTCGATGCGGTAGCGGTAGCGCGCCCCCGCTGCACACGCCAGCCGGATCCAGTAGCTGCCGTCATCGGCTGCCTGCATCGGCAGCGCCTCGCCGTCGAGCAGCAGCTCCACGGACTGCGCGGCCGGTGCCCAGAGACGGAAGACATGGTCACCTCCAGGCTGCCGCCAGGCGCCGAATCGCTCTCCCGCCGTCACCCCTCCACCTGCAGGAACACGGTGGACAGTGGCGGCAGGGTCAAGGCCAGTGACTGCGCGTGCCCGTGCATCGCGATCGGCAGGGTATCGACCTGCCCATGGTTGCCGATGTCACTGCCACCGTAGAAACGGCTGTCGCTGTTGAACACTTCCTGCCAGCGCCCGGCGTGCGGCACCCCTACGCGATAGCCGTGGCGCGCCATCGGGGTAAAATTGCTGACCGCCAGCAGCGGGCCGGCGCTCCCACGCGGATCGTGGCGGATGAAGGCGAGCACGCTGTTGACGTGATCGTCGCCAACGCTCCACTCGAATCCCTGCTCGGTCCGGTTGCCGTGCTGCAGCGCCGGCAGCTCGCGCAGCAGCCGGTTGAGGTCGCCGACCATCCGCGCCACGCCCGCGTGTGCCGGCTCGGACGCCTGTGCCCAGTCCAGCTGGGCATCGTGGTTCCATTCCGTGCATTGCGCGAATTCGCCGCCCATGAACAGCAGTTTGCTGCCCGGGTGGGCCCACATGAAACCGAGGTAGGCCCTGAGGTTGGCCAGCTGCTGCCAGCGGTCGCCGGGCATCTTGCCCAGCAGCGATCCCTTTCCGTGCACCACTTCATCGTGGGAGAGCGGCAGGACGAACTGCTCGGAGAAGGCGTACATCGCGCTGAAGGTCATCTGGCTGTGATGATGCGAGCGATGGATCGGGTCGCGACCCAGGTAGCTCAGCGTGTCGTGCATCCACCCCATGTTCCACTTGTGGGTGAAGCCCAACCCGCCCTCGCCGCTGGGGGCGGTCACGCCCGGCCACGCAGTGGATTCCTCGGCGATCACCAGCACGCCGCGTGCCTGCCGGGCGATGGCATCGTTGAGGTCGCGCAGGAAGGCGATCGCTTCCAGGTTCTCGCGGCCACCGTGCGCGTTGGGGATCCACTGCCCGTCCTCGCGGCTGTAGTCCCGATACAGCATCGAGGCGACGGCATCCACGCGCAGGCCATCGATATGGAACCGCTCGATCCACTCCAGTGCGCTGCCGATCAGGAAGCCGGTCACTTCGCTGCGGCCGAAGTTGTAGATCAGCGTGTCCCAGTCCGGGTGCAGGCCCTGGCGCGGGTCATCGTGCTCATACAGCGCAGTGCCGTCGAAACGTTGCATGCCATGCGCATCGGATGGGAAATGCGCGCCGACCCAGTCCACGATCACCCCCAGTCCAGCCTGGTGGCAGCGATCGACGAAGCGTGCGAAACGGTCCGGCCCGCCGTGCCGCGCGGTGGGGGCGTACAGGCCGAGCGGCTGATAGCCCCACGAACCGCCGAACGGATGCTCGCTGACCGGCAGCAGTTCGATATGGGTGAAGCCCAGGCCCGTCACGTAGGGAATGAGCTGGTCGCCGAGCTGGTCCCAGTCGAGCACGTCGCCGTTCTCACCGCGCCGCCAGGAACCGGCGTGCACTTCATAGATGGAGATCGCGCGGTCATCCATCGATGCGCGCGCCTGCATCCAGGCGTCGTCCTGCCATGCACGCTGCGCCCCATCGGCCACTACCGAGGCCGTGCCCGGCAGCAGCTCGGACTGGCGGGCCATCGGGTCGGCCTTGTGGGTCAGCTGGGTCCCGTCGGCCGCGGTGATCTCGAACTTGTAGCGCGCGCCGGCCTCCACGCGCGGCAGGAAGATCTCCCACACGCCAGCGCCATGGCGCAGCCGCATCGGGTGACGCCGCCCGTCCCAGCCATTGAAGTCGCCCACCACCGAAACACGGCGCGCGTTCGGGGCCCAGACGGCGAAACGCACGCCATCGATGCCCTGCTGCTGTGCCTGGTGTGCACCCAGCGCCACGCGGATGCTGTTCGGGTCGCCGGCGGCGATGCCGGCCAGTGCGTCCTCGTCCAGCACGGGACCGAAGGCGTAAACGTCTTCGATCTCCTGTTGCACGCCACCCCAATCGACCCGCAACAGGCTCACCACGGGCCCCTCGATGGGCGCCTCGAAGATGCCCTCGCCCATGGCGGCCATCGGCCGCCAGTGGCCGGCCGCGTCGCGGCGCAGGACCGCGAGTGCGGCCGGGAACAGCACGTGCAGGCGCCAGGCACCGGTGGCATCACGGTGGGGGCCCAGCAGCGCGAAGGCATCGCCAGGCGCGCCGACGGCAATCGACGCCCGCGCCGGCAACAACGCCGCCTCGGCCAATGGCGCTGCGGACACGCTCTCACCGCCGGGCTCGATCCCGGCATCCAGTTCCCATTGCGTGCTCATGCGCGTGCTTCCGTGGTGCGTTGATAAAGATCCAGGTAATGCGTGCCGGCGATATCCCAGCCGCTCGGGCGCAGCATCGCCGCGCGGCGCATCGCCGCCATCAGCCCGGACTGACGGAAGGTGCGGAATGCACGCTGCACGCAGCGGCGCAGCGCATCGGCTTCGGCGCCGTTGAACAGGAAGCCGGTGACGCCATCGTCCACGGTATCGATCAGGCCGCCGGTGGCGTGCGCGATCGGCAGGCAGCCGAAGCGTTGGGCGTACATCTGGCTCAGGCCGCACGGCTCGAACCGCGATGGCATCAGCAGGAAGTCGGCGCCGGCGAACATGCGGCGCGCAAGCGTTTCATCGAAACCGATGTAGGCCGAGACGCTACCCGGATAGCGGCGCGCGAGTTCACGCACCTGCGCTTCGATCTGTGGCTCGCCACCGCCGATGATGACCAGCTGGCCACCGGCGGCCACGATCTGCGGGGCGACGTCGCAGGTGAGGTCCAGGCCCTTCTGGTGGACCAGCCGCGAGACCACCGCGAACAGCGGGCCCCGGCTTTCGGGCAGGCCGAACGCACGCCGGACATGGCGCGCGTTGTGGTCGCGCCCTTCGCAGGACTGCACGCTGAAGTGCACCGGCAGGTGATGGTCGGTGCGCGGGTCCCAGCTGCTGTCGATGCCGTTGACGATGCCGCTCAGGTGCCCCAGCGCTGCACGGCGCGAGAGCAGCCGGTCCAGACCACAGCCCTCCGCCGGCGCGGTGATCTGCGCGGCATAGCTGATGCTGACCGTATTGACCTGGTCGGCATGCACGATGCCGCCGCGCAGGAAGGACAGCTGCCCGTGGAAATCCAGCGCTTCGCGCTGCGCCTCGGCGATGCCCAGGTCTGCGGCCAGGCTGGCCGGGAACAGGCCCTGGTAGGCCAGGTTGTGGATGGTGAGCAGGCACGAGGCCTTGCTGCCCGACCAGCGCACGTAGGCTGCGGCCAGCGCGCACGGCCAGTCATTGAGGTGCAGCAGGCCCGGCGTCCAGTCCATGCCGGCCTCACCTGCGGCGATCACCGCCGCCGCGCGCGACAGCGTGGCAAAGCGCACCGCGTTGTCGGCCCACGGCTCCCCGGCCGCGTCGACGTACGGCGAGCCGTCGCGTTCATAGAGCTCCGGGCAGATCAGCACGTAGACCGGCAGTCCGTCGTCCAGCACGGTGTGTGCGATCACGCAGGCTGGCAACGCCGCGTGCGCCGGGGTCTGCCCGATCACCTGGATCGGCCCGGTGCGCTCGAGCACCTCGCGATAGCCGGGAATCAATACGCGCATGTCCGCGCGGTCGCGCAGCGCACGCGGCAGCGAGGCGGCGACATCACCCAGGCCGCCGGCCTTGATGTAGTCGGCCATCTCCGAGACGACAAACAGCACGCGATGGTCGCGGCCACTGGCACGTTCGATGTGGTCGCCAGGCACGACGGTCTGCGTGATGCGGCGCCGGCGCGCACGCAGGGCATCGGTTTTGACCAGGGCCTCGGCCTTGGCGGCGGAGACCTCACGGGTGCGATTGCGAGCGGACATTGGGGGAAGACTCAACGGGGGAGGCATGGCGCAGCCACTCGCCGCCCCGCGCGTGATACGCACAGGACGAAGCGTGATCTGCCTGGAAAAAGAATCGGTCGGAGACACAACCTCGACCTGTGGATCGAATCTACACTCCCGCTGAATCAATGGACTGTGAACCCTCGGCGACGATTTGTTGACTACGCGGGACGTCGCTGCCGAAAACGGTCCACAACGCCTTGCACGCCGCGCGCATTGCGCTCGATGAATCTTTCAGATTCGATGAAAACCGTGTGCGCACCTACCGTTGGCGAGTGCGGTGCGCAATACATATCGACATGCCTTCTGGTTCTGGACCAAACCAATGTCGTGACCCAGAACATCCTCCAGCCCTCCGTGCCGTTGATGGCAGTGATGGCGGCGATGGCGGTGACGCACCGATGGCAGCGACGCCAGAGTCGACATAGACGCCCGCGACGCCAGCGAAGGACACGTTCGACCAGCGGGCTTACACGCGAGCAAGACGGTTGAATGCGGCCGCTCCGGGCATTTGCACGTTCATGCGCATATCAATAGAATGCGCATCAACACGCAGACGCAGCACAGGCCGCTTTCGCCATGACACCCGCCCCGGACACGCTCCCCAGCGAACGCCAGCAGACCATCCTCGGCCTGCTCCAGCAACACGGCCGGGTTCTTTCGGCCCAGCTGGCAGTGGACCTTCAGGTCTCCGAGGACTCGATCCGCCGCGATCTGCGCGATCTCGCGCAGCAGGGCCTGTGCCGGAAGGTGTATGGCGGCGCACTGCCCGCAACCCCGGACTTTCCCCCGCTGAGTGCCCGCCAAACCGTGCAGAAAACGCAGAAACAGGCACTGGCACGCGAGGCCGCCGCTCAGATCCGGGCCGGCGACACCGTTCTGCTCGATGCCGGTTCCACCAACAGCGCCATCGCCGCCTGCCTGCCAGCGCTGGAAGGCCTGCATATTCTGACCAATGGACCGGATATCGCGCTCACCCTGATGGCGCGCGGCGGCATCGAGGTCACGCTGATCGGCGGCCGCCTTGACCCTCGCATCGGCGCCACCGTGGGCGCGCAGGCACTGGAGGCCATGGGCGGACTACGCGTGGATCTGTTCTTCATCGGCACCTGCGCAGTGGATGCGCAGCAGGGGCTGTGGGCAGTCGATGGCGAAGAAGCCGCCCTCAAGCGGGCGATGCTGGCCGCCAGCAGCCGCTGCGTGGTGGTGGCCACCAACGACAGGCTCGGCGCCCAGGCGAGCCATCGCATCGGCACCGTCGATGACATCGATGTGCTGGTGCTCGAAGCCGATGCGCCTGCGCCGCAGATCGACGCATTCGTCCGTCGCGGCGTGGATATCCAGCTCGCCTCGCGCCGTTGACACTTTCCCAGGAATCTCCAGACCAATGACCCCGCTCTCTTCCGTTGCCGCCCGCGGGCAGCAGCACGCCACCCGCGCTGCCTTTTCCTGCCCGGCTTCGCCACCGCTGCCTGGGCGCCGCTGGTCCCGTTCGCCAAGCGCCGCACCGGGCTGGATGAAGGATCACTGGGCCTGGTGCTGCTGTGCCTGGGCGCCGGCTCGCTGCTGGCGATGCCGATCGCCGGCATGCTCGCCGCACGCCACGGCTGCCGCGCGGTCATGATCGCCACGCTGGTGATGGTGATCGCCACCCTGCCCCTGCTTGCCGTCGCGCCCTCGCCGCTGACCCTGGGCCTGGTGCTGTTCGTGTTCGGTGCCGGCGTGGGCGCCTGCGATTGCGTGATGAACATGCAGGCGATCATGGTCGAGCGCGACAGCGGCCGGCCGATGATGTCCGGCTTCCACGCCTTCTACAGCATCGGCGGCGCCGTCGGTGCCGGCGCGATGACCGCCCTGCTCGCCTTCCACCTGCCGCCGTGGCTGGTCTGCCTGCTGGCGTCTGCGGTGATGGCCGCGCTGTTGGCCCTTTCGCTGCCGCACTGGCGGACCGACAAGGCCCCCAGTGATGCGCCGATGTTCGCGGTGCCGCACGGCGTGGTGCTCACGATCGGGGTGCTGTGTTTCGTGGCGTTCCTGGCCGAAGGCTCGGTGCTGGACTGGAGCGCGGTGTTCCTGCATGAAGTGCAGCAGGTCGATCCCTCGCGCGCCGGCCTGGGCTACCTGGCCTTTGCCATCGCGATGACCGTGACCCGTCTCGTCGGCGATGGCGTGGTGGCCAGGCTCGGCCGCCATCGTTCGATCCTGATCGGCAGCCTGGTCGCGGCGTCGGGCTTCGCGCTGGCAACGTTCGCTGCCTGGATGCCGCTGGCCCTGTGCGGTTATGCCCTGGTCGGCCTGGGCTGCGCCAACATCGTGCCGGCCCTGTTCTCGATGGCCGGCAACCAGAAGGTCATGCCAGAAAGCCTGGCCATCCCGGCGATCACCACGCTCGGCTATGCCGGTGTGCTGGCCGGCCCGGCACTGATCGGTTTCGTGGCGCAGGCCAGCAGCCTGGTGTTCGCCTTCAGCGCGGTGGCGGTGACGCTGGTGCTGGTGGGGCTGTGCGCGCGGTGGGTGCGCGCCTGAGACTGCCCTGACTGTTCCTCGCTAACGCCCGTAGCGCGCGAGGATCACCAGCGCCAACAGTGCGATCGCGGCCAGTACGAGCAGCATCAGGAAGATCATGCGATAGCGCCCGGCCTTGCCTTGTTCGCGGTGGATGCGCTGGCGGTAGGCCGGATCGCGCAGGCACCGCACCGGGCTGATCCTGAACAGCGGGGCCAACAGCAGATCGATCACCTCGAGCATGCGCGCCTCCTTGGCTGCGCCGGCCGCCCGGCGCAGCACCAGGCTTGCACGCAAAAGGCACCCGGGCAAGCGCAGCATGGGCGTGGCAGCGGCGGGCGTTACCATCAGGCCACTGTTTACCGGATGCGCACGATGACGGACCTGTCCTTCGACCCCCGCCCGCGCCGCGCGGCCTTCCGCGCGTTGCACGATGACGGCTGCTTCGTGCTGCCCAACCCGTGGGACGCCGGCAGCGCACGCTATCTGCACAGCCTCGGTTTCCAGGCACTGGCCTCCACCAGTTCCGGCTATGCGTGGAGCCAGGCCCAGGCCGATGGCACGTTGACGCTGGAGGAAACGCTCGCCCATCTCCACTCCCTCGCCGCCGCGACCCCGCTGCCGTTGAACGCCGATTTCGGCGATGGCTTCGGCACGCTGCAGGAGGTCGGCCGCAACGTCGCCCTTGCCATCGCCACGGGCGTGGCTGGCATCTCCATCGAAGACGCCAGCCCGGACCCGGACCATCCGCTGCGCACGCTGGACGATGCCGTGGCCCGGGTGCGCGCGGCGCGCCGTGCGATCGACGAGGCCGGAGAGGATGTGTTGCTGATCGGCCGTGCCGAAAACTTCTTCGTCGGCCGCCCGGACCTGGAGGATGCGATCACGCGGTTGCGCGCCTATGCCGAGGCGGGTGCGGACTGCCTCTACGCACCGGGCATCAGCACCCGCGAGCAGATCGAGGCGGTGGTGGCCGCAGTGGCACCGCGACCGGTCAACCTGCTGGTGGGCAGCGCGTTGCCGTTCACCCTGCAGGACATTGCCGCCATGGGCGTGCGCCGGGTGAGCGTTGGCGGTGCGATGGCGCGTACTGCCTGGGGCGGGATGATGCGCGCCTCGCAGTTGCTCAAGGACGAAGGCCGCTTCGACGGCTTCGCGGACGCGGCCTCCGGCACGGTGCTGAACCAGTTGTTCCGCTGAGCGGGATCAGTGGCTGGACAGCACCACCACCGCCGCGGTGACCAGCGCAATGCCCACCCAGCCGATCGGGCGCAGACGATTGCCGAACAGCACGCGCCCGCACAGCGCGGTGCCGATCACACCGATCGCACCCCACATCGCATAAGCGGTGGCCAGGTCCAGGGTCTTGACCGCCTGGCCGAGCATCGCGAACGCGATCCAGACCAGCACGATCGCGGCGACGCCCCATGCTGGCTTACGGAAGCCATCGGACTTGGCGACCATCATGTTGGCGGCGATGTCGATCAGGGCCGAGCAGACCACGAACAGAAAGGCGGTGAGATTCATGACGTGTGCTCCTCGCCGAGCGTGACGCAGACGATGCCGACCGCCGCCATCACCAGGCCGAACATCTGCTGCACCGACAGGCTGTCCTTGAACACGAAAATACCGACCAGGGTCAGCAGGGTCAGGCCGAGGCCTTCCCACACCGCGTAGGCGACACCGACCGCGATGCCGCGCACCGACAGCGCAAGGAAGTAATACGAAATGGCCAGGGCCACGGCCATCACGGCATAGCCCACATAGCCGCCATGACGGGCGGCATCGGCCATGAACGAGGTACCGACCACTTCGGCGACGATCGCCATGGTCAGGCAGGCCCAGGCGATCAGTCCACCGCGGGCACGGGGTTGCGAATGCACCTGTGTGTGCATGGAAAGCTCCTTGATTGCGGCCGGTACGCGCCGGCGGAATGCCGGGCACCGGGGCATCGGCCGGGATGGCGGATGCGCATGCGTCGCTGCTGGCCGGGTGACATGGCTGCCGACACCGGGTCGGCACGTGGTCCGGTAAATCCGGGCATGCAGTCCGGTAGGTACCGACCGTTGGTCGGTACGGCAGCCGGTCAATGGCACCCAAGCGACGCGCCCATTATCATCGCCTTTTCCATCAGTCCCAAGATGGAATCCATCGACAAAGGCGATACATCCATGCGTTATGGCCCTGAATCCCTGCACGCGTTCGTCGAGGCCGCGGCCCTCGGCTCGTTCTCCGCCGCCGCACGCCGTTTGAAGAAGACCCAATCCACCATCAGCACCGCGATCGCCACGCTGGAAGCGGATCTGGGCCTCACCCTGTTCGATCGCAGTGGTCGTTACCCGGTGCTGACCGAAGACGGCCGCAAAGTGCTCGGCCATGCGCAGGAAATCCTGGCCGCCGCCGACCGCCTCGAGCAGCTCAGCATCCGCCTGGCCGACGAGGTCGAACCGCGCCTGACCCTGGTGTTCTCGGACATCTACCAGCTCAATCCGGATCAGCATCTGCTGCGTCGGTTCGAGCATCGTTTTCCGGATATCGAACTGGAATGGCTGGATGCCGAAGGCAGTGACGTGCTGGACGTGGTGCAGCGCGGCCGTGCCCAGCTCGGGCTGATCCCGCATCAGCCGCCCTATCCTTCCGAACTGGCGGTACGCGCCCTGCCCCTGCGTGCGGAGATGGCGGTATTCGTGGCCGCCGCTCACCCGCTGGCCGCCGTGGCCGCGCCGGAGGAATTGCACCTGGCCGGTCATCGCCAGATCTGCCTGAGCGGCGACGCCTGCCGTGAGGGCCACGCACGCGGGCGGACGTGGTCCGCCTCGGACTACCTGATGGTGCTGGAGATGGCCGAGGACGGCTTCGGCTGGGCCGAACTGCCGCGCGCGCTGGTCACGCGCTACGGCCGGGGCATGCTGGTGGAGCTGCCCCTGCCGGGCTGGCCACGGCTGGTTTCCACCGATGCGGTGTGGCGCAAGGGCGCGCCGCTGGGGCCGGCCGCGCTGTGGTTGCTGGATCAGTTCCTGGGGGCGGCCAACGCGTAATCGATCGCCGCGCAGATCGCCGCCACCTGGGCATCGTTGCACTGCTGCGGGGTGGCGCGCGGGCTGTCCGGGTACACCTCGGTGGTGGAGGTGAAGGTCGCACCGCTGACACTGGCGCACAGACCCAGCTTTTCCAGCGGATATTCGATCACGCCGGGGGCGACCACCGGCGAGCCGATGATTTCGCCCTTGTCGTCAGCCGGGGCGATGTGGGTCACCCGTTCGACGGCCGCGTTGACGGCGGTCTGGAACGCAGGCTGCGGGTTCTCGCTGTCATCGACCAGATAGAAACCATCCGGGATCAGACCCGGCTCGAACGGCTTGCCGTCGCGCGCGGCCAGGGCCGGGCGGAACTCGGTTTCATCGCTGTCCGTGGTTTCGTGCAGGTCGATATGCATCACGATACTGCCCTTCAGCGGCGCGACGAGAGCAATCAGCGCGGCCGCTTCGGCCGCCGGGCTGTTGACCATGAAGGAGCGGTTCGGATCGATCGCCTCGGCGTTCCAGCGCTGGATGCGCTCATAGCCCCACGGGCTGACGCAGGGCACCACCAGCAGATTGGCGCGCCCGGCGTACTCGGCCGCGCGGGTCTGCAGGAACTGAAGGGCACCCTGCACGCCACTGGTTTCGTAGCCGTGGATGCCGCCGGTGACCAGCATCGTCGGCAGCGCGGGGTTCCAGTCGCGGCTGCGCACGGCGAACAGCGGGTACTGGTCCGGGGCGTAATCCAACGTGCCGTACTGGCTGACATCGAAGCGGCCGCGCAATGCCTCCAGCACCGGCAGCACGTCATCGGCATAGCGCCGCTGCGGCACCTGGCGGGCACGCCACTGCGCCTTCTCTTCAGCGCCCCAGGGCTGGCCAGGGGTACCGATGGGATAGAAGGAGGCGTTGGTCATGGCGTGCTCGTCTGTGTTGCGGTGTGGAAGCGCGATTTTACCATTGCCGCACCAGGCAGCCCCGCTTACGCGTGGGCGAGCGCCGCGATCGCTGCATCGACAGGCTGGTCGCCTTCGGTCAGCTCGATGATCGTCCGCCGCAGCTGCGGCTGTTCCACCAGCGCGACCAGGGTGGCGGCCACATCGGCGCGCGGGATATCACCGTAGGCGATCGCCGGTCCCGCGGTGACGCGGCCGGTGCCTGCTGTATCTTTCAAGGTGCCCGGGCGAAGGATGACCCAGTCCAGATCGGTCGCGGCCAGATACACGTCGGCGCGTTTCTTGACCGTCATGTAATTCTCGAAGCCCTCGCCCATGGCCTTGTTGCGGCCGGCTTCGGGGAATGCCGAGACCAACAGGAAACGACGCACGCCCGCCTGCCGGGCGGCATCCACGGCAAGTTCCAGGCCGCGGCCGTCGATGGCGTTGGTCACTTCGATGCCGGCGCCACCCGCGCCGGCGGTAAAGACGACGACGTCGCTGCCTGCCATCTGGCCGGCCAGCGTATCGACGTCGGTGGCGGTGAGATCACCGGTGACCGGCGTGGCGCCACGTGCTTTCAGTTCCGGGCCCTGCTCGGCGCGGCGATGCAGGGCATGCACTCGATGCTGTTTGTCGGCCAGCTGTTCGACCAGATGACGGCCAACCTTGCCGGCTGCGCCGACGATGAACACATTGCTCAAGACGGTTCTCCTGTTTCAACCCGCCTGTAAGGGTACGCAGGCGGATGTGACATGACCGTCCCTGTCACGGAGCGTGGTTCAGTTACCGCTGTACTGCGCGTCGCTGACCTGCTCCATCCACGTCACCGGCGAGCCGTCCACCGCTTCGGCGATCGCGATATGCGTCATCGCCGTGGTGGCCTGCGCGCCGTGCCAATGCTTGACGCCCGGTGGAATCCAGACGATGTCCCCGGGGCGGATCTCGCGCGCAGCCTTGCCCCACTCCTGCACGCTGCCCACGCCTGCGGTCACGATCAGGGTCTGGCCCAGCGGATGGGTATGCCATGCGGTGCGGGCACCGGGCTCGAAGGTGACCGTCGCTCCGCCGACCCGTGCCGGCGCATCGGCCTGGAAGGGCGCATCGATGCGCACGCGGCCGGTGAAGTAATCGGCCGGGCCGGCCGCCGAGGCGGTGCTGCCGGCGCGGGTGATGGCGATGGGCGCCGCTTCGGCGGGCGCGGTGGCGGCCATCGAAAGCGACAGCGCGGCGGTGAACAAGTCCATGAAGCGATCTCCTGTGGGGAGCGACGAAGCACGCCGCCGGCACCCTCACTCTAGGCCTGGCCCCGCGCGGGAACTACCCATCGCAACCGGGATGCAGCCATGACTGATCCTCATCAATGGGTAAACAACGCTACTTGAGTTCATCAGTCGGGCCCGCGCATCATGGGCGCGCATGACTGCCATGCGCCCTCGGCCCCCGCTCCATGGCCCGCGAGAATTTCAACGATCTGCAGGTGTTCGTCACTGTCGCGCGCGAGCGCAGCTTCACCCGCGCGGCCGCCCAGCTCGGCGTCTCGCAGTCTGCGCTGAGCCACACCGTCCGCGGCCTGGAAGAGCGCCTGGGCGTGCGCCTGCTGACCCGGACCACGCGCAGCGTCTCGATGACCGAGGCTGGCGAGCGGCTGTACGACACCGTCGCGCCGCGCATGCAGGAGATCGAGGCCGAAGTGGCCGCGATCAGCGAGTACCGCGACCGCCCGGCCGGCACGATCCGCATCACCACCGCCGAACATGCGGCCAACACGATCGTGTGGCCGCGGCTGTCGGCCGTGCTGCCCGCCTACCCCGACCTGCGTGTGGAGCTCACCATCGACTACGGCCTGGCCGACATCGTCGCCCAGCGCTACGACATCGGCATCCGTCTGGGCGGGCGCGTGGCCAAGGACATGATCGCCGTGCCGATCAGCCCGCCGCAGCGCATGGCGATCGTGGCCAGCCCGGCCTACTTCGCCACGCATACCGCGCCGCAGGTGCCGGCCGATCTGGCCGCACACAACTGCATCGGCATGCGCCTGCCAACCCACGGCGGGCTGATGGTGTGGGACCTGGAAAAGGACGGCGAGGAGGTGAACGTGCGCGTGGACGGCCAATGGACCTTCAACGGCAGCAGCGCGATCCGTCGCGCCGCCCTGGCCGGTGCCGGACTGGCCTATCTGCCCGAGGACATGGTGCTCGAGGACATCGCCGCCGGTGCCTTGCGGCGTGTCATGCCGGACTGGTGCGATCCCTTCGACGGCTATTACGCCTACTACCCCAGCCGCCGGCAATCCTCCAGCGCGATGCGCGTGGTGATCGAAGCATTGCGCGCAGAAAGGTAGAGCCGACCGTTGGTCGGCTGACGCAGCGCCACATTCCACGTAGAGCCGACCGTTGGTCGGCTGAGGCGGCGCCACATCCCACGTAGAGCCGACCGTTGGTCGGCTGACGCAGCGCCCGGGTCAAGGGCAGCCGACCAACGGTCGGCTCTACCGGTCCTTCTCAGGGGCGCAGCAGCACCTTGCCGTTACGGCCTGGCTCCAGGCTGGCCTTGGCGGCAGCGGCCACCTCATCCAGCCCGAACACGCCGTCCACCGGCAGGCTCAATCCACCGCGTGCGGCCAGCTGCAGGAGTTCGCCAACGAGGCGCCGCTTGTCTTCCGGCGCCATCGCCTGGCTGACCTTGCTGCCCCAGAAGCCCTTCACCGTGGCCTGTTTGAAGATCACATCGCCCGAGCTGAGCTGCATCGGCTCACCGGTCATCGAGCCGAACGACACCAACGTGCCGCCATCGCCCAGCAGGGTCATCAACTCACTGCTGGCGCGCCCGCCAACCGAGTCCACGGCGGCGGCGATCGATGCCTTGCCGACCGTGGCCTGCACCTGGGCCATCCAGTCGGACTGCGCGGTGGAAATGGTGTGGTCGATGCCGAGTCCGGCCATCTCGGTCACGCCCGCGTCGCGCCGCACCAGGTTGATGCAGTGCACGCCACGTGCCTTGGCCAGCATCGCCAGCGCCTTGCCGACCGCGCCGTTGGCCGCATTCTGGAGAATCCACTGGCCTTGCTTCACCTGCAGGAACTCCAGCAGCATCAAGGCACTGAGCGGCATGGCGATCAGCTGTGCCGCCGCGTTGTCATCAATGCTGTCGGGCATGGGAATGACCATGCGCGCCGGCGCGATGAAGTACTCGGCCCAGGTGCCGTGCACCGACGCGGCGCTGACGCGCTGGCCGACCTTCAGGCCGTCGACGCCTTCGCCCAGCGCGTCGATCACGCCGGTGCCTTCGCTGCCACCGACGGCGGGCAGTTCGGGCTTGTAGCCGTACTGACCGCGAACGGTCCACAGGTCATGATTGTGGATGGGCGCCAGCACGGTGCGGATGCGCACCTCGCCGGCCGCCGGGGCCGGCTGCGGCACGTCGCCGCCGTGCAGGACCTGGGTCGGGTCACCGAAGGTGGTGTGGATGGCAGCGCGCATCAGCCGCGCGCCTTCATTGCGATGTTCATGGGGTATCTCCTGCAGAAGGAATCAACGGCGATGACGATGGGCGGCGACGATGGCGCGCGGCTGGTGCCAGGCGCGCACGCGCAGCCAGATGGTCTGGATCACCACGATGATGATCAGCACCAGCGCCAGGATGGCGATGTTGTGGGCCCCCGGCAGATCCCAGCCGGACTGCTTGACGTACATCCCGGCCAGCGCCCAGATGACGGCGGCCGGATAGGCGAAGTGCCCGCGCAGCAGCTGGTTGACCACCAGCACCAGCAGCGTGGCCAGCACCAGCAGCACCAGGCTCCAGCCGAGCATGTTGTCGGTCGGCAGCCAGCCATGGGCGACGATCACCTGGGCGGTATTGAGGAAGGCCGCCAGCGACAACCAACCGGCATGCAGCGCCAACGGATAGGCAGCCCACGCACGCTGGCCACCCGGCGCGGTGACCGGCGAGGCGCGGTAGGCGGCCACGATCACGCAGAGCAAGGCGGCCCAGATGATCGCCAGCGCCGGGAGGAACCACTGGTTGGAAAACACGGGCATCCAGGCGGCGGTCAACGCGAAACCGGCCGCCGCCCACGGGCGCACCCCGGTGATGTCCGGCTTGCGCAGTCGCAGCTGCCAGAATCCGAACAGCACGTCCCACAGGAAGATCAGACCCCAGATCGCGAAGGCATAACCGGCCGCGACCAGCAGGGTCGGGTACTGGTCGGACACTGCACCGTTGGTCGGGCCGAACGCGCCGGTCTGTGAGAACCACGCCACCACGGGCATGGCCAATGCGGCCAACAACACGATCCAACGCATGCATCCACTCCAGCTGAAAAGAGCGGTGACGATACGCGGTTCAGGGTTAAGGCGTTGGGAGGCCACGGATTGCAAAGCCTTACTAACATAGCCTCTGCTATATTGCGGCCGTGGATATCCAACGCCGCCCAGAAAACGCCCCCGCCTGGCCGTCCTCGGCCGGGCATACGCCCAGCCTGGGCGAGATGAACGCCAGCGTCGCGGTCCCGAGTGGCGGTCACTGGTGGTTCCGGCTGCTGGCCTTCCTCGGCCCGGGCTACATGATCTCGGTCGGCTACATGGACCCGGGCAACTGGGCCACCGACATCGCCGGCGGTGCGCAGTTCGGTTACCTGCTGCTCTCGGTGATCCTGCTCTCCAACCTGATGGCGATCGTGCTGCAGGGGCTCTCGGCGCGCCTGGGCATCGCCACCGGGCGCGATCTGGCGCAGGCCTGCCGCGACCACTATTCAAAGCCGGTCAACCTGGGCCTGTGGCTGCTGTGCGAGATCGCGATCATCGCCTGCGATCTGGCGGAAGTCATCGGCACGGCAATCGCGCTGAAGCTGTTGTTCGGGATCCCGCTGCTGGCCGGCGCGATCATCACCGCGGTGGACGTGGTGCTGGTGCTGCTGCTGATGAACCGTGGGTTCCGTGCCCTTGAGGCGTTCGTGATCGCGCTGCTGCTGGTGATCTTCGGTTGCTTTGCGATCCAGATCTTCATCGCCGCCCCGCCGCTGCAGGCGGTGCTGGCCGGGTTCATTCCGCACGCGCAGGTGGTGACCGATCCCAGGGCCCTGTACCTGGCGATCGGCATCATCGGTGCCACCGTGATGCCGCACAATCTCTACCTGCACTCCTCCATCGTGCAGACCCGCGCCTACCCGCGCACGGATGCCGGTCGCCGCAGCGCGCTGCACTGGGCGGTGACCGACAGCACCATCGCGCTGATGCTGGCGTTGTTCATCAACGCCTCGATCCTGATCCTGGCGGCCGCGGTGTTCCATGCGCATGGCCGGACCGATGTGCAGGAGATCGAGCAGGCCTACGAACTGCTCGCGCCTATGCTGGGCGTCGGCCTGGCCTCGACGTTGTTCGCGGTCGCCCTGCTCGCTTCGGGCATCAACTCCACCGTGACCGCGACGCTGGCCGGCCAGATCGTGATGGAAGGTTTCCTGCGGCTGCGGATCGCCCCGTGGGCGCGGCGGCTGATCACCCGCGGCATCGCGATCGTGCCGGTGGTGGTGGTCACGGCCATCTATGGCGAGCAAGGCACCGCACGGTTGCTGGTGTTGAGCCAGGTGCTGCTCTCGATGCAGCTGCCGTTCGCGGTGGTGCCGCTGGTGCGGTTCGTCTCGGACAAGGCCAAGATGGGGGCGCTGGTGGCGCCACGCTGGCTGATCGTGCTGTCGTGGCTGATCGGCGGGTTGATCATCGTGTTGAACGTGAAACTGCTCGTGGATGTGTGGCGGGGCTGAGGCCTGGCTACTTGACCTCAACGTTGGTTGAGGTGGCACAGTGCATTCTCTTCATACCACTGGCACGCCCAGATCGAGCCGTTCAATGACCGATACCTCGCAGCACGCGTTATGGAATGGCCCGGCCGGTGAGGCCTGGGTGGACGCGCAGCGCCTTCTCGACCAGATGTTCGCGCCGCTGGCCGACCATCTGCTGGCCGCGATCCCGCCGGGCGACGATCTGCGGGTGCTGGATGTCGGCTGCGGCACCGGCGCAGTGGCGCTGGGCATGGCCGGGCGCCTGGGGCCGGAGGCACACGTCACCGGGGTCGACATCTCCGCCCCGATGATCGCCCTGGCGCGCGTGCGCGCGCAGCGCGCCGGCCTGGCCGTGGAGTTCATCGTCGCCGACGCGCAGCAGCACGCATTCGCCCCGGGGAGCCTGGACCGGATCGTGTCGCGCTTCGGCGTGATGTTCTTCGATGAGCCGGTGCAGGCCTTTGGCCAACTGCAGCGCGCCGCCAGACGCGGCGGGGTGCTGCAGGCGCTGGTCTGGCGTGGGGCGGACGAGAATGCCTTCATGACCACCGCCGAGCGCGCCGCGGCGCCCTGGCTGCCGTTGCCACCGCGCCAGCCCGGCGCACCGGGTCAGTTTGCGTTTGCCGATCAGGCCCGGGTCGAGCAGATCCTGGGCGACGGCGGCTGGGAGGATATCGAGCTGCTGCCGCTGGATGTCGTGTGCCGGATCAACCGAGCGGATCTGGCGACGTACGTCTCGCTGCTGGGACCGGTCGGGAGCGCACTGCGCAACAACAACCTAGCTGCGGACGTACGAACGAAGGTGCTCGAGGAGGTGCTGCATGTCTTCGAGCCGTTCGTCGACGGCGAGTCCGTAACCTTCACCGCGGCCTGCTGGGACGTGCGCGCCCGCGCGTGGTGACCACCGGGCGGATCCATCCGCGCGGTGCGCGCCTGCACGGTCCATGGCCATGCGACGGCGTGGGGAGTGGCCTGCAGCCCGCTTACGTGCCGGCCTCGGCCAGCCGAACGCGCAGCTTCTCGACGATATCCTGTTCGCTCATTGCATAGCCGTAGACGTCCTGCAGCTGGCCGTCAGCACCGAGCAGGAACCACGAGGCCGTGTGCTCGAAGGTCGCCCTGTCCCCTTCGCCGACGCGCCGATAGCTCACGCCCAGGCTCTCGGCGATGGCGCGGGTACCGGCCTCGTCGCCGGCCAGGCCGAGGAAGGTCGTATCGAAGGCCGCCAGGTACTCGCGCAGGTGCCCGGGCGTATCGCGCTGCGGGTCGACGGTGATGAAGGCCACCTGCAGCTGCTCTGCCGCGGGGCCCAGCAGCCGCTTGATCTGCACCGCCTTGACCAGGCTCAGCGGACATACTTCGGGGCAGTGGGTGAAACCGAAGAACAGCAGCGTCGGCGTGCCCTGCAGGTCGCGGATCGCAAGCGTTCGGCCGTCGCTGCTCTCCAGCTTGACCGCGCCGAGTGCCGCCTGGCCCATTACCGGTGCCTGATCATCGGCGCAACCGCCCAGCAGCGCCACCGTCATGATGCCCGCCGCGACCCAGCGCCTCACTTCGCCGCTCCGTGCAGCACCAGGCCATCGCGCACGCTGAACTCCACCACCTGCGGTGCACTGCGGGCGAACTGCAGCCTCACCCGCACCGTCTGCCCGGCCGACAACGGCCGCTTCGGCTTGAGCAGCATCAGATGGTAGCCGCCGGGCTCCAGCGCGACGGTCTGCCCCCCCGGCAAAGCCAGGCCATCGGGCAGCGCCTGCATGCGCATCACTTCACCGTCCATGCGCATGGCATGGATCTGCACCTCGGCGAACATCGAGGACGCGGCCGACAGCAGCCGGTCATCAGCGCCGCCGTTATGCAGCAGCACATAACCGGCGGCGACATTCGCCGCCGGCGGTGGCAGGCGGACCCAGGGACCGCTGACCGACACCGTTGCCGCGGTGTGGGCCTGCGGGGCCGCAGCCACCACCGGCATCACGGGAGAGGAGAGCAGCAGCCCGGCCAGCAGGGTTGCGCAGGATGAGCGGCTCATGGCGTGCCCGACATCTGCATCGGCATCATGTTGAGGTTGGCGTTGTGCATCACCCACAGCGAACCGGCCACCACGATGGCGATCAGGAAGGCGGTGCACAGGAAGATGCCGGTGTTCTCGCGCTGGCTGCGCCCTGCCCCGATATGCAGGAACAGCACCAGCTGGGCGACCAGCTGCACCACGCACAGCACCACGATGGCGGTCAGGCGCAGCGGCTGCGGCACCAGATCGGTCATGACCACGCCGAACGAGGCACCGGTGAGCACCAGGCACAGCAGCAGGCCGAGGAGGTAGCCCGTCAGGGTGGCGTGGCCGCCACCGTGATCGGCATCAGGCGCGTTCGCGCTCATACAAACTCCCTCAGGTAGACGAAGGTGAACACACAGATCCAGATCAGATCCAGGAAGTGCCAGAACA
>NZ_KV791306.1:0-14861 GCF_001807865.1 Stenotrophomonas sp. HMSC10F06 | reverse complement strand
AGATCCAGGAAGTGCCAGAACAGGCTCAGGCAGGCCAGGCGGCGACGCACGATGCCGTCCAGGCCGAACTTCAGCACCTGGTGGATCATGATCGCCAGCCACAGCAGGCCGAAGGTGACGTGCAGGCCGTGGGTGGCCACCAACGTGAAGTACGCCGACAGATATGCACTCACGTCCGGGGTGGCGCCTTCATGGATCAGCTCGGCGAACTCATACAGCTCCATGCCGATGAAGACCGCACCGAGCACGCCGGTCACGGCCAGCCAGCCCACCACCTGGTTGCGCTTGCCGGCCTGCATGCCGAGCATCGCCAGGCCGAAGGTGAAGCTGCTGAGCAGCAGCACCACCGTTTCGGAGAGCACGAAGCCCAACTTGAACAGTTCCTTGCCACTGGGGCCATCGGCCGTCCCGTTGAGCAGCACGCCAAAGGTGGCGAACAGCACCGCGAAGATCAGGCAGTCGCCCATCAGGTACATCCAGAACCCGACGACGGTCTTGTTGCCGTCGTCGTGGTGCTCATGGGCGTGGTCGTGGTGACCGGCCGCGAGCTGCCCGTGCTGCGTGGCAGCGGTCAGGGTATCCCCGCTCATGCCTTGGCTCCTTCCATCTGCGCGAAGTGCGCGTCTTCGATGCGCTTCACCTCGGCGGCGGGCACGTAGTAATCCACGTCACGGTCATACGAACGCAGCACGAAAGTCGCGATCACCCCGATCAGGCCGATGCCGGCCAGCACCCACATGTGCCAGACCAGGGCGAAGCACAACACCAGGCTGAACACCGAGATCACCACACCCGACGCGGTATTGCGCGGCATGTGAATGTCCTCGTAGGTGTCCTGGCGCTGCCAGGCACGGCCGTGCTGCTTGTCGTCCCAATGCTGCTCCAGCGAGGTGATCGCGGGGAGCTTGGCGAAGTTGTAGAACGGCGGTGGCGAAGACGTCGCCCACTCCAGGCTGCGCGCATTCCACGGGTCGCCGGTGAGGTCCATGTTGGCCTTGCGGTCACGCACGCTGACATAGAACTGGATGAACATCGCGGCGATACCGGCGGCGATCACCAGCGCACCAATGGCGGCCACGATCAGCCACGGCTGGTAGCCCTCCACGCCATAGTGGTTCATGCGGCGGGTCATGCCCTTGAAGCCCCGCACGTACAGCGGCATGAAGGCCAGGTAGAAGCCGACCAGCCAGCACCAGAACGAAATCTTGCCCCAGCGCTCGTTGAGGGTGAAGCCAAAGGCCTTGGGGAACCAGAAACTGATGCCGGCCAGGCAGCCGAACACCACGCCACCGATGATCACGTTATGGAAGTGCGCGATCAGGAACAGGCTGTTGTGCAGCACGAAGTCCGCGCCCGGGATCGCCAGCATCACGCCGGTCATGCCGCCCAGGGCGAAGGTGACCATGAAGCCGATCGTCCACAACGTCGAGGAGTGGTAGCGGATCCGCCCGCGGTACATGGTGAACAGCCAGTTGAACAGCTTCACCCCGGTGGGGATCGAGATGATGGAGGTCATGATGCCGAAGAAGGCATTCACGTTGGCGCCCGAGCCCATGGTGAAGAAGTGGTGCAGCCACACGAAGAACGACAGGATGCCGATCGACGAGGTGGCGTAGACCATCGAGCGGTAGCCGAACAGCGGCTTGCCCGAAAACGTGGCGATGATCTCCGAGAACGCGCCGAAGCACGGCAGGATCAGCACGTAGACTTCCGGGTGGCCCCAGATCCAGATCAGGTTGACGTACATCATGGCGTTGCCGCCGGCGTCATTGGTGAAGAAATGCATCCCGAAATAGCGATCCATGGTCAGCAGCGCCAGGGTCGCGGTCAGCACCGGGAAGATCGCCACGATCAGGATGTTGGTGATCAACGCGGTCCAGGTGAACACCGGCATCTTCATCAGGTCCATGCCCGGCGCACGCATCTTGAGGATGGTGACGATGAAGTTCAGGCCGGTCAGCGTGGTGCCGATGCCCGAGACCTGCAATGACCAGATGTAGTAGTCAACGCCCACCGTGGGGCTGTACTCGATGCCGGACAGCGGCGGATACGCCACCCAGCCGGTCGCGGCGAAATCGCCGACGAACATCGACAGCATCACCAGCACCGCACCCACGGCCGACAGCCAGAAGCTGAGCGAGTTGACGAACGGGAAGGCCACGTCGCGCGCGCCGATCTGCAGCGGCACCACGATGTTCATCAGACCCACGATCAGCGGGGTGGCCACGAAGAAGATCATGATCACGCCATGCGCGGTGAAGATCTGGTCGTAGTGCTCCGGCGGCAGGTAGCCGGCACTGTCATTGGCGGCGATGGCCTGCTGGGCACGCATCATCAGCGCATCGGCGAAGCCGCGCACCAGCATGACCAGGGCCAGGATGATGTACATCACGCCAATCTTCTTGTGGTCCACCGAGGTGATCCACTCGGTCCAGATATAGCCCCACTTTTTGTAATACGTGATGGCCGCGACGATCGCCACGCCCAGCAGCAGCGAGCCCACCAGCGCCGACATGATGATCGGGTCGTGGTAGGGAATCGCTTCGAGGTTCAGCTTTCCAAGCACAATCAGTTCTCCGCGGTACGCCTGGCAGACGCGGCCAGGCTTACGAGTTGGGATTTCGCGCCGGGTTCTTCGCCGGGCAGGCAGATCTCGTCATCGGGCATGCCGCCGTAACGGCGCAGGATGCTGTCGAACAGTCCGGTATCCACGCTGGCGAAGCGCTGCATCGGCGCACCGTGGGTCGGCTTCTCCAGTTCGGCCAGGCGGGCCTGGTCCAGGTGCTGGGCGGTGCCACGCGACTGCGCCAGCCACTGGTCGAAGTCCGCTTCGGTCATCACCCGCGCATCGAACGTCATGTCCGAGAAGCCCGAGCCGCTGTAGGCCGATGACATCCCGGCATAGGTGCCCGGCGTGTGCCCGATCAGGTGCAGGCGGGTCTGCATCGCGGGCATGGTGTAGACCATGCTGCCCAGTTGCGGCACGAAGAAGGCATTCATCATCGACTCGGAGGTCAGCTTGAAGGCGACCGGCGTATCGACCGGCATCACCAGTTCATTGACCGTGGCCACGTTGTGGTCCGGATAGATGAACAACCACTTCCAATTGAGCGAGACCACTTCCACGCGCAGTGCGGGCGTGTCCGACGCGATCGGGCGGTAGGGATCCAGCGCGTGGGTGCTCTTCCAGATCAACACGCCGAGCACCACCACGATCAGGCACGGAATCGTCCACACCACCACTTCGATCGCGGTGGAGTGGGACCACGTGGGGGCGTAGGTCGCCTTCTTGTTCGACTCGCGGTAGTGCCAGGCGAAGTACAGCGTCAGAATGATCACCGGGATCACCACCAGCAGCATCAGGCCGGTGCAGACCAGGATCAGCTGCATTTCCTGCTCGGCGATGCTGCCCATGGGATTGAACAGCTCCAGGTTCTTGCAGCCTGTGAGCAGCGGCAGCAGCGCTGCCAGGCCGAACCAGCGTCCGGCGCGGGCTCGACCGGCCAGCGTGGCGCGGCGAGCGGGGTGTGTAGCGGGGTTCATGCGTGACGGCCCTTCCAACGCAGTGCCGGGCCGGGCGGCCCGGATCATGAGAAGTGGCGAACACCCCCCTGCATGACCGATATGCATGGGGGGTGCCCGCCGCAGCCGCGTACGTTAGGCAACGACATGATCCATACATGATGCGACACACTGTCGCAGCCCTGCCCGGCCGCGCGCGTACCATGCGCGCATGGAGTGGAGCCCCCTCATCGCCGACGGCCACGGGCCGGTGTACCTGCGCATCGTGCAGGCCCTGGAACGTGCGGTCTGGTCCGGCGCACTGTGTCCCGGCGAGCGCCTGCCGGCGCAACGCGCCCTGGCCAATGAACTCGGCGTGGACCTGACCACCATCACCCGTGCCTTCACCGAGGGGCGCAAGCGCGGGCTGATCGATGCACGCGGCCCGCTGGGCTCGTTCGTGGCGCCGCCACAGGTGGAACTGACCCAGCTGATCGACCTGAGCATGAACCTGCCGCCCAGCCCTGGCGGGCAGCAGGTGGCCGAGGTGCTGCGGCGCGGCCTGTCATCGGTGCTGACCCGCAGCGATGTCGGCAACCTGATGACGTACCACGTCGGTGGCGGCAGCCGCGCCGATCATCAGGCCGCGCAACAATGGCTCAAGCCGATCCTCGGCAAGGTCGATGCCGATACGCTGGTCGTCACGGAAGGCGCGCAGGCGGCGCTGTCTGCCCTGCTGCTGGCGTTGACCGACGCCGGCGACACGATCCTGTGCGAGCCCCTGGTCTACCCGGGACTGCTGCACGCCGCGCGGGTGCTGGATCGGCGGCTGCACGTGGTCGAGTGCGACGCGCACGGCATGCGTCCAGACGCGCTGGCCCGTATCGCGAAAGAACGCGACGCGCGCGTGGTCTATCTCAACCCGACCGCACAGAACCCCACCGCCCACACGATGCCGCAGGCACGCCGCGAGGCACTGGCCGAGGTGATCCGCGCCCAGCACCTGCTGCTGATCGAAGACGACCCCTACTGGCTGCTGCTGGAGGACGCCCCTGCCCCGCTCGCGCTGCTGGCACCGCAGCAGGCCTGCTACATCTCCACGCTCTCCAAGTGCCTCAGTCCGGGATTGCACACCGGTTTCGTGCGCCTGCCCGACGGCATGGACCGGCAACCGGTGCTCGACGCCCTGCGCGCGGTCAACCTGATGGCGCCACCGCTGATGAACGCCCTGGTGACGCAGCTGATCCTGGATGGCTCCGCGCAGGCCATGCTGAAACTGGTGCAGGACGAAGCGGCCGAACGACGCTATCTGGCGCGGTCGGCGTTGTCGCCGCGGTTCCTGCAGCATTGCGCGGGCGTGCACGCCTGGTGCCGTCTTCCCGCGCACTGGACCGATGCCAGCCTCACCCACGCCGCGCGCCTGCAGGGGCTGGGCATCGCACCGTCATCGGCGTTCACGCCCGACGGGGTGGCGATCAACGATGCGGTGCGGATTTCATTGGGCGCGGCCGCCAACCGGCAGGAACTGCACCGGGCGCTGCGCCAGCTGGATCAGCTGATGCATGTGGCGGCGGCGGAAAGCCCCGGCTGGACGGTGTGACGCCCGCCTTTCGGCACGCTCAGCCGGAAACGGCTTTGGCCTGCTTCCAGACGGCTTCAAACTGACTGGCGGTGATGGCGTCATCCGAATCCAGATCCAGCCAGGACAGCGGCTGATCGGACAGCGGGAAGCGCTCATCGGCCTGCCCGGATTTGTCCGCCCAGACCAGCACGCTGCGGTAGCTTTCCACCTGCCGCACGATCACATCGCCCTGCGCCTCGAGGTAGATCGTGCCGTTGCCGATCTCGGATTCTGCGGGGTGTTTGTAGTGCTTGCGGGGCGTGCTCATGGCGGGGCGATATCTGGCAATGGAAATGGGGCCGGGGAATATACCTTGATCCGCCCCCTTCCCGTCGGCAATCGCCGCCCGGGGACGGGGTAGTGCCGGCCGCTGACCGGCTTCCCGCGGACCACGCAAGCAGGAACTAGACGACCGGTCTAATCAGGCGTACAGTGGCGTCCATGAACTCGCCCACCACCCCCTCCACCGTCCGCGACACGATCCTTGCCAGCGGCCAGCGGATCATGGGCGCCAAGGGCTTCTCCGCCGTCGGCCTCAATGAAGTGCTCGCGGCGGCGGGCGTCCCCAAAGGCTCGTTCTACCACTACTTCGCCTCGAAGGAAGCCTTCGGCGAGGCATTGCTGGAGGACTACTTCAGCGCCTATCTCGCCGATATGGACCGCATCTTCCGCCAGCCGGGCCAGACCAAGGCCGAGCAACTGGCCGCGTACTTCCGCGCCTGGCAGGACAGCCAGTCCTTCGAGGACTGCCAGGGCAAGTGCCTGGCCGTAAAGCTTGGTGCCGAAGTGGCGGACCTTTCCGAACCCATGCGGGCCGCACTCCAGCGTGGCACCACGGGGATCACCGATCGGCTGGCGCGTGCCATTGCGGCGGGCCTGGCCGACGGATCGGTGGCGACCCGGGAGCCACCCGAGGCGGTCGCCCGAAGCGTGTATCAGCTGTGGCTGGGGACCAGCATCATGGTCAAGATCGGCCGCACCACCGGGCCGTTCGACGACGCCGTGGCGTTGACCGCCCGCCTTCTGCATACCGCCCCCTGACAAAAGCGTGTCTCACGCACGCCGGCATCGGCGTGTTTTTCTCGGCCTCATCACTAGACGACCAGTCTAATCAAGCACCCACAGGAGCATCATCCATGAAAGTCCTCATCGTTCTGACCTCGCACGACGAACTCGGCACCACCGGCAAGAAGACCGGCTTCTGGCTGGAAGAGCTGGCTGCGCCCTACTACACCTTCAAGGATGCGGGCGCCGAGATCGTGCTGGCCTCGCCCAAGGGTGGGCGGCCGCCGCTGGATCCCAAAAGCAACGAGCCGGACTTCAAGACCGACGCCACCCGCCGCTTCGAGGCAGACGTGGATGCCAACGCGCAGCTGGCCAACACCGTGCGCCTGGACAGCATTTCGCAGGACGCGTTCGATACCGTGTTCTATCCCGGCGGCCACGGCCCACTGTGGGACCTCGCCGAAGACACCCACTCCATCGCGCTGATCGAAGCCTTCATCGCCGCCGGCAAGCCGGTCGCGCTGGTCTGCCATGCGCCGGGCGTGCTGCGTCACGTCCAGACGGCCGAGGGTGCCCCACTGGTGCAGGGCAAGCAGGTCACGGGCTTCACCAACACCGAAGAAGAGGGCGTCGGCCTGACCGAGGTGGTGCCGTTCCTGGTCGAGGACATGCTCAAGGCCGCGGGCGGTTCCTACTCCAAGGGGCCGGACTGGGGCTCGTATGTGGTCAGCGATGGCTTGCTGATCACCGGCCAGAATCCGGCCTCGTCGGCCGAAGCGGCTGAGGTGCTGGTGGAGCGACTCGCGTCCGCCACCAAGGCCTGAGCCGCCGCGACGGCATCGGATGTCACGGTGCCCCACGCCGCCAGGGACGGCAGCAGCGGCAGAAGATGTTTCATGCACATGCGTTGTCCTCCGGGATGGCGTGGGACCGCCCGCTCATGGCGTGGCAGGGAATCCAGCATCGGCCAGCGCGGCCAGGAAGGCGGCCCGCTCGCGGTCGCTCTCCACACGTACTTCGCGCGCGGGCGGATCGGTCTCGATGCGTGCGTGCGGATCGACGCCCTGCAGTGCCTTGGTGACGGAGCGGGCGCAGCCGCCGCAGGTCATGGTGGGAAGGGTGAAACGATGCATCGGGCGACCTCGCCATGGTGGGTATGAGCCCACTGTCGGGGCTGACAACGTGGCAAGGTCAAGGCCTTAGCGCGTCCGTGTCCTTTTTGCAGGGCATGGACGCGGCCGGGTCGATCAGGAACGTGGCTTGCGGGCCGCGCGCCCGCGCGAGGACACCGGCGTATCCGCACCGAACAGCGGCGTTTTGCGGGACTTCCCGGCGGATGCAGTCTCCGACGGCGCGGAAACGGGCTGGGCCAGGTCGGCGATGATCGGGCAATCCGGGCGGTCATTGCCGTGGCAGTGTTCGGCCAGATGCTCCAATGTCTGCACCATCGCCTGCAGCTCGGCAATCTTCGCCTTCAACCCGGCCACATGGGACAGCGCCACCGCCTTGACGTCGGCGCTGGCGCGTTCGCGATCGCGCCACAGCACCAGCAGCTCGCCGATCTGCTCGACCGAAAACCCCAGGTCACGCGCACGGCGGATGAAGCGCAGGCTGTGCGCGTCCTGCGGGCTGTAATGTCGGTAGCCCGCCTCCGAGCGCGCCGCCGGCGGGATCAGGCCGATCTGCTCGTAATAGCGGATCATCTTTGCCGACACGCCCGAAAACGTCGCGGCTTCCCCGATATTCATCGTCCGGTCTCCCTCTCACTTTCCGCCATGCCGGTGTCCAGCGTATCGGCCTGCATCGGTGCATGGAAGCGCTTGAGCCGCAGCGCATTGCCGAGCACGAACACACTGGACAATGCCATCGCCGCCGCGGCGAAGATCGGCGAGAGCAGCGTGCCGTTGAACGGGTACAGCAGGCCAGCGGCCACCGGGATCAGCACCGCGTTGTAGGCGAACGCCCAGAACAGGTTCTGCTTGATGTTGCGGATCGTTGCCTGGCTCAGGGCGATCGCGTTGGGCACGCCGCGCAGGTCGCCGGACATCAGCACCACGTCGGCCGCCTCGATCGCCACATCGGTGCCGGTGCCGATCGCCAAGCCGACATCGGCCTCGGCCAGCGCCGGTGCGTCATTGATCCCGTCCCCGACGAAGGCCACCTTGGCGCCACCAGCACGGAAACGCTTGAGCGCGGCGACCTTGCCATCGGGCAGCACTTCGGCCGCCACCTCATCGATGCCAAGCTGGCGTGCGATCGCCGCGGCGGTGGCCGCGTTGTCGCCGGTGATCATCGCGACCTTCAGGCCCAGGGCGTGCAGCGCCTGGATCGCCGCCGGCGTGCTTTCCTTGATCGGATCGGCCACCGCGATCACGGCCGCCAGGCGGCCATCGATTGCGGCGTACAGCGGGCTCCTGCCCTGCTCACCCAACCGCTGGGCGGTGGGCCGGAACGCCGCCACCTCCAGGCCGAGCCGGGTCATGTAGCGGTCCGCGCCGACGGCCACGGTGCGGCCGGCGACACGCGCGGAAACGCCGAAGCCCGGCACCGCCTCGAAGCGTTCGATGGTGGCCAGTGCGAGACCGCGCGCTCTGGCGGCCGCAACGATCGCCTCGGCGATGGGATGCTCGGAGCGGGTTTCCACCGCGGCAACCAGGGCCAGCACCTCATCCGCCTGGAAACCATCGGCCGGCTCCAGGTCGGTCAGTTCGGGGCGGCCCTTGGTCAACGTACCGGTCTTGTCCAGCGCGATCACACTCACATCGCGCAGTGCCTGCAGCGCCTCGCCCTTGCGGAACAGCACGCCCAGCTCCGCCGCGCGGCCGGTCCCGACCATGATCGAGGTCGGCGTGGCCAGGCCCATCGCGCAGGGACAGGCAATGATCAGCACCGCCACCGCATTGACCAGCGCAAAGGTCAGCGCCGGTGCCGGGCCGAGCACCAGCCACACCAGGAAGGTCAGCGCGGCAGCAGCCATCACCGCCGGCACGAACCACATGGTGACCCTGTCGACCAGCGCCTGGATCGGCAGCTTGGAGCCCTGTGCCTGCTCGACCAGACGGATGATCTGGGCCAGCACGGTGTCCCCGCCCACCTTGGTGACACGGAAACTGAAGGCACCGGTGGTGTTGAGGGTGCCGCCGACCACCTCGGCGCCCACGGCTTTGGCCACCGGTACCGGCTCGCCGGTGATCATGCTCTCATCCACATAGGACGCCCCCTCCACCACCGCGCCGTCCACGGGCACTTTCTCGCCCGGGCGGACCAGCACGACATCGCCGAGCGTGACCTCCTCGAGCGGCACCTCGACCGTCTCATCGCCACGCTGCACGCGTGCAGTCCGCGCCTGCAGCCCGACCAGGCGCTTGATCGCCTGCGACGTGCGGCCCTTGGCCCGCGCCTCCAGCGTGCGCCCCAGCAGGATCAGGGTGACGATCACCACGGCCGCTTCGAAGTAGACGTTGGCGGTGCCCGGCGGCAGCACGCCCGGGGCGAAGGTGGCAACCACCGAGTAGCCATAGGCCGCCGCGGTGCCGAGCGAAACCAGCGAGTTCATGTCCGGGGCGCCGCGCAGCAGTGCCGGCACGCCTTTGCGGAAGAAGCGCAGGCCCGGCCCGAACAGCACCAGCGTGGCCAGCGCGAACTGCAGGTACCAGCTGGTCTGCAGGCCGACGGCATGCATCACCCAGTGGTGCATGGCTGGGACAAGGTGCGAGCCCATTTCCAGAATGAAGACCGGCAGCGTCAGCACCACCGCCAGCAACAGGGAACGGCGCAGCGCGCGGGCTTCAGCCTCGCGGCGTTCCTCCTCCTGGTCACCGGCCGCAGCCGTGCTCACGCCTGCAGCGCGCGCGGTGTAGCCGGCGTTTTCCACGGCAGCGACCAGATCAGCGACGGAGACCGTACCGGCCAGATGGCGCACCTGCGCCCGTTCGGTCGCCAGGTTGACGCTGGCCGCGATCACGCCCGGCAGCTGCGCAAGGCCGCGCTCCACGCGACCAACGCAGGACGCGCAGGTCATTCCCTCGATGCTCAGCTCGGTGGTGGCTTCGCGCACGGTGTAGCCCGCGCGTTCGATGGCACGCACCGCCGCCTGGGGATCGGGCGCCCCGATGAAGCTGAGATCGGCCCGCTCCGTGGCCAGGTTGACCGATGCCGTCTGCACGCCGGGGACGGCCGTCAGCGCGCGCTCCACCCGGCCCACACAGGAGGCGCAGGTCATGCCCTCGATGGGCAGGCTCAGGCGGCTGAGCGGCGCGCCGGACCGGGAAGCAACAGAAGACATGGGGCAGTCCTTGGGGTGAGGTTACCCGCCACCCTAAAGATTCCCATCGTGGGAAGGTCAAGCCCCCGCTTGATGGGGACGGAGGTAATTATTCATCCCCTCCGTCCCCGTCAAGGCGCTTTACGGCTGGGCGGGCGTGCCGTCGTAGGTGACCCGCCAGATCGTGTTGGAGAGGTCATCGGCAACGATCAGTGCCCCACGCGGGTCGACCGTGACACCCACCGGGCGGCCGCGGGTCTTGCCGTCTTCGCCGAAGAAGCCGCTCACGAAATCGATCGGCTCGCCGGCCGGACGGCCATTGCTGAAGGGCACGAACACCACCTTGTAGCCGACCGGTGGATTGCGGTTCCAGCTGCCGTGCTCGCCCACGAAGACGCCATCGGCAAACTGGGTGCCCATCACCGGCGACGAGAAGGCCACGCCGAGTGCGGCCACATGCGAGCCCAGCGCGTAATCCGGCGCGATGGCCGAGGCGACCTTCTCCGGATTCTGCGGCATCACCCGGCGATCCACATTCTTGCCCCAGTAGCTGTACGGCCAGCCATAGAAGCCGCCCTCCTTCACCGAGGTGAGGTAATCGGGCACGAGGTTCGGGCCGATCTCATCGCGTTCATTGACCACGGCCCACAGCGTGCCGGTGCCCGGCTGGATCGCCAGCGCGGTGGGATTGCGGATACCGGTGGCGTAATCCTTGTGTGCGCCGGTGGCCACATCGATCTGCCAGATCCGCGCACGATCGATCTCCACCGCCATGCCGCGCTCGGTGATGTTGCTGTTGGAGCCGATGCCTACATAGAGATAGCGGCCATCGGCACTGGCGGTCATCGCCTTGGTCCAGTGATGGTTGATCGCCGCGGGCAGATCGGTCAGTTTCGCCGGTGCGCCGCTCGCCTTGGTCTGGCCTTCCTGGTAGTCAAAGCGCACCACCGCATCCTGGTTGGCCACGTAGATCGCGTTGCCGATCATCGCCAGGCCGTACGGCGCATTGAGCTTGTCGGCGAAGACCGTCTTCAGTTCGTAGGTGCCGTCGCCATCGGCGTCGCGCAGCAGGGTCAGGCGGTTGCCGCTCTTGACCGCCGTGTTGCCCTTGGCCTTGATCTTGCCGGCGATCACATCCTTCGGCTTGAGGGCAGGCGCACTGCCGCCGCGACCTTCCGCGACCAGAATGTCACCGTTGGGCAGCACCAGGGTCTGCCGCGGAATGTTCAGATCGGTGGCGATCGCCGAGATGCGGTAGCCCTTGGGCACCGTCGGCAGGGTGTCGCCCCACTGCGCCGGCTTGGCGATGGTCATGTCCGGCATCAGCCCGCGATGCGGCTTGGGCATCTCCGGGTTGCCGCCGTACTGTTCCAGCTCGGGGGCCTTGCCGCTGCAGGCCGCCAGCGCGACCGCAAGCGCGGAAACCGAGAGCATCCGGATCGTCATCTGGCGGCTCATCGCACACCTCCCACGCGCAGGCTGGACAGCCCCACCCAGGTGGCGAGCAGCGCCAGCACCGTCAGGATCACCGAGAGCACCAGGCCCGCCGGCATCACCGCCCATGCATCACGCGCATGGTGGAGACAGTTGATGAAGCCCACGCCCCAGGTCACCGCCAGAATCACGACGTAGGCCAGGTTGCGGCTGCGACGGACCAGGCCGACGATCCCGCACAGCAGGGCCAGCGTGGTCATCACCATCGCACCGATCAGCAGCCAGGAGGCGAAGTTGGCCCACTGGATCTCGTACGAACTCCAGTAGGCGTAGTCCGCCAGCAGTGCGCCGAGGAACAGCGGCAGCACCCCGCCCAGTACAGCGGCGTGGAACGGATGGATGACCCATGATCGGGTCAGGACAACGGTCGAAGCCATGGTGGTCTCCTGGTGAGGGGGCGAATCTCTCCCGATCCTGCCACCCCTGGTGTGATGGGGGTGCTGAGATGCCGCCCACACGAAACCGGGGGACAGTCTGCCCCCCGGTTCGTCGCCATGCCAGCGCTGCGATGGACCTCGCCGCTATTTGCCCGTCACCGCTTCCTGCAGCTTCTCCACCGCCTGGTCGGCCGTGAACGTGTTCGGCTTCTGGATCTTGGGGAACTCAACGAAGGTCTCGTTGAATTTGGTGAGCAGCGCGATCGCCCCGTACACGATGTAGACGTGGTTGATGTACCAGTCCCAATAGGTATTGGAGGTCACATCCGCGAATTCGTACGGATCGGTGCGCAGGTTGTAGATCTTGGGAATGCGCATGACCGTGAACGGTTCGCCCCACAGCTGCATGGTGCCCTTGCAGCGCTGCTCGATGAACGTCACCTTCCAGTTGTCGTAGCGGATGCCGAGCATGTCGCCATCATCGGAGATGTAGACGAACAGCTTGCGCGGCGACTTTTCCTCCTTGCCGGTGAGATACGGCAGCAGGCTGACCCCGTCGATGTGGTTCTTGTAGGTGCGCCCGATCGCCTTGACCCCTTTCTTGAGGTCGTTGACCACGCCCTTGTTGCCCGCCAGTTCCAGGAAGGTCGGCAGCCAGTCATGGTGCTGGACGATCTCGTTGGACACCGAACCCGGCTTGATCTTGCCCGGGTAACGCACCATCAGCGGAATCCGGAACGCGCCTTCCCAGTTGGTGTCCTTCTCACTGCGGAACGGCGTCATGCCGCCATCCGGCCACGAATTGCGGTGCGGCCCGTTGTCGGTGGAGTACACCACCAGGGTGTCTTCGGCGATGCCCAGTTCGTCGAGGTAATCGAGCAACGCGCCCACGTTCTTGTCGTGGTCGATCATCGTGTCGTGATACGGCGACTGCCAGCGCCCGGCCTGCCCCAGGCTTTCCTTCTTGGTATGCGTGATCAGGTGCATGTGGGTGAAGTTGACCCAGACGAAGAACGGCGTGTCGTCGTCGTTCGCCTTCTTGATGAAGCCCTTGGCGCGGTCGGCGAAGTCGTCATCGCAGGTCAGCATGCGCTTGCGGTCCAGCGGCCCGGTATCCTCGATCTTCTGCTTGCCTACTTTGCCCCAGCGCTTCTGGTCGGTGCTGTCATCTTTGTCGGTGGCGAAACTGTGGATCACCCCGCGCGGCTTGATGGTCTCGATGAAATCCCCGAACTCGTCCTTCGGGAAGTAGTCGTACATCTCCGGCTCTTCTTCGGCATTGAGGTGGTAGAGATTGCCGTAGAACTCATCGAACCCATGGTTGGTGGGCAGCATGTGGTTGAGGTCGCCGAGGTGGTTCTTGCCGAACTGCCCGGTGGTATAGCCCTCGTTCTTCAGCAGGGCGGCGATGGTGACGATCTTCTCGTTCATGCCGACCGGCGCGCCCGGAATGCCGACCTTCGACAGGCCGGTCCGCAGGACGCTCTGGCCGGTGATGAAGGACGAACGCCCTGCCGTACAGGACTGTTCGCCGTAGGAATCGGTGAACAGCATGCCCTCGTTGGCCAGGCGGTCGATGTTCGGCGTCTGGTATCCCATCAAGCCGCGCGAGTAGCAGCTCAGGTTGGAGATGCCGATGTCGTCTCCCCAGATGACAAGGATGTTGGGCTTCTTTGCGGATGAACCGGGCTTCTTCTTTGCGGATGAGCTGGCCATGCACATCTCCGACGACGGTGGTGCTCAATAGTCCGTGTCGGTCATCGTCGCGGCCAGCGTGTTTCTACTTAGACGGCGTCAGTAAGTCTTCGCCTCCCCCGCTCATCCCTCCCAGCTGATGCCTTTTGGCGCACTGGAGAAACCGGCGGCCCGCAGCGCGTCCATCAGGCCGTCGCGTCGGGCCGGCGCAGCGTCGATCAGCTCCACGGTGAACGAGCTGCGCCGGCCCCGCCGCAGTGCGCTGGCCAGCGCCTGCGCCGCGGCAGCCGTCGTGCCTGCCAGGGACGGATCGTCCGCATCGAAGAACGTCAGCAGCTGGCGGCCCCCCTGGGCCAGGTACATCAGCAGCCGTCCACCGCCGATCACCACCACGGCACCGGCGCGGCGCACCGGCCGGACCGCCGAGCCGTGCACCGGCCAGGGCACCACGGTACCGAACGGGTTGGCCGGGTCCACCGCGGACAGCCCGATCGCCACCTCGCCAGCACCGGGCCGCAGGGCATCGGCGACGCCACGCAGTCGATCCACGATCAGGCGATCGGCGAACTGGGCCCCGCCCAGCCCTTCGACGAAGCGGCCGCGCAGCACCCGGCCTGCATCCTCCATGCCGCGATACACCTGTTGCAGCGCCGGGAAGCCGCCGGCGATCCCTTCGGCCATCGCGGCCCCGCGGGTCACGATGCCGTGCCGGTCCAGCAGCCCCTCGGCCAGCGCCACCGCGCGCGCCGTGTCGCTGATCGCCTCACGCTGCAACAGCGACCAGCGCCCGGCCAGCGCGGCTGCCGCAAAGCTGGCGATCACGGCCGGCGCTCCGTCGGCCAAGGGCATGTCGTGCATCGGGACGCCACGGACGCGTCGACCGCGCCGCGAGGCGCGCGCGACC
>NZ_KV791305.1:0-62965 GCF_001807865.1 Stenotrophomonas sp. HMSC10F06 | reverse complement strand
CAGCAGGTAGCGCCACTGCCCGGGCGGTATCGACACACTGGGCGATTCAATCCGAGCTTTCTGCTCCTCCTCATTCCAGCCTCAGCCACCCAACCAGCGCCGTAAATGCGGGCGAGGGCTGCCGGCGGTTTGGGTAGTAAAGGTGGTAGCCGGGGAAGGGTAAGCACCACTTATCGAGCACGGCAACCAGCCTGCCCGCCGCGATATGCTCGGCGACCATCGGCTCGGGCGCATAGGCCAAACCCAGGCCGTCCATGGCGGCATTGATGACGTGGGTCATGCTGTTGAAGACCAACGGTCCATCGCCGCGCACCGTGAACTCCTTGCCCTTCTCCTCAAACTCCCACGCGTAAATTGCACCGTTTGGGCGATGCCGGATGTGTACGCAACGATGTCGGGTGATGTCGGCGGGCTTCCTGGGCTTGGGATGTTTCTGGAAGTAGCCGGGGGATCCAACCACCACCAGCCGCCAATCCGGTCCGACCCTGACAGCGATCATGTCCTTGCTCAGCGCTTCCCCGAGCCGGATGCCAGCGTCGAAACGCTGCTCCACCACGTTGGTAAAGCCGTAATCCACGTAGAACTCAAGCGTGATGTCCGGGTACTCGGCCAGGAACCCGGCAAGCCGTGGTCGGATGATGGTCTCCATCGAATCATCCGTGCAGGAGATCCGTAGCGTTCCCGCCGGCCGGTCGCGCAGGTCCCCCAATGCTTCCACGCTGGCACCGATAGCCTCGAAGTGCGGTGCGATGGAGCGCATAAGGCGCTCGCCGGCTTCAGTGGGGGAAACGTTGCGGGTGGTGCGGGCCAGCAGGCGAATGCCCAGGCGCTCTTCCAGCAACCGCATCGAATGGCTCAGCGCAGAGGGCGTCACCCCAAGGCGAACGGCGGCCTTGGTGAAGCTCTGCTCCTGGGCCACCACCAGAAAGGCTTGCAGATCATTGGTCTTCACGGCGCTCATGGACCAATTGTGAGCTCAACTCAACAATGCATCAACTTTCAGCCGGCTTATCGCAGTAGCGGGCGGAGCCTATCGTGGCGACCTCAGTCCCCCCAACCGAGGCCGCACTCGCATGAAACCGACCACGTTGCTGCTGGCGCTGCTTGCCAGCTACGTACTTCCGCTTCCCGCCATGGCTGCCGAAACGCCTGGGGCAGCCCGTCCGGCCGGGGCAGACAACTTCTACCGCAGCCCCACGGTCACGGGTGAGCGCGTCAGCTTCCACAACCAGTACCAGATGGAAGTGGTAGGCACGCTGTACCGCCCTCATGGCTTGCCTCGCGGCGGCCGCGCGCCCGCCGTGGTGGTTGGCCCCCCGATGGGCGCGGTGAAGGAGCAGAGCTCGCAGCTCTACGCGCAGAAGCTGGCCGAACAGGGCTTCGTTACGCTGGCGATCGATCTTTCCTTCTGGGGAGAGAGCGGCGGCGCCCCGCGGCACATGGTGGCGCCGGAAATCTATTCAGACGACATCAGTGCGGCCGTCGACTTCCTGAGTACGCAGGCCTATGTGGACCCGGATCGGATTGGCGGCCTGGGCATCTGTGGCAGCGGCAGCTTTGTGATCAGCGCCGCCAAGATCGACCCGCGCATCAAGGCCATTGCTACGGTGAGCATGTACGACATGGGTGCGGCGGCACGGCAGGGGCTGAACAACGGGCAATCGCTGGAGCAGCGCAAGACGATGATCCAGTCCGCAACGGGCCAGCGCCTGGCAGAGTTCAAGGGCGGGGCGGCAGTGTACGTGCCAGGCACGGTGAACAAACTCGATGCTGACACCCCTGCCATCCAACGCGAGTTTTTCGACTTCTACCGTACCCCGCGCGGCGCCTACACGCCAAAGGGCGATACGGCAGAGCTGACGACCCAGCCGCTCTTCAGCAGCTTGGTCAAATTCATGAACTTCTATCCCTTCAATGACATCGAGACCATCTCACCCCGGCCGATGCTGTTCGTCTCCGGCGACGCCGCACATTCACGCGAGTTCAGCGAAGACGCATACCAAAGGGCCGGCCAACCGAAGGAACTCTACTGGGTGAAGGGTGCGGGTCACGTGGACCTGTATGACCGCGCCAACCTGATTCCCTTCGAGAAACTGACGACGTTCTTCCAGCGCGGCCTGGCCGGGAAATGAGCCGCACACACGCGATTGCAGATCGCGCCAACTGGGGGGGCGTGCTCGCGATGACGTTGTGCGTCTTCGCGTTGATAGCCTCGGAATTCATGCCGGTGAGCCTGCTTACTCCCTTGGCGGCAGATCTGGGCGTGACCGAAGGGCTTGCCGGGTACGGCATTGCCATTTCGGGAGCCTTTGCGGTGCTGACCAGCCTGTTGATCTCCCGGTTGGCGGGCAACATGAATCGACGAACGTTGCTGCTGATCCTCACCGCATTGATGGCAGTGTCGGGTGTGGTGGTGGCCCTGGCTCCGAACTATCCGGTCTACATGATGGGGCGTGCACTGATCGGCGTGGTGATCGGTGGGTTCTGGTCACTGTCTGCCGCAACGGCAATGCGGCTGGTTCCGGCTGCGAAGATTCCGCGAGCCTTGGCGATATTCAATAGCGGCAACGCGCTTGCAACGGTAGTTGCGGCGCCATTGGGCAGCTACCTGGGCGGCATGATCGGATGGCGCGGCGCTTTCTTGTGCCTTCTGCCGGTGGCTGCCATAGCTCTCGCATGGCAGTGGGTTTGTCTGCCCTCCATGCCCGCGGAGAGCGGGCAGTCACAAGGCGGCTTGGTCGCGCTGTTCCGGCGGCGTGTGGTGGCACTTGGCATGCTTGCCTGCGGTGCCTTCTTCATGGGGCAATTTGCCCTGTTCACCTACGTGCGGCCGTTCCTGGAGCGGGTGACCAGTGCAGGAGCGTCTGCTGTACCACTGGTGCTGCTGGCCATCGGCATAAGTGGCTTCGTGGGCACGCTCGTCATTGGCGCGTTCATCAGGCGTGGGCTTTACCGAACGCTGGTGACCATTCCAGCCTTGATGGCGCTCATTGCTGTGGCCTTGGTTCCACTGGGGCACCAGCTTTGGCCGACCGCCGCACTGCTCTCGGCATGGGGCCTGCTGGCAACGGCCGCGCCGGTGGGCTGGTGGAGCTGGCTGGCCCGCACTTTCACCAACAACGCAGAGGCCGGCGGCGGGCTGATGGTGGCGGTGGTGCAGTGCTCCATCGCACTTGGCTCGACCGTGGGCGGACTGCTGTTTGACAGTCTCGGCTTTGCCAGTACGTTCCTGGCCAGTGCTGGCCTGTTGCTGTGCGCCGCGCTGCTCGCTTATGCCACGGCGTCCGACCGGGCGACCACGCCCGGGCCGGTGGTCGCTGTGGAGGCACGGGGCTGATGAGGCGCGTTACGTCGTTCACAGGAAAGCTACTTTGCCTCCTGCTTGCATTCGGGGGAATAGCGGCATGCTCTGCCGAGCCCGCTCATCACGCCATTGCAGCCAGGAAGGTAGAGTCAAACCCGGAAGTTCATTCCATGAAGATTCGACTGATCATCAACGATCAGGTGCTGTCGGCCACCATGGAAGACAGTATCCCGGCGCGCGAGTTCATCGCCCAGTTGCCGCTGACGCTGCAGCTTGAGGACTACGCCGCGAACGAGAAAATCGCGCAGCTTCCGCGCCGTCTCAGTGTGGCGGGTGAGCCGGAGGGATTCACGCCGGCGGCGGGCGACATCGCCTTTTATGCGCCGTGGGGAAATCTGGCGATTTTCCACAGGCCATTTGCGTACTCGAAGGGTTTGATCCGACTGGGTCGAATCGAAGGAGGACTGCAGGTCCTTCGCACGGAAGGTCCGCTCGCGGTTCGGATTGAGTCCGAGTAGCCGTTGGTTGCATGCCCAACCACACCACAAATGGGTGAGCTACATGGAAATCAAACGCCATGGCGCCCAAGCGTCCATCAAAGGATCGACGGACTGGTTTACGGGCACGGTCCGCATCGATCCGCTCAATGCCGCCTTTCGCACACGAAGGAGAAGCTATGAACGTCAACTCAGACGGGGGTTCTACCACCGAACTGGATTCCCGCCAGCAAGCCATCATTCCGATCAGCGCCTCCGCAGCTGCCGGCAACATGGATAGCCTTCGGGAGGCGCTGAATCAAGGCTTGGACGCGGGGCTGAGTCTTGCCGAAGCGCGAGAAATCCTCGTGCAGGTTTACGCCTATGCGGGCTTTCCGCGCAGCCTGAACGCGTTGACCGGACTGATGAAGGTGGCGGAGGCGCGCAGGCAGAGGGGCATCCAGGATGAAGCTGGCCGCGAACCTGCCAAGCCGATCCCCAAGGGCGCCGCGTTGCTCGCTGCAGGCACCGCGAATCAGACCAAGCTGGCTGGTGGTCCGGTCTCAGGGCCATTGTTCGATTTCGCACCGCAGGCAAACGACTATCTGCGTACGCACCTGTTTGGCGACATCTTCGAGCGCGACAACCTGGATTGGCAGAGCCGTGAGTTGGCCACGGTCAGCATGCTGGCGGCGATGTCCGGGGTGGGCCCTCAGTTGCAGTCTCACATAGGCATGAGCATGAACATCGGACTGCGGCCAGAGCATTTGTACCAGCTGGCTGATGTGCTCGAAGCGCACGTCGGCGTGGAGGCCGCGGAACGTGTTCGCGTCGGCATTCAAACTCAGCTGGAAGTGCGGAAAGAATGATGCCTGCGCGAAAGACTTCTTTACTGTCATGCGCACCTGGGAGACCCAAGTGAACAAGATCATCATGGCCACGTTGTTCAGTATGTTGGCGTGCTCCTTCCGTGTTGGAGCGGAGGAGGCACAGATGACACGACTATCAAAGATCACCGTTGATGCAGACCATCTGCCCGCCTATCGAGACGAGTTGGCGGAAGAAGTTCGCGCCTCAATGGCGCTTGAGCCAGGCGTGCTGTCGTTGTATGCGGTTTTTGACAAGGAAGATCCTACTCGGCTGACGATCCTTGAAATCTATGCGAGTCGTGAGGCTTACGAGCAGCATCTGAAGAGTCCGCACTTCCTCAAGTACAAGAACGGGACGCTGCACATGGTCAAGTCCCTGGAGCTGGTTGATGTTGACGCTCTTCTGCCGGAGCTGAAGATCAAGTAGCAGTGAGCCTGGCTGGACGGACACGTCGGCCCGTCAGCTCGGCATTCACAGATGTGCTGACAGTGTTCGGAGTCCGCTTTTGGTCAGGAGCAGACGCGTACGGAGATTTTGCAAAGAGCACCTGGCCAAGGCGACCTCGGTCTGCAGGAGCGGGAAGATCCGCTCGATGACCCGACGGATCGCAATGGATTTTGGCCACTGAGGAGATCGCGCTGCACCGCTGTCCCTCGGCCTGCATGAGCAGGAAGGAAGGTTGGTGGTCACCTGCGCTGCTTGGCCTTGCTGCGGATGTCACGGCGCCAAAGCTTCACTATCTCAGCGCTGTGCACCCACGCTGCGCGTGAGCCGGACCTGCTCAAGGCGGACTTCGCGGCAGGCATCGAAGCGTAGCTGGCGGTCTCTCCTCAACCGGAAGGACAGGGTCATGGCAGGAAATGACGCAACCGCGACATTCTTGCCGTGGCGCAGGGAGCAAAGAATGCACGCACATCACTTACCTATGGCAGCACCATGGTATCTCGCACTTTCCCTGGACGCGGTCTGCATGCCGCGTGGGCTGTATCTGTGGTGCTGGCCGGATGTGCAGGGCCGCCAGCCAGAACGACGCGACCCGCCGAGCAAGCGTCGAGTGCCTCTTCCACCCAGGAGTCGGTGATCCCCGCCTATCGTCCAAGGCCGGCCCGCGCCCGGGCCGTGATCGCGGTAGTGGGGGAAAACATCGGCGTGGAGGTCAGCGACTTCCTGGTGCCGTTCGCGATCCTGTCCCGTACCGGCACCCTCGATGTGTCCGCGGTGACGCTCGACCCGGGGCCGCTGTCCACATTTACCGACCTCGGGCGGCCAGGGTTCCGGATCGCGACGGACACCACGGTGGCGCAGTTCGATGTGATCCATCCAGAGGGGGCCGACTACATCATCGTGCCCGCGCAGGCCGCTACGCTGCGCCTCATCGCGTGGCTGAAGCGGCAGTCCGGCCAAGGGGCGACGATCGTCACCATCTGCAACGGTGCCCTTGTCGCCGCGCAGATGGGGACGTTCGATGGGCGGCGCGCCACAGCGCATTGGTCGACCGCTGCGACGCGGGGAAAGCAGTACCCCGGGATACGCTAGTTGCCGAATCGACGGTATGTTGCCGATGGAAACTGGGTGTCGACCGCGGGCGTAAGCGCTGCCATCCCCGCGTCCATCGCGCTCGTGGAGGCCATCAGCGGGCGTGAGCAGGCCCAGCACGTTGCCCGGGCGGTGGGCGTCATGGCGTGGTCGGCGGAGCATGACAGCGATGCCTTTTCCCCCCGGTTGGGCACAACGGCGGTGCCGCTGGCAAAAGTGCTTTACACCAATCGATGGCTGCACGGCCGCGATCAGATCGATGTGATGGGGGTACCGGGAATCGATGAGGGCGCGCTCGCGTTGACCATCGATGCGTACTCGACCACCGGCCGCAGCCAAGCCTATCTTGTGTCCACCACTGGCGAACCCTTTGTGACACGCCACGGACTGCGCGTCCTGCCTGATCGCCAGCGCATGACTGACAGTGACGCCCCGTTGGTGATTGCCGCCGACCTGGCGCCAGTGAGGGCACTGGATGCTGCACTCGATGGCATCATGCATCGATATGGCCGCGCAACGGCCACGGGCGTCGCGCTGGCGTTCGAGTACCCCGACTTTCCGCGTTGAACGCACAGGGCCCCATGTCCGACCCATCCGCAACGCGTCACGTTGTACTGCTCGCCCACGAGAACATGAACGTGCTTGATCTCACCGGGCCGCTCCAGGCGCTGCACACGGCCAATCAGTGCAGGCCGCTGGCCGAGGGCAGGCTGCGCTATGAGATTACCGTCGTATCCGAACATGGCGGTCTGGTGGCCACCAGCGCCGGGCTGCAGGTGATGTCGAAGGCACTGGCCAGCCTGGAGGACGTCGCGATCGATACGTTGATGGCGCCAGGTGGCTGCGGCGGTGACGTGTACGAGGCATCCGCAGCACTGGTGACGTGGGTGGCAGCGCGGGGCCAGACAGTGAGGAGATTGTGCTCGATCTGCACGGGCGCGTTCCTGTTGGCCGCCGCAGGGCAGTTGGAGGGGCGGCGCGCGGCAACGCACTGGGACTGGGCAACGCGGCTATCGAGCCTGTACCCCGGCGTACACGTGGATGCTGACCGGATCTTCGTGCGGGATGGCAATGTGTGGTCCTCGGCAGGTGTCACCGCAGGCATCGATCTGACGCTTGCGTTGATCGAGGATGATCACGGACACCGGCTCGCCATCGACGTGGCGCGACAGCTGGTCGTGTTCGTCAAGCGTTCGGGCGGGCAGTCGCAATTCAGTGCGCCGCTGTCGGCGCAGTCCAGCACCGGTGGCGATTTCGCCGAGCTTCACGGCTGGATGGCGGCTCACCTGCACGAGGATCTGCGCGTGGATGTGCTGGCTGACTGGATGAACATGTCGCCGCGCACTTTCGCCCGTGTCTACCGCAGCAGATGTGGCGTCACGCCTGCCAAGGCAGTGGAAATGTTGAGGCTGGAAGCCGCACGGCGCCTGCTCGAGTCCGGCACATTGCCGATCAAGCGGGTTGCGGCGCTGACGGGGCTGTCAGACGAACAGACCCTGCGTCGTGCCTTCCTTCGTGTGCTTGGCGTGGCACCCGGCGACTACCGGGAGCGCTTTCGCAGCAGCGCTCCTGTCCAAACGGGTTGACGGCGGAAGCTGCGGCGCGTCAATCGTGCTGATGCCAAGAACATGGCAGATCCGGACAGCGTCAGTCGTCACAAACCCGAACCTCACCATCGTTGGTGCGAGCCATGGTTGATCATGCTGAGAGCCGTGGATATGAGGCGCAGTACCATTGCAAGTGTGACAACGTCGCATCGAATGCGCTTGCACAGTCGCTCGGGCTGACGCCGTACGGCAAGTGGGAAGTTGCATTCGCGCCGTAGCCTTGCCGGTCACTGGTGCATGAAGTGAAGCCAGCGTCCCACGGGCAAACAGTGCTTGTGTTTTACATGCCGGTTCTGGACTGGGATTCAAGCAGTCGACCCGATGTCCCTACGAATCTCTTCAACAAACGCCCGCCCCACCGGCACCTCAGCCCCATCCTTCAACATCAACCAATACCGGCTCCCCGACGCCGCGTGCAGCGTCCGCACATGCTTCAGATTGACCATATACGACCGGTGGCAGCGCACAAAATCCGGCGGCAGCACGGCAGTAAGACTCGCCAGCGATTTGTCATGCAGTTCACTGCGCCCATCACGCATGCGCACCTCGCTGTAATCCCCATCAGCACGGATCCAAAGCACGTCCGCCAGCTCCACCATTGCGGTCCCCTGTGCATGCCAGATGCCCAGGTAACGCGCCGCTCCGGACCGATACCGCCCGACATCCAGCAGCCGCTCCAGCGCCTGCCCCAGCCGTTCGTGAGAGAAGGGCTTCGGCACGAAATCCAGCACCCCATGCTCAAACGCCTGCAGTGCCCGCTCCCGATGCGCGGAGACCACTACGCAGTGGTATCGGCCAGCCACCACCCGCTTCAGCAGGTCGAAGCCATCCTCGCCCCCCAGATTCAAATCCAGCAGCAGGCCGTCATACACGCTGCGCTGCAGCCGGTCACCTGCGGCGTCCAGGTCGGCCACGGCATCGAATCGCGCGCGGCTGCCAGCCAGTTCGGTACACATCCGCAGCAGCCGCTGGCGGACCAGCAGTTCGTCCTCGACGATCAGGATGCGCATGTCAGCTCCATGCGGCCGTACCAGTCGTTGCCATCGGCGCCCTGCTCAAAGCGCCAGCTCTCCGGGCAGGTAGCTGCAAGGCTGGCCTCGATGTAGCGGGTGCCAGTGCCTTGTCCGCGATGCGGGGCAGTGCCGCGTGCGCTGCGAAGCTGCAACATCCATCGGTCGTCCTCGCGTTGAACACGCAGGCGGAACGGATGCCCGGCGCACGCGACCGCCCCCGCATGCGTGAGCGCATTCTCGACCTGTGCATGCAGCACGCCGGGTGGCAGCCACAGGCCCGTGTGTTCGCCCTCGACCTCAAGACCGATGTGGCGATCCAGCGCCAGGCCGACGATGTCCAGGTGGTTGCGGCACAGCGCCAGCTCTTCCTCCAGCGGTACGCTGGGGCGGGTGCTGCTTTCACGCAGGCGGTCGAACTGCTCAGCCAACGATTCGACCAGGCGGCTGGCGCGCATCGGTGCCTGTTCGATCAGTTCCTGCAGGCCGGTGAGGGTGTTCATCAGCCAATGCGGCTGGATGCCCCGTTGCAGCAGCTGCAGCGAGAGGCGGGCGCGCTCTTCGCGCAGCTGCGCGTTGTGGTGGTCCAGCCTACGCAGTTGCGCGGCGTGGCGGATCAGCAGGAAGCCCATCAGCACCGCCAGGAACAGAAAGTAGGGGCCATCGAGGACGATGCCGCCGGCCAAGGGGACGGCAAGCGCGCCTGCCACGACCAGCGTCAGGATCGGCCAGCGTTCGTCAGGCTCGCTATGGGCGCGCAGCAGCACGCAGGCGGAGGTCAGCAGGCTCAGCAGCAGCAGCGCGGCCCCGCGGCCATCGAAGCTGGGCACGAAGGCGGCCAGCGCCAGCAGGGTGGTGAGATAGGCGATGCGGGCGGGCTTCGGCACCGCGACGCCGAAACGACGCGCCAGGTAAGCCGGCAGCAGGATCGCAGCGGCGAGGTGCAGCACAAGCAGCATCAGCAGGCGTGGACCGTGCCAAGGGTAGGCATACCCGACCAGCGGCCGCCATGCTTCGACCACGGGCAACACAAGGCCGACGACGCCCAAGGCGAGCAACAGGCGCGCACCGGGCACACGCGGCCGGCCGCGCTGTGCGGCGAGGAAGTACAGGCACGCCGCGCCGAGTGCACCGGTGGCGAGGGCGGCGATCAACCACGCTCCGATGCCGTGGCCGTAGATCGAGGCGGCTGGCGCGACGGCAACGAAGGCATCCGCACCGCGCGGCGTCAGCCACTGATGATGGCTGGAGGCGAGCAGCACCACCTCATCGGTGCCGCTGCGCGAGGAGGGCGGAAGCACACGGATGATGTCCACCTGTCCGGGCTGCTCTTCTTCCGCGCTGCGGCCGACGATGCCGTTTGCGGCCAACGGCTGGCCATTCCAGAAGGGCCGGCTGGCGGCGCGCACCGAGACGCGCAGTGCGCGGTCGGCCGCGTCCTGGTTTGCCGGCGCGGGCAGGCGCCAGCGCAGCCAGTAAGGACCGCGCCACTGCACCAGTTTGCGTTGGTTGGCCGGTTGCCAGGCCAGTGTCTTCGGCGGCGCGGTTGGCAGTGCGCCATCCGCCCCCAGCGTAGCGCGCGCCATCTCCTGGGCTTCGTAGTAGCGCACCCCCGGTGCGGGCGCGACCAACAGCAGCCACGCGGCGATTGCGATGAGCAGGACGGCGAGGGCGGCCAGAGTGCGTGGGATCTGCATGGGCCCATCGTATCGGTTGCATGGAGCTGCTGGACCCCCGTCTGGAGCTGGTCGGCGGACGGGCCGTCCTCGGCCGCCGTGGGGACGGCGATGCTGCAGGCGTGGTGCACGCGCTGTCACTCGCCGCTCGATTCCCTTATCGCCCAACCGGAGGCCGTCATGTCCAACGTCCCGATGTCCCTGTTCCGTTCTCCTGCCCCCGGCCTGTGCCTTCGGGTCACCCGGTGGGCAGCGCTCTGCCTGACCCTGGTCGGTGCGTCACCCGTGCTGGCAGCCGATGCGCCGGCGCCGTTGGTGTTCACCCCGTATGCGTTCGAGACACAGGAGCACGGCACGATCGCGGCCGAGGCGGGCTACCTGGAGGTGCCGCGCCGGCATGCCGATCCGAACGGACCGCGCATGCGACTGCGGGTGGTACGCCTGCCGGCGACCGGTGGCGATCGCCGCGCCGCACCGGTGGTGTACCTGGCCGGCGGCCCGGGTGGCTCGGGAATCGGGACCGGGCGCGGTCCGCGCTGGCCGGTGTTCGATCAGGTCCGGCGCGAGACCGACGTGCTGCTGCTCGACCAGCGCGGGGCGGGCGAGTCCGAACCGCCGCCGCCGTGCCCGCACCAGCACACGTTCGACGATGCACAGCCGCTGCAGCACGACGCCGCGCTCGCCGCGCTGCGCGGGGTGGCCGCCCGCTGCGTGGCGTACTGGCGGGAGGCCGGCGTGGATCTGGGGGCCTACACCACCGCCGAGAGTGCCGCTGACCTGGAGGACCTGCGGCGGGCGTTGAAGGTGCCGAAGATCAGCCTGTGGGGCATGAGCTACGGCACCCATCTGGCGCTGGCCACGGTGCGCCTGCACGGTGCTGGTCTCGGCCGGGTAGTGCTGATGGGCACGGAGGGACCCGATGACACATTGAAGCTGCCGCTGTCGGCTGATGCGCTGCTGGCGAAGTTGAGCGGGGCGGCCAAGGAGGCGGGCTTCGATGACCTGACCGGCTCGGCCATGCGGGTGCTGGCAGCACTGCGTGAGCAGCCGCGCCAGGGGCGCAGTGTCATGCATGGCGGCAAGCCGGTGATGATCGGCGAGTACGACGCCCAGCTTGCGATCAGTGCCAGCCTGGGACGCCGCATGACGCAGCAGTGGCTGCCGCTGATCCTGCGCGATGCCGAAAATGGCGACTACGATCTGCTCGCGGCAATGTTGCTGCTGCTGCGCAGTGAGTACGGCAGCTACGGCGCGATGTCGCTGGCGATGGACGTGGCCTCCGGGCAGAGCCCGCAGCGCCGGGCCCTGGCCGAGGCGCAGGCCCGCGAGAGCCTGTTCGGCGATGCGCTGAACTTCCCGTTCCCGGCGCTCGGCGATGGCCTGGGGCTGGTCGATCTCGGCGACGCCTTCCGCGGGCCGCTGCGCAGCAACGTGCCGGTGCTGTTCATCAGTGGCACGCTGGATGGGCGCACGCCGCCGGCCAACGCCGAGGCGCTGCGGCCGGGTTTCCGCGACAGCCGCACGCTGTTGGCGCGCGGCGCCAGTCATGACAACGAGATGTGGCTGGGGAATCCGGCCATCGCCGCGGGCATCGCCGATTTCCTGGCCGGACGGGCGGTGGGTGATGCCGAGCTCGACGTAGGCGCACCGGTGTTCGCGCGGAGCAAGCGCGATCTGGTCGATCCGCGGGGTCGCTGAGGGCCGCCGGACGTACCGCGGTGTGCAGGCGCCGGGAACCGGCCGAGGTGTATGGTTTCGGCTGGCCCTGGCGCTTGCGCCCACACAGGAGGACGCGATGACCGATTCAGCGGTGACATCCGTGCACGGCACGCCCGACGATTACGGCGACACGCTGTACCGGGTGTATTTCGAAGTGGGCGAGTGGGAGGGCATCGCGCGCGATGCAATCACCACGTTCCTGGTCGAGCGCGCCAGCGACCACCCTGCCTTCGATTTCGACGCCTCGCTGCTGCACGCGCGTCCACACGGGTACGAAGTGGACCTGCCGATGCAGCTGATTCCCGAGGTGGTGCGGGCGCTGGCCGAGCAGAATGTGGCGGTATACCAGGTGGTCAGGCTCGGTGGCGTCTAGGCGGGGCACTGGAAGGTCACCCGGCATCGCATCCGCGTTCTGCTTGGCGCTATCCTTCGGCCAGCTCCAGCCGCACCCTGCGCGCTGGCCGGATCGATACTCTCACCCTGGATAGAGGCAGCAATGGCGGATCCTTACAACAGCGGTGGCCGCGCAGGCCCCGCAACCCGGCTCGACGATGCGATGGTGACCACGGCGATGGAACTGCCCGGTTTCCGCGTGGTGCGCAGCCTGGGCGTGGTGCGTGGCATCACCGTGCGTTCGCGTTCGATCGTGGGCAATTTCCTCGGCGGGCTGCAGACCATCTTCGGCGGCAACATCACCATCTACACGCAGCTGTGCGAGCAGGCGCGCGAAGAGACCTATCGCGACATGTCCAACCATGCGCGGATGTTGGGCGCCAATGCGATCATCGCGATGCGCTATGACGCCACCGACGTGATGACCGGCCTGACCGAAGTGCTGTGCTACGGCACGGCGGTGATCGTCGAGCCCACGCACGTCTAGGCGTCCTGCGTGCGATATGCCCTGAGTATTGCAGCAAGCTGTCATCGGTATTGGCATCCGCGCTGCGCAAGGCGGATGCTGTCTGCATGACGATCAACGACACACTTTCTTTTGCCGGGCAGGTTGCCCTGGTCACCGGTGCCGCTGGCGGACTGGGACTCGCTTACAGTCGCTTGCTGGCACAGCGCGGTGCACACGTGGTGATGCAGGATGTGGGCACCGCCCTGGACGGCACCGGCACCGATCCGCGGCGGATCGATCAGGCGGTGGCGCGCCTGCATACACAGAGCCTTTCTGTCGAGGCCAGCCATCATGGCATCGATACCCGCAGCGGGGCAGCAGCGCTGGTCGCCGATATCCTGCAGCGGCACGGCCGCCTGGATGCGATCGTGCACAACGCCGGCTGGGTCGAGTACCAGCGTATCGATGCGGTGGACGAGGATCGTTTCGATCACATGATGGCGCTCGCGGCCAAGGCGCCGCTGTGGCTGGCGCAGGCCGCATGGCCGGCCATGCAGGCGCAGGGCCACGGCCGCATCGTGCTCACCACCTCCGACCGCGCGCTGTATCCGCAGTACGTGCAGCATGGGCTGGCGGCGTATGCGGCGGCGAAGTCGGCCGCGGTCGGGATCGTCAACGTACTGGCAGCCGAGGGCGCGGCGCATGGCATCGTGGTCAATGCGGTATCGCCGGTGGCCAAGACCCGCATGTGGGGCGTGGAGGGCGAACCGGATGAACTGCATCCGGAGGGCGTGGCGCCGGGTGTCGTGTTCCTGGCTTCACGTGCCTGCATCGAGGGCGGCTGGATCCTGCGGGCCAGCAACGGGCAGTTCCATGCGACCCGACTGACCGAGGCCGAGGGCGTGCATTACCCGCGTGATCTGCGGGCAGTTTCCGCCCGCAGTATCGACGACGTCGCCGCGCAGTGGCAGGACATGGCAAGGCCGACCGTCGAGCCGCGCTGACGCCACGCCCGTGCCTGCTTGAGCGCCTGGCGCGGCACACTGGTGCCGTCGCATGTGGGCAGCCGGAAACACATCAGTGCGCCAGCACCGCCTCCAGCGCCGCCATGGCCTCGCGCGCCACCTCATGGGGATCACGGGCCTTCAGCGCGTCGTTGAACACCTCCAGCCCGATCGGCCCGCTGTAACCCATCTCGGCCAGCGCATCGATCAGCGTCTCCAGCGGCCAGAGGCCATCGCCCGGCAGGCAGCGGTGATGCCGCGCCTGCGTCGTCACCTGCCCGGGCAACGGCTGGGCCAGTACATCCGACAGCTGCACCAGCGCGATGCGCTCCGCCGGGATGTCGTGCAGGTCATCGGCCGTACGCCCGGCGGCGAACAGGTGGAAGGCATCGACCACGATATCCAGGTTCGGCGCCCCGACCTGCTCGATCTGCTGCCACGCCGAGGGCAGGGTGGAGTGCAGACGACTCCAGGCCATGCCTTCGTAGGCGATACGCAGGCCGTGCTCAGCGGCACGCAGGCACAGCCAGCGCAGGTCGTCGGCAACCCGCTCGGGCGCGTAGTCGGTTGCCGTGCAGGCAGGCACCAGCACAGTGCCTGCACCGACGTCGTTTGCCAGCGCGAGCAACGACATCGCCTCGGCACGCTTGCTCTGGCGAGTGGCGGCTGAAGCGCCATCAAAATCCAGCAGCACCTGCACGTCGGTGAGCTGCAGGCCGGTGCGCGCCACGGCTTTACGCACGTCGGCGACGGATGAGGACGCGACATCCTCACGCCACAGTTCGACCTGCGCGAATCCTGCCGCGGCGACGGCCTCGAGTTTGTCGACCGTGTCGCCGCCAAGCAGGATAGTGTTGAGGAAGCGGGGGCCGGGCAATCGGTTCATCGGGACAACGCCTTTGCACGCAGTGGATCTCGCGCTCCATGCTATCGACCCGGGCATCGGCGTCCTGTGCAGATGCGCCTGCGCCGCGTCAGCGCGTGCGTTTCACCCACGCACGCACCACCAGCGCGATCAACGCGGTGAACACGAGCCAGGAGATGAGGTCCAACAGCCCGTCGCCGATCAGCGCGCTGACCAAGCCGACCACACTGGCCAGTGCAATCCACGCCGGGGCGATGAAGGGGCTGCGCGGTGGTTTCAGCGGTGCGCTCATGCGGCACCCCCATGCTGCGCGGCGCGCTCGATCTCGGTGACGCGTGCGTCGGTACTGCCACGCTTCACCCACAGATACAGGCCGCTGATCAGCACCGCGATGGTGAGCAGGTCCAGCAGGGCCCACAAAACCTTCAGCGGCAGCTTGCCGTAGTCGCCGAAATGCAGCGGCTGGCTCAGCAGCAACACGCTCATGTAGGCCGGCAACTGCGGTTGCGCGGTGAGCTCGCCGGTCTTGGCATCGATCAGCACCGGGCGGTACAGGCGCTCGGTGAGGGCGGTGTTGCCCTGCATGAACACGCCATAGTGGTGTTCACCGCTGTAGCCGGTACCGGGGAAGCTGACGAAGGCCGGGCGCATGCCGGGCTCGGCGGCACGTGCGGTGTCCACGGCGGCCTGCAGCGAGGCCAGCGTGGCCGGCCGTGGCTGGCCAGCATAGCGGGCCGCGAACTCGCCGAGCTGCTCGCTCTGCCAGGCCTGTTCCAGCGGCTTGGCGATGGTGTTGATGGCGCCGGTGACGCCCACCACCAGTGCCCAGCCAAGGGTGACCACGCCCAACACGTTGTGCAGGTCCAGCCAGGCCAACCGGCGGTTGCGACCGGTGCGCAGCGTGCCGAAGCGCTGCTTGCGCATGAACGGGCCATACAACACCAGGCCGGAGATGATCGCCACCGCGAACAGCAGCCCCATCGCGCCCATGAACAACATGCCGGGCAGGCCGAGGAACAGATCGGTGTGCAACCGGTACAGGAAGTACATCACGCCTTCGTTGAACTGCGCGGCTGGCAGCACCTCGCCGGTGGTCGCGTGCAGCAGCGCGGTGTGCATCTGCGGTGGCGGGGTGTCCGGACGTGCACCGGTGTTGACGTACACGGTGGGTGCGTCCGGATCCCAGCCGACGAACAGCGGCACATCGCCGGGATACTGCGCCAGTGCGGTGCGCACCTGCGCGTCCAGATCACGCGGCGTGGCATCGGCCGCCGTGGTGACCACCTCTGGCTCGCTGAGGTGGGCGATCTCCTCGCCGAACACCAGCGGCAGGCCGGTCAGACACAGCAGCAACAGGAACAGGGTACAGACCAGGCTGGTCCACTTGTGGATCAGGAACCAGGCTTTGATGGTGGCACGTTGCATGAAGGCTCTCGGGCGATGGCTGGAGGCACGCGGTGTTGCGACCGGCGGGCAGGTCGCGACGGATTATCCGGATGCCGGGTGGGAATACAAAAGAGCCTCCCCCCAGACCGGCCAGACCGGCCAGACGCGATGCGCCCTCGTTCAGCGAAGGCCCTCGGCCGCACAGCGGATGCTCAACCACGCCCCGCCCCCGGGGGCATCCCCGGCGCGGACCCGGAAGCCGTGCAGGCCGGCAATCGCGGCCACGATCGACAGCCCCAACCCGAACCCCTCGGTGGACTCGCCGCCACTGCCGCCGCGGAAGAAGCGCTGGTAGATCAGGGTGCGGTCCTGCGGTGGAATGCCCGGTCCATTGTCGATCACATCGATCCGCGGTGTGCCGCGGTCGTCCACCGCGCGCAGCACGATCCGGCCTTGGGTGGGGGTGAAGTGCAGCGCGTTGGAGAGCAGGTTGGCCAATGCTTCGAACAGCAGCTCGCGGTCGCCCCACAACGTGCCCACCTGCGGGTCGATCTCCAGCAGCAGCTGCTGGTCCTTCTCCTCGGCCAGCGGCAGGTAGAACGCATGCAGCTCCCGCAGCAGCTCGCCCGCATCCAGTTCGACGAAGGCGGAGCGGCGCTGGTGGCTTTCCAGTTCGGAAATGCGCAGCAGCGCCCCGAAGCGGGCCATCAGCCGGTCGGTTTCGTCCAGCGCCTTGTCCAGCTGCGCCGCGCGCGGGTCATCTTCCTCCAGCCCGACACGGGTGCGGTACAGATGCGCGCGCAGGCGGGTGAGCGGGGTACGCAGATCGTGCGCGATGCTGTCGCACACGCCTTTGACTTCGGTCATCAGCTGCTCGATGCGTTCGAGCATGGCGTTGACGATGCTCGACAGGCGGTCGATCTCATCCGGGCGCCCGGACACCGGCAGGCGCTGGCCGAGATCGCCGGCGATGATCCGCTTGGTCGCGGCCTCTATCTCCTGGATCCGCTTCAACGGGCGCCGGCGCAGGATGTGCCAGCCGGCCAGGCCGGGAATGATGGTCAGCGAAACGCCCCACAGCAGTGCATCGAGGATGATGCTGTTGACCGCGGTGAGCTTGCCGCTCTGGCGCACGAACACCAGCAGCCGGCCATCCTGGGTTTCCACCCCGAGCGCGCGCCCGGGGGCATTGATCGGGCCGCTGCGCAATGACCAGCTATCCACTGCCTGGGCATGTCCATCCATGCGCAGGTCGCCGGGAATCGCCAGCAGCGGGCCGGCCAGCGGCTCCCCGGCGCGGCTGAAGATGCCATAGGCATACGCCCCGTGCAGGTCGTAGCGCAGGCTTTCGCGCAGCGCATCGTCCAGCGCCTGGCCGTTGAACTTCTCGAACAGGTGGGCGCGCTGCTGCAGGCCGGATTCGGCGAGGTCGTTGAGATAGTCCGAGACGCGCCAGTACATCACGCCCAGCAGCACGCTGGACCAGGCGACGAACAGCACGCAGTACAGCCCAAGCAGCCGGCTGCTGGAGGAACGCCAGTGATCAGACATGGTCGTCCAGGACATACCCGGTGCCACGCACGGTACGGATCGGCTGGGCACGGCCCGGCTGGTCGATGCGCTTGCGCAGGCGCCCGATGTGGACGTCGATCAGGTTGGTGCCGGGATCGAAGTGATAGCCCCACACCTCCTGGAACAACATGGTGCGGGTGACCACCTGGCCGGCGTTGCGCACCAGGAACTCCAGCAGTTTGAACTCGGTCGGCAGCAGGGGGATCTCCTCGCCGGCGCGGCGCGCGGTGCGGGTCATCAGGTCCAGCTCCAGATCGCCGGCACGCAGCTGGTTGCCGGTCACGGCGGGCTGGCCGTGGCGACGGATCAGCACCTCCACGCGGGCCGCCATTTCGTCCGAGGCGAAGGGTTTGGTCAGGTAGTCATCGCCGCCGGCGCGCAGGCCACGGACCCGCTCATCCACGTCGGAAAGGGCACTGATCATCAGTACCGGGGTGGTGATGCCCTGGCGGCGCAGGGAGGTGACCAGGGCCAGGCCATCGATGCCCGGCAGCATGCGGTCCAGGGTGATCACGGCGTAGTCCCCGCGGGCGGCCATCGCCAGGCCGTCCTCGCCGTTGCCCACCCGGTCCACCTCGAAGCCGTGGCTGCGCAGTTCCGTAGCGATTTCCTCGGCGGTGACGAGGTCGTCCTCGATAGTGAGTACGCGCGGCATGGGCCACTTTGACGATTGGGACGGGTGCATCGTCGCAACCCCCTGTGGGGACTGCAAATGAAAAATGTTTCATGCGGTTTTCGCCGGATCCTCGCCCGGGTTCTCCTATATTCGCCCCGAGCAGTGGCCCTGCCATCCGGGCCGCCTGCCCCGTTCTCGCCTGGAATCCCGCCCCCCATGACCGACCCGCTCCCGTCCTCCCCGGCTTCTGGCCCGTTGCCCGGCCCCTGGCGTCTGACGCTGCTGGGGTTGGCGGCGGCGTTGGCGCTGGGCGCCTGCAGCAAGCAGACGCCCAAGGCGCCCGGCGCGGCGCCGGAGGTGACGGTACTGACCCTGCAGGCCCAATCGCTGGCGCTGGCCCAGGAGCTTCCCGGTCGGACCGTGGCGTCGCAGGAATCGGAGGTGCGCCCGCAGGTCTCCGGGGTCTTGCAGGCCCGGTTGTTCGAGCAGGGCGAGAGGGTGAAGGCCGGGCAGCCGCTGTTCCAGATCGAACCGGCGCTGTACCAGGCCGCGGTGAACGAAGCGCAGGCCAACGTGCGCACCGCGCAGGCCACTGCGGTGGCGGCACGGCTGCGTGCCCAGCGCATGCAGCAGCTGGGCGCGGGCCAGCTGGCAGCGCAGCAGGATGTGGATGACGCGGTGGCCACCCACCAGCAGGCGGAGGCGGCGGTGCAAGCGGCGCAGGCAGTGCGCGATACCGCACGTACCAACCTGGGCTTCGCCCGGGTGACCGCGCCGATCAGCGGGCGGATCGGCCGCGCGCTGTTCACCCCGGGCGCGCTGGTGACCGATGGCCAGGCCGAGCCGCTGGCGCGGATCCAGCAGGTGGACCCGATGAACGTGGATATCACCCAGTCCAGCAACGAATACCTGGCGCTGCGCCGGGCGATCGCCGCCGGTGGCGTGGAGGCGACCCGCGCGCCGGTGCAGCTCAAGCTCTCCGATGGCACCGCCTACCCGCTGGCCGGCACGCTGGAATTCGCCGACATCGATGTCGATCAGGAAACCGGCAGCATTACCCTGCGTGCGCAGTTCCCGAATCCACAGGGACAGCTGCTGCCCGGCATGTACGTGCGCGCCCAGGTCGGGCAGGGCACGCGCCAGCAGGCCTTGCTGGTACCGCAGGCAGCGGTGGACCGCAGCCCGAAGGGCGAGGCGCTGGCGTGGGTGGTGGGGGCGGATGGCCGCGTGCATCAACGCACCTTCACCACGGCGCGTGCGGTGGGCGACCAGTGGCTGGTGCTCGAGGGCCTGCGTGCCGGTGAGCAGGTCGTGCTCAGTGGCCGCCAGGGGCTGAGCGAAGGCGCCACGGTACGCATCAAGCCCGCCACCGCAGCCGCACCGGCCCCGGCGCCTGCCGCCGCGCCGGCCGGCGAAGGCTGAGCGGCCGATGCTGCCGCGCTTTTTCATCCACCGCCCGGTCTTCGCCTGGGTCCTGGCCATCTGCATCATGGCGCTGGGCACCATCGCGGTGACCCAGCTGCCGGTGGAGCAGTACCCGGACATCGCGCCACCGCAGGTCAACATCACCGCCAACTACACCGGCGCCTCGGCACAGACAGTGGAAGACAGCGTCACCCAGGTGATCGAGCAGCAGATCAAGGGCATCGACCACCTGTTGTATTTCTCTTCCACCAGTTCGTCTTCGGGCCAGGCGCGGATCACGGTCACCTTCGACCAGCGCGCCAACCCGGACATTGCCCAGGTGCAGGTGCAGAACAGCGTCAACCAGGCGATCAACCGGCTGCCGCAGGAAGTGCAGCAGCAGGGCGTGACCGTGGCCAAATCGCAGGGCGATTCGCTGATGGTGGTGTCGCTGTATGACACCCACCGGCGCATGGAACGGGTGGACGTCTCCGATTTCCTGGTCAGCAATGTGCAGGACCCGATCAGCCGCATCCCCGGCGTGGGCGAAATCAACGTGTTCGGCTCGCCCTATGCGATGCGCATCTGGCTGGACCCGCACAAGCTGCGCGCGTTCGATCTGATGCCCTCGGATGTGCGTGCCGCGATCCAGGCGCAGAACACCCAGGTCACCGCCGGTGAACTGGGCGCATTGCCGACCGGGCCGGAGCAGGCGCTCAACGCGACCGTGACCGCACAGTCGCGGTTGCAGACCGCCGAGCAGTTCCGCGCGATCATCCTGCGCACCCTGCCCAGCGGCGCGGCCGTGCACCTGGGCGATGTGGCGCGGGTGGAGATCGGCGCGGAAAACTACCAGACCAGCAGCTTCCTCAACGGCTATCCCGCGGCCGGTTTCTCGGTGACGCTGGCCTCCGGCGCCAACGCGCTGGAAACCGCCGATGCGGTGCGCGCGGAGATCGAGCGCCTGCGTCCCAGCTTCCCGCCGGGGCTGGAAGTGGCCTACCCGCGCGACAGCACGCCCTTCGTGCGGGTCTCCATCGAGGGCGTCATCCACACCCTGATCGAGGCGATCGTGCTGGTCGTGGCGGTGATGTTCCTGTTCCTGCAGAACCTGCGCGCCACCCTGATCCCGGCGATTACCGTACCGGTGGTCCTGCTGGGCACGTTCGGCGTGCTGGCGGTGGCCGGGTTCACCATCAACACCTTGACCCTGTTCGCGATGGTGCTGGCGATCGGCCTGCTGGTGGACGATGCGATCGTGGTGGTGGAGAACGTCGAACGCATCATCCACGAGGAACACCTGCCGCCGCGCGAGGCGACCGAAAAATCGATGGGCGAGATCACCGGTGCGCTGGTCGGCATCACCGTGGTGCTCGGCGCGGTGTTCCTGCCGATGGCCTTGTTCGGCGGTTCCACCGGCATCATCTACCGGCAGTTCTCGATCACGATCGCCTCGGCGATGGCGCTGTCGGCGCTGGTCGCGCTGACGCTGACCCCGGCGCTGTGCGCGACCCTGCTCAAGCCGTCCAGCGCGCAGAAGCCGCCGGGCCGTTTCTTTGCCTGGTTCAACCGCGGCGTGGAGCGCAGCCAGAACGGGTATCGCGGCAAGCTGGGCGGGATCGTGGCGCATCCGCGGCGCTGGATGGCCTTCTATGTGCTGCTGGTGATCGGGGTGGTCGCGTTGTACGCGCGCATGCCGACCGGCTTCCTGCCGGTGGAAGACCAGGGCCAGGTGACGTTCCAGTTCTCCACGCCCGAAGGCACGCCGATGGCGCGCACCGAGGCGCTGGGCGAACAGATCAGCCGCTATTTCATGGAGCATGAAAAAGACAGCCTGGACGTGGTGTTCGTGGTGGTCGGCCGCAACAACGCCGGCACCGGCCAGAACGCCGGGCAGGGGTTCATGGCGCTCAAGCCGTGGTCCGAGCGCGACGCCGAGCACAGCGCCGGGGCCATCATTGCCCGTGCCAACGCGCACTTCCGCAACCTGCCCGATGCGAAGGTCAACGTGCTGGCGCCACCGGCGGTGCGTGGGCTGGGGCAGTCCAGCGGGTTCGAGTTGTGGCTGCAGGACAACAGCGCGGCCGGGCGTCCGGCGCTGCAGGCGGCGCAGGAAAAGGTGGTGCAGGCCGCCAGCGATGACGACCGGCTCACCTCGGTGCGGTTGAATGGCCTTGGCGACAAGGCCGAGCTGCATCTGGACATCGACCAGGCGCAGGCCAGTGCGCTGGGCCTGGCCCAGGCGGACATCAATTCAACGCTGTCTTCTGCGTGGGGCGGCACCTACGTCAACGACTTCCTCGACCGCGGCCGGGTCAAGCGCGTGTACGTGCAGGGCGACCAGCCCTACCGCAGCGTGCCCGATGACATCGGCCAATGGTATGTGCGCGGCAGCAACGGGCAGATGGCCTCGTTCGCCAGTTTCGCCAGCAGCCACTGGTCGCGCGGGCCCCAGCTGCAGCAGCGCTTCAACGGCCTGCCGGCGATGCAGATCCAGGGCAGTGCCGCCGAAGGGCGCAGCTCGGGCGAGGCGATGCAGACGATGCAGTCCCTGGTGGCCGATCAGCCCGGGTTCGCGTTGCAGTGGAGCGGACTGTCCTACCAGGAACAGCTGTCCAGCAACCAGACGTTGTGGCTGTATGCGGCCTCCATCGCCTTCATCTTCCTGTGCCTGGCCGCGCTCTACGAGAGCTGGACCGTGCCGGTGGCGGTGATGCTGGTGATCCCGCTGGGCGTGATCGGCACGGTGATCGCCACCACCGCGGCGGGCTTCGTCAACGACATCTACTTCCAGGTGGGGCTGCTGACCACGATCGGTCTGTCGGCCAAGAACGCGATCCTGATCGTGGAATTCGCCGAGGCCGAGTACCGCGCGGGCAGTTCAGCGGTGGATGCGGCGCTGAAGGGCGCCCGCCTGCGCCTGCGGCCGATCGTGATGACCTCGCTGGCGTTCGTGGCCGGCGTGATCCCGCTGGCCCTGGCCACCGGCGCTGGCGCCGTGAGCCGGCGCGAGATCGGCGTCAGCGTGATCGGCGGGATGCTCTCCGGCACGTTGCTGGCGATCGTGCTGGTGCCGCTGTTCTTCGTGCTGGTGCGGCGGCTGGGCAAGCCCCGCCCGGATAGGGCGGCAGAACACTGAATGGCGGGGCGCCCCGGATCCCGGATTTCATCTTCTTGACCCATTCCGTTCACGGTCTCCATGCCGGCGGGCCATTAGCGTAGATCGTCCCCACACCGCTTGGAGACATGCCATGAATCCCCTGCAGACGGTCGCTCGGACCATGCGAAACGGGTTGGAAGAAGTGGCGGCCCTGCTGGTCGGCCAGCGCGCGGAGTCGCTGCGCCAGGACGATACCGCCGCGCCCGGGGTGGGCATCCCGATGCCGCGCCGGATGCCGCTCAAGCGCCCGCTGCTGCATGGGCGCAAGGGCATGGCCCCGTGGCAGAAGATCGGCCCGGGCCGTCGCTAAACGCGGTTGGCATCGGCGGGGTGGTTGACCCCGTCATTCACCGGCACCTGTCCGATATCGAACGGATTGACGCCGTCCAGGCAGCCGACGTTGTAGCCATATTCATCCGGTGAAGAACGTCGCTGATGGTGCGTGTAGATGCCGCACACGCTGCAGAAGTGGTGGCGGGCGACGTGCGTGTTGAACTGATACAGCCGCAGTTCGTCCTGCCCCTGCACGATCTCCAGATCCGCCAGCTTCGCCGAGGCCACGATCGCGCCGCGGCGCCTGCACATCGAACAATCGCAGCGGCGGGGCGAGACCACGCCGTCCGGCAGGTGCAGGCGCAGCACGACGGCCCCGCAATGGCAGCGCAGCAGATGGTGGCGCTGGATGGGCACCCCCCCGATGGTGGTCAGTCCCTGCATGGGTGGCACGTCCCTGGTAGCCAATGAGTAGCCCCAGTATGCGATCGCGCGGGGCGGCCAGGCCAGGCCCTGACGGCGTCGGGGGTGAACGCCGGGTCGAAGCTGAACAGGCTCGACATGCGGCGAACACAGGGGTTATGGCTAACTAGCGCCCCGGACAGACGACGGATCGATGCGTGAAGAAGGCAGGACGATGGGGGCTGGCGCTGCTGATGCTGCTGGCGGCGCTGTGGATCACCGGTTTGCTGGCCTACCAGCTGCCGGGGCCCGGCTGGTTGCGGTATCTGCTGGTCGGCCTGTGGGCGGTGTTCGCCGTCACCGGTGCGGTTGGCGTCGCGCGCGCGCGCGCCGGGCGCTGGCCGGGCGTGCTGTACGGCGTGGCACTGGTCGCCTCGGGCATCTGGTGGCTGCTGCTCACCCCGCGCCAGGACCGGATCTGGGCCGACGATGTCGCCCAACGCCTGAAGGTGGTCGAGGTGGATGGCCCACGCGTGGTGCTCGACAACGTCCGTGACTTCACCTGGCGCAGCGAGACCGACTACGACGCGCGCTGGGTGCGCCGCGAGTACAACCTGGACCAGCTGCGCTCGGCCGATCTGATCCTGTCCTACTGGATGGGGCCGGCCATCGCGCACACGCTGATCTCCTTCGGTTTCGACGATGGCCGCTACCTGGTGTTCTCGCTGGAGATCCGCAAGGAGCGCGGCGAGTCGTTCTCCGCGCTGGGCGGGTTCTTCCGCAAATTCGAGATGACCCTGGTCGCCTCGGAGGAAACCGACATCGTGCGCACGCGTACCAACGCGCGTGGCGAAGACGTCTATCTGTACCGCCTGCACGGCATGACCCAGGCGCAGCTCAAGGCCCTGTTCGTCTCCTACCTTGGCGAGGCGCGCAAGCTCGACGCCGCGCCGGCGTTCTACAACACGTTGACCAGCAACTGCACCACCATCGTGTACGAACTGGCCAAGCAGATCGCGCCGGGCCTGCCGATGGATTACCGGCTGCTGGCCTCGGGCTACTTCGCCGAGTACGCGCGCGATCTGGGCGTGCTCACGCCGGGCGTACCGTTCGAAACGCTGAAGGCACGCGGCCGGATTACCGACCGTGCGCGGGCGAGCCATGCAGACGATGATTTTTCACAGGTGATCCGCCGGGGCGTCCCGGGGACAGGGCAGGGAAGCGTTCCATGAGTTCCGCATTGAAGCTGTTGCCGCACCGCGCGTTGCCGATACTGGCCGTGGTGCTCTCGCTGCTGCTCTCCAGCGGCTGCGCGATGGTCACCATGAAACAGGTGGCCCCGACCGAATACCTGGCCAACAAGCGCGGCGACGTGCTGACCTCAGGCAAGCTCAGTGCCGCTTCGCAGGAAACGCTGAGCGTGATCGGGATGGACGTGGCGCAGTGCGAAAAGGACGTGGCCACCTGCCAGAAGACGTTGGAAGACACCGACGTGCTGCCCGAGGAACAGCGGCTGTCCGCACAGTCCGAGCTGTGGGTGAAGACCGCGCTGGCGCTGACCCCCAAGCCCAAGGACCGCGAGAAGACGCCGATGTCCGATGCGGCGCTGGATGCATGGCTGGAAGCTGCGCGCTATGCCTACGCCTACCTGTTCTTCAGCGGCCGAACGCCTTCGGACCGCGCCTTCGAGGATCGCCAGACCCAGGTTCGCGATTACTACAACTACGCTGCCGAGCAGACCGCCTCGGTGGTGTTCAAGCGCAGCCGCGAGAGCGCGCTGGAAGGCGAGGACTACAACGCCGCGGTGGCCGGTGAGCGCTGGACGCTGACCTCCGATTTCGATGAGCTGCGCATGCAGAGCATCCCGACCCGGATGGTGTCCGCCTCGGCGGTGAGTTTCGCCGGCCTGCGCAGCACCTATCGCCGCGATGGCTTCGGCGCCGAGCTGGTGGTGATCATGGACCCGCCCAAGCTGGTGGCACCGGCCGATGGCGAGAAAGCGGAGATTCCGCAGTACAGCGAGATGTCGGCGATCAACGCCACCGCCCTGCTGCGCTTCAAGGGCGACAACCTGCAGCAGGTGCTCGATACCACCCAGGTGCTGTTCGACGTGTACTCGCCCGAGTCCACCGAGAGCGTGGACCTGCACGGTGAGAAAGTGCCGCTGGCGGGCAACTTCACCGCGGCCTACGGCTTGTGGCTGGCCCAGTCCGGCTTCGCCACGCAGTCGCTGCGCACTCTGTTCGGCATGAGCGAGGGCATCGGTGCGCCGCACATGTACCTGATGCAGCCGTGGGACCCGAACCGCCGCATCATCTTCATGCTGCACGGCCTGGGCAGCAGCCCGGAAGCCTGGGTGAACGTGGCCAACGAGATCATGGGCGATCCCGAGCTGCGCCGTCATTTCCAGGTCTGGCAGGTCTATTACCCGACCAACGCGCCCATCGCGCTGAACCGCTACGAGATCAACCAGGCCTTCAACAACACCCTCAAGCACTTCGACCCGACCGGCAGCACACCGGCGGCCAAGGACATGGTGTTCATCGGCCACAGCATGGGTGGCGTGCTCGCGCGACTGCTGGTGACCTCCTCCGGCGATGTGCTGTGGAACGACCTGCTGGCCAACTACGACCTCAAGGGCGAGCGCTTGAAGCGGGTGGAAGCCAAGCTCGGCCCCCTGCTGCATTTCACCGCCGAGCCGAACGTGGAGCGGGTGATCTTCATCGCGGCCCCGCACAAGGGCACCGACATCGCGGGCAATCGGCTGGGGCGCCTGATCGGCCGGCTGGTGCGCCTGCCGATCACGATCCTGGGCAAGTTCGAGGATGTGTTCCTGACCCTGCAGGAATCCGAATCGGCCAACAGCACGACCAAGCTGCAGATTCCCAACAGCATCGACAATCTCAAGGCCAGCGATCCGTTCGTGAAGGCCGCTGGCGCGCTGCCGATCACGCCGGGGCTGAAGTACCACTCGATCATCGCCCAGCGCAAACCGGAGGTGCCGTTGCAGCAGTCCGATGATGGCCTGGTGCCGTACTGGAGCGCGCACCTGGATGGCGCCGTGTCGGAGAAGGTCATCATCTCCGGGCACAGCGTGCAGGAGACACCGCAGGCTGTGCTGGAGATCCGCCGCATCCTGCGCGAGGATCTCAAAGAGGTCGGCGACACGCATCCGTAGGATGCGTGGCATCTCCTGCTTCAGATGCGCCGCGCCACCACCACGCTGAGCATGGCCAGCACCAGCATGATCGCGAAGGTGAGCAGGTAGCCCAGCGTCTCCCGGCCCTCCAGGAACAGCGCGAACAGCGAGCCGGAGACGGCCAACGTGGTCGCCACGCCGAGGGCCTCGCTGAGCTGCAGGGCGGAGGTGTTGGCGCCCTGCTGCGCTGGCGGTGACAGCGACAGCGTGAGCACCGACAGGCTGGGATAGATCAGCCCCATGCCCAGCCCGGTCAGTACCCAGCCGGCCATCGCCGTCCACAGCGGCACGCCGGGCTGGATCGCCAGCGAGGTGGCCAGGATGCCTGTGCACATCAACAAGGCACCGGCCTGCAGCAGTTGCCGGCGCGACCAGCCACGCTGCTGGTGGCCCTGCAGCCACGAGCCGGAGAACCAGCCCAGCGCCCCCAGGCTCAGTGCCACGCCAGCGAAGACCGGCGTCAACCCGCGCTCGCGCTGCAGCAGCAGCGGCAGGAACGCTTCGCAGCCGAAGAAGGCCGAGGCCGCGATCCCGCGCAGGGCGATCACGCTGGGCAGGCCGCGGCGCAGGCGCAGCGTGCCGGTCGGCAGCAGCTTCCAGCTGCACAGGGCGAGCAGGGCGAGGGCGGGCGCCAGCAGCGCCACGGCGAGCCATCCCTGCTGCTGGCCGCCGATGTACAGCGCCAGCGCGCCGAAGGCGGCCCCTACCGCCCAGGGCACCACGTTGCGGCTGCTGGTGCCGGTGGCGACCGTGCCCACCTGGCGCAGGGCCGGGCGCAGCAGCAGTGCCGCCGGGATGGCCAGCAGCGGCACGATCAGGAACACCCAGCGCCAGCCCAGATGCTGCACGATCAGGCCGCTGATGCTGGGGCCGACCAGCGAGGGCACCACCCAGCCGGCCGAGAAGGCGGCGAACACGCGCGGCCGCATCGGTTCGGGGAACGAACGTCCGACCAGCACATACAGCGCTACGGAAATCGCGCCGGCCCCCAGGCCCTGCATCAGCCGCCCGAGCACCAGCACCGGCATGTGCTGGGCGAAGCCGGCCACCAGCAGGCCGGCAACGAAGCAGGCCAGGCCCAGCCACAGCGGCCGTGCCGGGCCACGCTGGTCGCTCCAGCGGCCGGACAGCGTCATCCCGATCACGCTGGTGGCCAGGGTGCCGCCGAACGCCAGCGCGTACAGGCGCAGGCCGTCCAGGTCATGGGCAACGGTCGGCATCGCCGCAGCCACTGCCAGCGCTTCGAAGCCATGCAGCGAGACCAGCGCGACCATGCCGATGGTGGTCGCCCTGTAGGCCGGCGACAGGATCGAGGGGATCGGGGCATCCTCCACCGGAGCGGTGGCGGGCGGAGTGGAGGCGTCAGCGGACATGCGGATTCCAGACATCGGGGGGAGGGCCGGGGTTGCAGTGCACTCCGGCGGCGCGCAGGATGCCACCTGAACCAAGGTTGAGGTCAAGCAGTGATCGCGCAGGAACTGAGTGTAGGCGAAGTCGCCAAACGGAGCGGCGTGGCCGTCTCGGCGTTGCATTTCTACGAGCGCAAGGGCCTGATCCGCAGTCTGCGCACCGCCGGCAACCAGCGCCGCTTCGCCCGCGACGTGCTGCGCCGGCTGGCGGTGATCCGGGTCGCCCAGCGGGTCGGGATGCCGCTGGAGGCGGTGGCGACCGCTTTTGCCGCCCTGCCGGAGAACAAAACGCCGACCAAGGCCGAGTGGGCCAGGATGTCGGCGCTGTGGCGCAGTGAGCTGGACCAGCGCATCGAGCAGTTGCTGCTGCTGCGCGACCAGCTCACCGACTGCATCGGCTGTGGCTGCCTGTCGTTGAAGCGTTGCCGCCTTACCAATCCCGGCGACACGCTTGGCGATCAGGGCGACGGCCCGCGCCGCTGGGAGTAGTGCCGGCCAGCGGCCGGCGGGGGCCCCCGCTTGCCACCCGTAGTGCCGGCCGCTGGCCGGCTGCCCTCACCAGACGGTGAACACCTGCCCGCTCTGGATGCCTTCCACGCTGCGCTGGTAGGCCAGCGACGCGCGCTGCGCCGTCACCGGTTCAAAGCCCGGGAAGTAGGCGCCGTAGTCGTCCATCGATTCGGCCAGCACGTTCGGGCTGACTGCATTGATGCGCAGCCCACGCGGCAGCAGCTCGCAGGCTGCGGCGCGCACGAAACCTTCGAGCGCGGCGTTGGCTGCCGTGGCGTTGGCGCCGTCGCGGATCGGCTGGGCGCTGATGATGCCGCTGGTCAGGGTGATCGAGCCGCCGGTGTTGAGGTGATGCTGGGCGGCCAGGCTCAGCCGCACCTGGCCCAGCAGTTTGTCCTGCAGCCCCAGGTTGAAGTCGGCCGGCCGCATCTGCGCCAGCGGACCGAAGTGGACCTGGCCGGTGGTGGCGATCACCGCGTCGACCTTGCCCACCTTCTCGAACAGCGCCTGCACGCTGGCGTCGTCGGTGAGATCCACCTGCACGTCGCCGCCGTGGCGGCCGGCGCGGATCAGTTCGTGGTGCACGCCGAGCGTACTGGCAACCGCCTGGCCCAAGGTGCCGCTGGCACCGACAAGCAGGATCTTCATGTGCATGTCTCCCGTAAACGTAGGGGTAGAGCCACGCCACGCGTGGCTGCTTCTTGTTCCCGCATCGCGGGCCAGCCACCCATGGGGTGGCTCTACCCGGTCAGGGGGCGGACAAGGTAACGCCACGCCATGCGTGGCGACGCTTGGTCCTCAGTCATTCGCCGCCGACAATGCCTGCCCGCGCGTGGTCGCCGCGTCGATCGCGCGCGCCACGATCGCCTCGAAGCCATCGCCTTGGAAACTCTCGATCGCCGCCTGGGTCGTGCCGTTCGGCGAGGTCACCCGGCGACGCAGTTCGGCCGGCGCTTCGCCGGATTCATCCAACATGCGCGAGGCACCGAGCAGGGTCTGCACCACCAGCGTGCGGGCCGCCTCGGCCGGCAGGCCTTGCGCGATCCCAGCCGCCTCCATCGCTTCGGCCAGCAGGAACACGTACGCCGGGCCGCTGCCGGAGACCGCAGTAACGGCATCCATGCGCGCTTCGTCGTCGATCCACACGGTGCGCCCTGCCGTGGCCAGCACGGTATCGGCCTGGGCGCGTTGCGCGGCGCTGACCGTGGCAGTGGCGAACAGGCCGGTGACACCGGCGCCGAGGAGGGCGGGCGTGTTGGGCATCGCACGGACCACGGCGTGGCCGCCGCCCAGCCAACGGTCCAGCTGGCTGCTGGTGATGCCAGCGGCGATGGAGACCACCAGCGGTTGCTTGCCGTGGGCGACGGCGGTGAGCGAGGCGCAGACATCGCGCAGCACCTGCGGCTTGACCGCCAGCACCCACACGGTGCCCTGCGCGGCAGCTTCGGTCGCGCTGGCGTAGGTCCTGACGCCGAATTCGGCCGTGAGCGCGTCACGCAGCTCGGTCACCGGCTCGGCGACATGGATGCTGGCCGGGGCCACGCCCTGGCGGACCAGGCCGGCGATCAGGCTGCGGGCCATGTTGCCGCCGCCGATGAAGGTGATGGGGGACGTGCTCATGAACTCTCCTTGGAACGGGCGGGGCGCTCAGGCCGGTCGCGGGCGTGCACCGAACAGCGCGGTGCCGACGCGGACCAGGGTGGCGCCATGGGCGATGGCCTCAGGGTAATCGCTGCTCATGCCCATCGACAGCGTATCCACCTGCGGGTGCGCTGCCGCCAGCTTGGCAAACAACGTGGCCATGCGGGTGAAAGCGGCCTGCCGGCGTTCAGCGTCAGGCCACGGGGCCGGGATCGCCATCAGCCCGCGCAGGCGCAACTGCGGCGCGGCAGCGATGGCGGTGGCGAGGGCATCGATGTCCTCCGGCGCGCAGCCGTGCTTGCTGTCTTCGTCGTCGATGTTGACCTGGATCAGCACGTTCAGCGGCGGCTGGCCGGCCGGGCGATGCGCGGCCAATGCGGTGACCAGCTTGAGGCGGTCCACGCTCTGCACCCAGTCGAAATGGCGGGCGACGAGTTCGGCCTTGTTCGACTGAAGGTGACCGATCAGGTGCCACTCCAGGCCCAGCGATGCCAGTGCCTCGATCTTGGCGACCGCCTCCTGCACGTAGTTCTCGCCGAAAGCGCGCTGGCCCTGCGCGGCCAGGGCCTGCACGGCCTCGGCCGGCTGGGTCTTGGAGACCGCCAGCAGGACCGGATCTGGCCGCCGGGCGGCCGCGGCCGCGTTGTGCAGGTTCGTCAGGAGGGTGGGCAGAGGCTGGGGGGTCACGGCGGGTCCGGTGGATCAGGGGCTGGCGCGTATTGTGCACATCTCGCTCTATACTGCCGCCCGGGGAAAGAACCTTCCAGTCGCAGCAGTCATGGGGAGTAGCAGCGCATGGATATCGCCGAACTGTTGGCGTTTTCCGTAAAGAACAAAGCGTCGGATCTTCATCTGTCGGCCGGCCTGCCGCCGATGATCCGCGTTGACGGCGATGTCCGTCGCATCAATATTCCGGCCCTGGACCACAAGCAGGTCCACGCGCTGGTGTACGACATCATGTCGGACAAGCAGCGTCGCGATTACGAAGAGTTCCTCGAGGTCGATTTCTCGTTCGAGATTCCCTCGCTGGCGCGCTTCCGTGTCAACGCTTTCAACCAGAACCGCGGTGCGGGTGCGGTGTTCCGTACCATTCCCTCCGAGGTGCTCACCCTGGAAGACCTGGCCTGCCCGCCGATCTTCCGCGAGCTGATCGATCAGCCGCAGGGGCTGATCCTGGTCACCGGCCCGACCGGTTCAGGCAAGTCGACCACGCTGGCGGCGATGATCGACCACATCAACAAGAACGAATACGGCCACATCCTCACCGTCGAGGATCCGATCGAATTCGTGCACACCTCGCAGAAGTGCCTGATCAACCAGCGCGAAGTGCATCGCGATACGCACGGCTTCAATGAAGCGCTGCGCTCGGCACTGCGTGAGGATCCGGACATCATCCTGGTCGGCGAACTGCGCGATCTGGAAACCATCCGCCTGGCGCTGACCGCCGCGGAAACGGGCCACCTGGTATTCGGCACGCTGCACACCAGCTCGGCCGCCAAGACCATCGACCGCATCATCGACGTGTTCCCCGCCGGCGAAAAGCCGATGGTGCGCTCGATGCTGTCCGAGTCGCTGCGCGCGGTGATCTCCCAGGCCCTGCTGAAGAAGGTCGGTGGTGGGCGTACGGCTGCGTGGGAAATCATGGTCGGCACGCCGGCCATCCGCAACCTGATCCGCGAAGACAAGGTCGCGCAGATGTACTCGGCGATCCAGACCGGCCAGCAGATGGGCATGATGACCCTGGACCAGCACCTGCAGGACCTGGTCAAGCGCAGCCTGATCACCCGCAACCAGGCACGCGAGTACGCCAAGGACAAGCGGATTTTCGAATAGTGGTAGTGCCGGCCGCTGGCCGGCTCCTGAAAACCTCCGGAGTACACCGCGATGAGCACCACCACCACCACCATCGACTTCACCTCGTTCCTCAAGCTGATGGCGCACCAGAAGGCCTCGGACCTGTTCATCACCGCGGGCATGCCGCCGGCGATCAAGGTCAACGGCAAGATCTCGCCGATCACCCAGACACCGCTGACGCCGCAGCAGAGCCGCGACCTGGTGTTGAACGTGATGACGCCGGCGCAGCGCGAAGAGTTCGAAAAGACCCACGAATGCAACTTCGCCATCGGCCTGTCCGGTGTCGGCCGCTTCCGCGTGAGCTGCTTCTACCAGCGCAACCAGGTCGGCATGGTGCTGCGCCGGATCGAAACGCGCATTCCCACCGTGGAAGAGCTGAGCCTGCCGCCGATCGTCAAGACGCTGGCGATGACCAAGCGCGGCATCATCCTGTTCGTCGGCGCGACCGGTACCGGTAAATCGACCTCGCTGGCGGCGATGATCGGCTACCGCAACCACAACTCGACCGGCCATATCATCACCATCGAAGACCCGATCGAATTCGTGCACAAGCACGAAGGCTGCATCATCACCCAGCGCGAAGTCGGCATCGATACCGACAGCTGGGAGGCGGCGCTGAAGAACACCCTGCGCCAGGCCCCGGACGTGATCATGATCGGCGAGGTGCGTACCCGCGAGGGCATGGACCACGCCATCGCCTTTGCTGAAACCGGCCACCTGGTGCTGTGTACGCTGCACGCCAACAACGCCAACCAGGCGATGGACCGCATCATCAACTTCTTCCCGGAAGATCGTCGCAACCAGCTGCTGATGGATCTCTCGCTGAACCTCAAGGGCGTGGTCGCCCAGCAGCTGATCCCCTCGCCGGACGGCAAGACGCGCAAGGTCGCGATGGAAATCATGCTGGGTACGCCGCTGGTGCAGGATTACATCCGCGACGGTGAGATCCACAAGCTCAAGGAAGTGATGAAGGACTCGGTCCAGCTGGGCATGCGCACCTTCGACCAGAGCCTGTTCGAGCTGTACCAGGCCGGCGAGATCAGCTACGAAGACGCCCTGCGCTACGCCGATTCGCAGAATGAAGTGCGCCTGCGCATCAAGCTCTCGCAGGGCGGCGACGCACGCACGCTGTCGCAGGGGCTGGACGGGGTGGAGATCTCCGAGATCCGCTGAGCGGGGGCTGTAAAAGCCGGCGCGGCTCTGCGATAGTCGCGCCGTCGCGGGCCACCGCGATGCAGGGGGCGCCGGCACCTCGCCGGTATCAACGTATCAGGTGATGGGCATATGGACATGCACGATCCGTACCGCGCGCCGGCGGCGTCTTCCGCACTGCCGGCGGCGACTTTCGCCACCAACGGCGTCGCAACGTACTACGCACCACCCACGCTGAAGATCGCGGCGTTGTCGCTGACCACGCTGGGTCTCTATCCGGTGTACTGGTTCTGGCGCAACTGGCGCGCGATCAAGCGCGAAACCGGAGGAGATCAGTGGCCGTGGGCGCGCGCGTGGTTCTCGCCGCTCTGGTCGTTCCTGTGCTTCAGCGACCTGCGCGATGTGGCCGCCAATCGCCGCCGCACGCTGGCGATCGCGCCGGGCCTGCTGGGCGTGGCCTACTTCCTGCTGTATGTGGCCAGCCGACTGCCCGATCCCATGTGGCTGGTCGCGCTGTTCACCTTCGTCCCGCTGTTGCCGGTCAACAGCCTCCTGCGGCGCTACCATCGTGACGAAGGCATGGACACGCGGGCGCTGGACCGCTTCGGGGTGTGGCACATCCTTGGGGTGGTCGTGGGCGGTCTCTTCCTGCTGCTCACGGTGATTGGCACCCTGCGCGGCGATGGCGTTTCCTGAGGGCTGGATAATGGTGGCAGTGCGCAACTGATCCTGATCGACGACGAGCACGTGCAGCTGAAGACCTTGGATCCAACAGCTGCAGCAGCGCCGATGCATCACGATCAAGGCTGAAAAGGTCACCTGCACGCTACCGGGATGATGCGTATCTGCCTCGTGCATTGATTGATTAGCCACGCTCATGACCGACAGCACTCCACACCCTCCAATCCCGGCAGCCGGCAGGGCTATGGTGGCACTCCCCCATGACGCCGGTCCCACCGGCAGGAGTACCACCATGCAGACACGTGAACTGGGCCGCAGCGGCCTGCGGGTTTCGCCCCTCGGGCTGGGCTGCATGGGGCTGAGCTACGGCTATGGCCCGGCCACCGACCGTACCGAGGCGATCGCCTTGCTGCGCGCGGCGGTCGAGCAGGGGGTGACCTTCTTTGATACCGCCGAAGCCTATGGGCCGTTCCTCAACGAGGAACTGCTGGGCGAAGCGCTGGCGCCGTTCCGTGACCAGCTGGTGATCGCCACCAAGTTCGGCTTCAAGGATGGCCACGCCGACGCCGGCCTGGACAGCCGCCCCGAGCGCATCCGCGCGGTGGCCGAGGCCAGCCTGTCGCGTTTGAAGACCGACCGCATCGACCTGTTCTACCAGCACCGGGTCGACCCGAATGTGCCGATCGAGGACGTGGCCGGTACGGTCAAGGACCTGATCGCCGAGGGCAAGGTGAAGCACTTCGGATTGTCCGAGGCCGGCGTCGATGCCATCCGCCGGGCGCACGCCGTGCAGCCGGTGGCGGCGCTGCAGAGCGAATACTCCCTGTGGTGGCGCGAGCCGGAACAGGCCGTGCTGCCGGTGCTGGAAGAACTGGGGATCGGCTTCGTGCCGTTCAGCCCGCTCGGCAAGGGCTTCCTGACCGGTGCGATCAACGTAGGCACGCAGTTCGCGGCCGATGACTTCCGCAACAGCGTGCCGCGGTTTGCGGCCGAAGCCCGCCAGGCCAATCAGGTGCTGGTGGACCGCATCAGCGCGATAGCCGCCGACAAGCGGGCCACGCCGGCCCAGATCGCCTTGGCCTGGCTGCTGGCGCGCAAACCGTGGATCGTGCCGATTCCCGGCACGACCAAGCTGCATCGCCTGACCGAGAATCTGGGCGCGGCTGCGGTGGTGCTGAGTGAGGCCGACCTGCAGCAGATCGGTGCGGCGCTGGACAGCATCGCCATCGTCGGGGATCGCTACAACGCCGAGCGGCAGAAGCTGGTCGCGCGCTGAGCGGGGCGCTGGGCGCACGACACCGGCCAACGCAGCCAGGATCGGCTCGCGCGATACCGTCCCACACATTCGGGTAGGTGCCGACCGTTGGTCGGCACACACCTCACCCGCGAATGAACGCCAACAGATCCGAGTTGATCACGTCCGCATGGGTGGTGCACATGCCATGTGGGTACCCTTTGTAGACCTTCAGCGTGCCGTGCCTGAGCAGCTTGATGGCCAGCTCCGCCGAATCGGCGATCGGCACGATCTGATCGTCATCGCCGTGCATCACCAGCACCGGCACGTCGATCTTTTTCAGGTCGTCGGTGAAGTCGGTTTCCGAGAAGGCCTTGATGCAGTCGTAGTGCGCGTTGATCGCGCCCATCATCCCCTGCCGCCACCAGTTGTCGACGATGCCCTGCTGTGGCGGCGTGCCCTCGCGGTTGAACCCGTAGAACGGAATCGGCACGTCGCGGTAGAACGCCGCACGACCCGCGACCAGTGCCTGCCGGAAGCCGTCGAAGACCTCCTTCGGCGTGCCGCCGGGGTTGGCCTCGCTCTTGACCATGATCGGTGGCACCGCACCGATCAGCACCGCCTTGGCCACGCGCCCGGGCTTAGCCTGCGCGACGTAGTGCGCGACTTCGCCACCGCCGGTGGAATGCCCGATGTGGATCGCATCGCGCAGGTCCAGGTGATCGGCCAGCGCATTGACGTCGGCAGCGTAGGTGTCCATCTCATGCCCCCCGCTGGTCTGCGAGGAGCGGCCATGGCCGCGGCGGTCGTGCGCGATCACGCGATAGCCCTGCAGCAGGAAGAACTGCAGCTGGCTATCCCAGTCATCGGCGCTGAGCGGCCAGCCGTGATGGAACACGAGGGGCTGACCCTTGCCCCAATCCTTGTAGAAGATCTCGGTGTTGTCGGCGGTGGTGACGTAGGGCATGGCACGGAACTCCTGAGGGAGGGGAGGGCACAGCGGGGTACCCGCACATGCTGCGGCTGGGGGGTGTTCAGCGGGGATGAACGGCGGATGTCGGTCCGGGGTCGGTGGCCCGGCACCTCCGCCGGCGGCGGCTGAATCAATTTCACCAGCAACTGTCACGCCGATCGTGTCTAATACCGCTCCCCACGCCACACCCCCACCCCCATGTCCCTTGAATCCCATGGCCCCGCGCCGTGCGACGACGCTGACGGCCACCTGGTCACCGCAGGCCCGCTGACCCCGCCCCCCGACAGCGCCGGCACCGTGGCCGACGAGAAAGCCCTGCGCCATTCCGTGGCCGAGGACGTGCAGGGCATGATCCTGGCCACGCTGGTGGCGTCGCTGGGCCTGGCCATCTTCGCCAAGGGCGGGCTGATGATCGGCGGCATGGCCGGGCTGGCCTTCCTGGCCCACTACGCCTTCGGCTGGAACTTCGGCCTGGTGTTCGTGCTGGTCAACCTCCCTTTCTATTGGGTGGCCGTGCGGCGCATGGGCTGGGAATTCACCCTGAAGACCTTCGCGGCGGTAACCGCCTGCGGCGTGCTGACCGACCTGCTGCCGCGCTGGGCCGACTTCGCCCACATGAGCTCGCTGTACTCGGCGATCGTCGGCGGCGCGCTGGCTGGCCTGGGCATCCTGTTCTACATCCGCCACCGGGCCAGCCTGGGGGGCATCGGCATCCTGGCGGTGTACCTGCAGCGCACGCGGGGCTGGAGCGCCGGCAAGGTGCAGATGTCGTTCGACACGCTGCTGATGTGCGTGGCGTTCTCGGTACTGTCCCCCTCCAAGGTGATGTACTCGGCGATCGGTGCGGTAGTGCTCAGCCTGGTGCTGATGTTCAACCACCGCCCGGGCCGCTACATGGGCGTCTGACGCCGGTTACTCACCCTGCGGCGGCACCGGCACGACGGTCACGCCGGAGACCCAGCGGCGGCTGCGCAGGTCCAGCGTCGCCGCCTGCTGGCCCGGGCCGCGGTACAGCCACAGCTGGCAGCACAGCGCGTGGTCGCCGGCATAGCTGCTGCGCAGGGCGATGAGCGAAGCGCTGTAGCACTGGCCTCCCGAGCGGATCACGGTGTCGGCGGCGGTATCGAAGGTATAGCTGCCGGCGCCGCGCCAGGGCCACGCGCCGGTCTGGTCCGGGTCGGTCCCGGCCGGCATCGGGCAGCGCCCCTGCTCATCGCCGACGTGTGCGACGCCGTCACCATCGATGGTCAGGCCAGCCAACAGCTGGTCGATGTGCGTGAGCAGGCGCCGGTCCGCTGCGATCGCCGCGGCATCGGCATCCAGCGGTTCGCCATCGACATGCATCACCGGGTCGGCCAGCCAGTGCTCGCGGCCGTAGCGCACCTGCAACTGCACCGCCGGGCTGCGCTCGCGCGGGTCAACCGACAGCGGCCGGTTCAGCAGCAGGGTGTCGCCGTAGTAGTCGCCATCGCGGTAGGCGATGTAGCTGACCCCATCGATGCGCAGCCAGTACAGGGCCTGGTCGCTGCCGCGCCCGCTGATGCCGTACTGCCCCTGTGCCCAGGGGCGCTGCGGGTCGAGACTGTCGGGTACCACGAAGCCGCGCTGCGGATCGCGCCGCAGCATCTCCACCTGCGTATACAGGCCGGTGCCGCCGCTGTAGGCGCTCTGCACCAGGTCGCGCTTGCCGTCCCCATCCAGATCGAGCAGGGAGAGCGACAGCTCGCCCATCTCCACCGGTACGATGTGCCGGGCGTCGGTCTCGCGCAGATAGCGGGTCACCGCCGCCCAATCGGCCGGGGTGACAGTGGGTGGGCGCACCAGCGCGGGTAGCGGGGCATCGCTATCGCCGGCCACCGGAATCTGCAGGTCGATGCCGGTTTCGTCGCGGTAGCGGGCCAGCACCGTATCGATCGGGGCCGGGTCGTCGGCCGCCACGGCGGCGATCTCCGCGCGAAGGCGCTCCAGCACGTTGTCCAGGTCGCTTGCGGCCGCCAGCGGGGGCAGGCTCAGGGCAGCGAGCAGCACAGCCCGCACGACGGGGTGGGTCACTTCTGGCGCCAGGCCGGCTTGAGCGTGTCGATGCGCTTGAACACCGGGCAGTCCGGGCTGTGCGCGCCAGGGAGGTAGCCCAGGCTCATCAGGAACTCGCCGGTGATCTCCCCGCCGGTGAAGCGGAACGTCTTCTTGAACAGCTTCACCCACGCCGCCTTGTCCAGCGGATGGTGGGCATCCAGCCAGCCGGCGAAGCTGCCGTGGCTGGCCCGCAGCTGCTGGATCACCTGGGCATTGTGGACTGCCGCGTGCACCTTGAGCCGGTTGCGGATGATCCGGGCATCGTTGAGCAGGCGCTCGATATCGCGCTGGCCATAGGCGGCCACGGTGTCCACGTCGAAGCCGTCATAAGCGGCGCGGAAGCCCTCGCGCTTCTTCAGGATGGTCTCCCAGCTCAGGCCGGCCTGGTTGATCTCCAGGATCAGGCGCTCGAACAGCTCGCGCTCTTCGCGCTGCGGGAAGCCGTACTCGTGGTCATGGTAGTGGCCGTGGACCGGATGGCCGGGGGCGATGAGGCAATAACCGGACACGTGCAGCTCCTTGCGATGGCGGATCAGGCGCGCGGGCCGGGGGCACGCGCGCAGGCCTGCATTATGTCAGCGCGAAAGCGCACATCACGGCCAGCGGCTAGAATGGGGCCATGTCTGAACTGTCCACTTCGCTTGCCCACCACCTGCTGGTCGCGCTGCCGTCGCTGACCGACCCCACCTTTGCCCGTACCGTGGCGCTGATCTGCCAGCACGACGAGAACGGCGCGATGGGCGTGCTGGTCAACCAGCCCTCCGAGTACACCCTCGGCGAGGTGCTGGCCCAGATGGAGATCACGACCACCAGTGACACCCTGCGCGGCCAGGTCGTGCTCAACGGCGGCCCGGTGCACCCGGAGCGTGGCTTCGTGATCCACGATGATGCGCGCAGCTGGGATTCCAGCCTGGCCGTGGGCGAGGGCGTCTTCCTCACCACCTCGCGCGACATCCTCGAAGCCATGGCGCGCGGCGAAGGCCCGCGCAATGCGCTGGTCACCCTGGGCTGTGCCGGCTGGAGCGAAGGGCAGCTGGAAACGGAAATCGCCGAAAACAGCTGGCTGGCCGTGCCGGCCGATGCCGAACTGCTGTTCAGCACGCCGCTGGACGAGCGCTGGCAGGGCGCGGCCGCGCGCATCGGCGTGGACCTGTTCCGCCTCACCGATTACAGCGGCCATGTCTGAGCCGGCCACGCCTGCGCCCGCCGCGGCCGCACCGCCGACGATCCGTCGTGATGGCACGGTGCTCGGTTTCGATGTCGGCTCGCGCCGGATCGGCGTGGCCATCGGCAGCTCGTTCGGCACCCATGCGCGTGCGATCGCGGTGGTCGATGTACATGGCAACGGGCCGGACTGGACCGCCGTGGAGCGCCTGATCAAAGAGTGGCGGCCGGATGGCCTGGTGGTGGGCGATCCGCTCACCCTGGATGGCCAGGACCAGCCCAACCGCAAGCGCGCGCAGGGCTTTGCCCGCCAGCTGCGGGAACGTTTCAAACTGCCGGTGGTGCTGGTCGACGAGCGCTCCAGCTCGGTCGAGGCCGCGCGCCGGTTCGCGGTCGAGCGCGCCGAAGGCCGCAAACGCCGCCGCGACGCCGCCGCCCTGGATGCAGTGGCTGCGGCGGTGATCATCGAACGCTGGCTTTCCTGCCCGGATGACGCCACCCCCGTTTCCTGACCCTCAGACCCTGCCCATGACCGCCTCGCAACTCGATTCCGATGGACGCCTGCGCCACCTGCTGACCCTGGAAGGTCTGCCCCGCGAAACCCTGCTGCAGCTGCTCGACCGCGCCGGCCAGATCCGCGATGCGGCCGTCGGGCGGGTGGGCAACAAGCGCCACGTGCTCGGCGGCTCGGCGGTCTGCACGCTGTTCTTCGAACCCTCCACGCGCACCCGCAGCTCGTTCCAGCTGGCCGCGCAGCGGCTGGGCGCGGACGTGCTGAACTTCGATGCCTCCACCTCGTCCACCCGCAAGGGCGAGACCGCCTGCGACACGCTCAAGAACCTGGAAGCGATGGGCGTGCGCGGCTTCGTGGTGCGTCATCCCGATGATGGTGCGGTGGCGGCGCTGGCTGCCGCAGCGGGCGAGGGCACGGCCCTGGTCAACGCCGGTGACGGCCGCAGCTCGCACCCGACCCAGGGCCTGCTGGACATGCTGACCCTGCGCCAGGCCAAGGGCAGCGATTTCTCGAAAATGAAGGTCATCATCGTGGGTGATGTGAAGCACTCGCGCGTGGCCCGCACCGACCTCCATGCCCTGCGCACGCTGGGCGTCGGCGAGATCCGCGTATGCGGCCCGCAGTCGCTGCTGCCGGACGATGACACCCTGAAGGGCTGCATCGTCGGCGACGATTTCGACGCGATGCTGGAAGGCGCCGATGCGCTGATGATGCTGCGCCTGCAGCGCGAGCGCATGGAAGAAGGCCTGGTGCCCTCGCTGGAGCAGTATCACGCGCAGTACGGCCTGGATGCGACGCGCCTCAAGCGCGCCGGCACCGATGCCGCCGTGTTGCACCCGGGCCCGATCAACCGCGGCGTGGAGGTCACCGACGAGGTGGCCGATGGTCCCCAGTCGTGGGTGCTGCGCCAGGTCGCCAACGGCGTGGCCGTGCGCATGGCGGTGCTGGAAACGTTGCTGGGGTGAGCGTCCGTTTAACACGGTAGGCATCGACCGTTGGTCGATGCATGACCGGTAGTGCCGGCCGCTGGCTGGCTCCCGATGTCTGTTGCGGAGCCGGCCAGCGGCCGGCACTACCGAAAATGCCATTACCGCTTCTGCGCGAACAGCCACTCCCACATCGCCGCATCGGCATAGGTGGCGTCCCAGGCGTTGTGGTTGCCTTCGGGATACTCGGTGTAGCGCACGTCCTTCGCGCCGGCCTGCTGGAACGCGGCGTGCAGCTTGCGGTCGTCATCCGGCGGCACCACGTCGTCCAGCGCACCATGGAACATCCAGATCGGCACCTGTTTCAGGCGCTGGGCGATGGCTGCGTACGGATCGGCTTCGTGGGCGACGTCCTCCACGAACAGGGTGGGGCGCACTGCACGCGGCGCCAGCACTGCGCCGCAGACCGGCACGATGGCGGCGAAGCGGGTCGGTTCGGCCAGCGCGATGTTCCAGCTGCCGTAGCCGCCCATCGACATCCCGGTCAGGTACTGGCGCTGTGGATCCGCACCGAATTCGGCGATGGCGGCATCCAGTGCAGCCAGCGCGATGCGGTTGTTCTCGCCCGACCACTCCTGGTCATTCGGCGTCTGCGGCAACACCACCAGCGCGGGGAAGGTGGAGGCGTGCTGGCGCAGGTATGGCCCCAGCCCGGCCTGGGTCTGGCGGCGGCCGTCGCGGCCCCGTTCACCCGAGCCGTGCAGGAACAGCACCACCGGCAGTTCGCCACGTGAGGCCGCTGCATTGCGCGGCACGAACACCTGGTAATACGCGGTCTGCCCATCCACTTTGACCGCACGGCCGACGAACTGGCCGCCGGAGGCCGCCGGAGTGCTCGCGCAGCCGGCTACCGTCATCATCGCCACCGCCCACAGCAGCCAGCTTCCCCAACGTCGCGCCATTGTCGTGCCTTGTCTGAAATCGATTTCAGTCTAGGCCCGGTAGCGTGTCGGAGCATCTTGCAGTGCATCAGTCCGGGCGCGGCGCCGCGGCGAGGATGTCCAGCTGTTCGATGGCGTCAGGGTGGCCTTCGGCGGCTGCCGCCTGCACCTGGTCCAGGCTGGGGTGGACCACCAGCAGGATCGGGTTCTCGCACTGCGGGCAGTCGAACTGGGCTTCGTCTTCGTGCAGTTCCATCGGCATCTGCCGCGCGCTGCCCTGCCATTGGCAGGCAGCGCAGGTATACGTCGCGTCACGCCAACCGGGGACGAAATAATTGTCGAGGGTCACGGCCATGCGGGGTCCAGGGTCAGTGCAGCAGGATCAGGGTGGCCAGGCCGAGGAAGCTGAAGAAGCCCATGACGTCGGTGACGGCGGTGACCACCACGGTGCCGGCCACGGCCGGGTCGACATTCATGCGCTTGAGCAGCAGCGGCAGCAGCACGCCGGCCAGGGCCGCGGCGCAGAAGTTGATGATCAGCGCCAGGGTGATCACCAGCGACAGCAGGAAGCTGTGAAACCAGAGGTAGGCGATGATGCCGACCACGGTGCCGATCAGCGTGCCGTTGATCAGCGCGACGCGCGATTCCTTCCACAGCAGGATGCGCGCATTGCTCTGGCCGACCTGGCCCAGGGCGATGCCGCGCACCATCAGGGTCAGCACCTGCACGGCCGCATTGCCGCCCACGCCGGCAACGATCGGCATCAGCACGGCCAGCGCCACCACCTTCTGCAGGGTCAGCTCGAACTGGCCGATCACGCTGGCCGCCAGGAACGCGGTACACAGGTTGATGCCGAGCCAGACCACGCGGCCGCGCACGGCGCGCTTGATCGGCGAGAACAGATCTTCTTCTTCGTCCAGACCGGCGGCGCCCAGCGCCTGGTGCTCGGCCTGCGACCGGATGATGTCGACCACGTCATCGATGGTGATGCGGCCGAGCAGGATGTTGTTGTCGTCCACCACCGGGGCGGAGACCCAGTCATGATCGGAGAACTGGCGCGCGACTTCATCGGCGCTCTCGCCGACGTCGATCGCCGGCTGTTCGTCATCGATCAGGCGGTTGATCGGGGTGTTGTCCTCATGCGTCACCAGCGCGGCCAGCGAGAGGCGGCCCAGGTACTGATGGCGGCGGCTGACCACGAACAGGTGATCGGTGTGGTCGGGCAGTTCGCCACGCAGGCGCAGGTAGCGCAGCACCACGTCGACGTTGACGTCGGCGCGCACAGTCACCACGTCCGGGTTCATCAGGCGGCCGGCGCTGTCCTCGGGATAGGACAGCACCTGCTCGAGCCGCTCACGGTTCTCGCGGTCCATCGACTTGAGGACTTCGTCGATGACCGTGTCCGGCAGATCCTCGACCAGGTCGGCAAGGTCATCGATGTCCAGGTCTTCGACCGCGGCGATGATCTCGTCCGGGTCCATGTCGGCCAGCAGGCTTTCGCGGACTTCCTCGCCGACGTGGACCAGCACCTCGCCATCGTCTTCCGGATCGACCAGGCCCCAGACAATCTCGCGCTTGCCCGGGGGCAGCGATTCGAGCAGGTTGCCGATTTCCGCCGGCGCCAGGGTATTGACCAACCGACGGACCGGCCCCAACCGCCCGCTGTCCAGTGCATCGGACAACAGCCGCAGCTGGCGCGCCGTCTTGTCGTGGCGTACGGCTTCGGCCATGCGCAGCTCCTGCGGAAAAAGAAAAAGGCCGCTATCCGGTGGAGGATGCGGCATGGGCGGTGGTCACCGCGTCATTATCGCGCGCTTACATGTCAATCCGGTAGGCCATCACCGTAGGCGATGCCAACCGTCATGCCGTCGCCAGGCTCGCCTTCTCGATCCAGCGTTCGATCCCGCGCCGGTCGCGCGCCTGCAGCAGCTTGGGCGCCATCGCCTGCAGCACGGACAGGTCGCTGTCGCGCACCGCGCGGCGCACTTCCAGCAGGGTGCCCGGGTGCAGGCTGAATTCCGTCAGCCCCAGCGCCAGCAGCAGACGCGTCATCAGCGGGTCGCCGGCGATCTCGCCGCACACTGCCACCGGGATGTTGTAGGCCTGGCCGGTGCGCAGGATATGCGCCAGCAGGCGCACCACCGCCGGGTGCAGCGGGGAGTACAGCTCGCCGACCGCCTCGTTGTTGCGGTCGGCGGCCAGCAGGTACTGGACCAGATCGTTGGTGCCGATCGAGAGGAAGTCGACCAGATCGATGAAGCTCTCCAGCGCGATCGCCGCGGCCGGCACTTCGATCATCGCGCCGAACGGAATGTGTTCGGCCACCTCGTGGCCTTCCGCGCGCAGCAGTTCGGCCTGCTTGGCCAGGCGCCGGCGGACCGCGAGGATTTCTTCGCGGGTGCTGACCATCGGGATGAGGATGCGCAGCTTGCCGTAGGCCGAGGCGCGCAGGATCGCGCGCAGCTGGGTGTCGGCCACCTTCGGCCGCGCCAGCGACAGGCGCACGCCGCGCAGGCCCAGCGCCGGGTTTTCTTCGTTGCTCAGGGTCAGCCCGGTGCGGTCGGCCTTGTCCGCGCCCAGGTCCAGGGTGCGGATGGTGACCGGCCGTCCGCTCATGCCCAACGCGGCATCGCGGTAGGTCTCGAACTGCTCCTGCTCGTCGGGCAGCTCGTTGCGCTGCAGGAACAGGAATTCGGTGCGGTACAGGCCCAGCCCGTGCGCGCCCAGCGCATGGGCCTGGGTGACGTCTTCGCTGGATTCGGCGTTGGCCAGCAGCGCGATGTCGACGTTGTCGCGGGTGCGGCTGGGCTTGGTGCGCAGGCGCCCGAGTTCGCGCTGTTCGCGCGCATGCTCGCGCAGCCGCACGCGGTAATCGCGCAGGTCCGGTGCCTGCGGGTTGATGGTCACCGTGCCGTCGCTGCCATCCATGATCAGCACGTCGCCATCGGCGACCTTCTGCAGCACGTTCGGCACGTTGACGATCAACGGCAGGTGCAGGCTGCGCGCCAGGATCGCGCTGTGCGACAGCGCGCTGCCGCCGGCGGTGATGATGCCGACCACCCCGTGGGCCTGCAGCTGGGCCAGCTCGGACGGGGCGATGTTGTCGCAGATCAGGATCTCGCCGGCCATGCCTTTGACGTCCGGCGGGCGCTGCTGCAGGAAGGCATGGATGCGCCCGATCACATGGTCCAGATCGTCCATGCGGCTCTTCAGGTAGGCATCGTCCATGCCATCGAAGACCTTGGCCAGGCGGTCACGCTGCACGCGCAGCGCGTAGCCGGCGCTGTAGGGGCCACTGCGGATCAGCTCGTCCAGGCCGAACAGCAGTTCGGGGTCATCCAGCAGCAGCGCATGCAGGTCGAGGAACTCGCCGACTTCCTGGTTGAGCGCGCCATGCAGGCGCTGGCGCAGATCGTGCATTTCGCCGCGGGCCGCTTCCACGGCCACGTGCAGGCGCTCCAGTTCAGCCTCCACCTTGGCCGGCGGAATGCGCTGCTCGGCCACTTCCAGGGCGTGCGGCAGGCGCACCCGGGCGCGGCCCAGGGCGTTGCCGCGCGAGGCACCGTGGCCGGACAACAGCATCGCCCCGGACGCGGTCCGGGCCGGTGCGGAGGATCCCGGTCGCGGTTGCCCCCCCATGCTCAGTTGTCCTCGTCGAAACGCCGTTCGAACAGGGCCACCACCGCGTCCATCGCGGCGGCTTCGTCCTCGCCGTCGATGCGCACGGTGACCGGGGTGCCCTGGCCGGCGGCCAGCAGCATGACGCCCATGATGCTCTTGGCGTTGATCTCACGGCCCTTGGCGGCCATGGTCACGTTGCAGCGGAAAGGCGCCAGCTCCTGCACCAGCTTGGCAGTGGCGCGGGCATGCAGGCCCAGGCGGTTGGAAACAGTGAGTTCACGTTCAAGCATCGTCGACAATCGCTCCATTGCGAGTGCCTGCCGCGGCTGTGGCAGGCAGTTGATCCAGTCCCTGTTCCGGATAATTCATCACCCGCATCAACATCGGCAGGCTCAGCGCCGAAACCCGGCGTGCCGGGGTGCCCAGACGAGCCAGTTGCCCGGCCAGATTGCTGGGGCTGGCGCCGTACAGGTCGGTCAGGATCAGCACGCCCTGGCCACTGTCCACCCGGCGCAAGGCGGCCGAGGCGAGCGGGAGCAGGACGTCCATATCTGCGTCGAACGGTACTTCGAAAGCTTCGGTCTTCAGCGGCAGGTGCCGCAGCAGACGGGTCGCCACGTCCAGCAGGGCCGTGCCGACACCGGGATGAGTTACGAGGAGAATGCCACAGGTCATTGCCGAACGTTAACAGGTCAACATGAATTGGCGATAGCACGCGTGAAAGACTGCTGTGTTCCGCGGTTCAGCGTGTCGATGACCTGTCCCGGGTCGGCGCAGGACAGGGCGATGGGGAGAGGCCGCGTCGAGGTTCGGCCAGGCATGTCGACACGCCCGGCCCCGATACGTGCCGGCGGCCGCCGGCGATGCCGTTTTCAGTCGAGTTCGCGATGGAACGTGGCCACTTCCGGCCAGCCCTGGTCGCGGGCATGGCGGGCCATGCGCTCGGCCATGTAGACCGAGCGGTGCTTGCCGCCGGTGCAGCCGAAGGCGACCGTGACATAGCTGCGGGTGTCATTGCCCAGCCGTGGCAGCCAGGTGTCGAGGAAATCGACCAGCTGGCCGGCGTAGCGCTGTACGTCGGGCTGCTCGTCCAGGTGCTCGCGCACGCCGGCATCGCGGCCCGAGAGCGGGCGCAGCTCCGGGTCCCAATGCGGATTGGGCAGGACCCGCACGTCGAATACGAAGTCGGCCTCGGCGGGGACGCCGCGCTTGTAGGCGAACGATTCAAACAGCAGCGACAGCTTGTTGCCGTGGGCGAGCGCGAATTCGGTGACCACCTTGCGGCGCAGCTGGTGCACGTTGAGGCTGCTGGTGTCGATCACCGCATCGGCGGCACGGCGCAGCGGCGCGGTGAGTTCACGCTCGCGGGCGATCGCTTCGGGCAGCGACAGCCCCAGCTGGCTCAGCGGATGGCGGCGCCGGGTGTCGGCGTAGCGCTTGAGCAGGGTTTCATCGGTGGCATCGAAAAACAGCAGCTGCGCATCCAGGCCGGCGGCCTTGGCGTCTTCGCGCCAGTGCGAGAGCTGGGTCAGGTCGCTCTGCGCGCGCACGTCGATGCCGACTGCCAGCCGGCGCGGCGCTTCGCGGCCCGGATCACCCAGCAGGCTGCGCACGAAGTCCGGCAGCAGGTCGATCGGCAGGTTGTCCGAGCAGTAGTAATCCAGGTCTTCGAAGGTCTTCAGCGCGACCGTCTTGCCGGAACCGGACAGGCCACTGACGATGATCAGGGTGGCGGCGGTCGGGGCGGAGGCGGGGGCGGGGGTGGTCATGGCGTGCGGCGTTCCAACATGTTGCTGTGGCGGGCGATGAACATCGCGGCCGGGTCGATGCCCTTGGTCCGCAGGATGTGCAGGCGCGTGGCGGCTTCGGTCAGCACGGCCAGGTTGCGGCCGGGCATCACCGGCAGGGTGATCAGCGGCACATCCAGGTCCAGCACGTGGCGGGTACCCGAGTCGCCGGTCAGGCGTTCATAGCCGTAAGGGGTGGGCTCGGTCATCGGCTTGGTCAGGTGGACGATCAGCCGAAGGTACTTGTTCTTTTTTACAGCCGTGTCACCGAACATCTCGCGCACGTTGAGCACGCCCAGGCCTCGCACTTCCAGCAGGTCCTGCAGCAGCTCCGGGCAGGTGCCGTCGAGCACGTCGGGGGCGATCTGGGTGAATTCGGGGGCATCGTCGGCCACCAGGCGGTGGCCGCGGCTGAGCAGTTCCAGCGCCAGCTCGCTCTTGCCCGAGCCCGCTTCGCCGGTGATCAGCACGCCGATGGAGTAGATCTCCATGAATACGCCATGCAGGATCACCCGCGGCGCCAGCGTGCGCGCCAGGTGGTAGGAGAGGTGGTTGAGCAGCTCGTGCCCACGCTTGGGCGAGATCCACAGCGGGGTCTGCGATTCGTCCGCAGCCGCGCGCAGGTCTTCCGGGCAGGACTGGTTGCGGGTGATCACCAGCGCCAGCGGATGGGACTGCATGATCCGCTCGATCGTTTCCCAGCGCTGCCGCGAGTCCAGCGAATCCAGCCAGGACAGCTCCTCGGTGCCGAGGATCTGCACCTTGTTGGGGTAGATCGCGTTGAGGTACCCGGCCAGCGAGGGGCGGCGGGAGACCTTGTTGCCGGCCTCCAGCTCACGGCGCTCGCCCTGCTGGCCGGCGACCCAGCGCAGGCTCAGGCGGTCGCGCTGCTGTTCGAACAGTTCGCGCGCGGTGATGCTGGTATTCATGCGGCACTCGCCGGCGGGGGGAATTCGATGACCCGACGCAGCGCGTCGCCGTCGCGCGCTTCGCGCAGCGCCTGGCGGATGGCCGGCTCGGAGAACAGCTCGGCCAGCTCGGACAGCAGCATCAGGTGTTGATGGGTGTAGTGCGCGGGCACGGCAATCGCGAAGACCAGATCGACCGGCTCATCGCCGCCGAACTCCACCGGCGATTCCAGCCGCAGCAATGCGCCGCGGGGGCGTTCAAGCAGCGGGGCACGGCCGTGCGGGATGGCGATGCCGTGGCCGATCGCGGTGCTGCCCAGCGTCTCGCGCTGGCACAGGTTCTGGTACAGCAGCTCGGCGTTGGCTTCGCGGCAGGCCAGCAGGCGGGCTGCGGCCATCAGCACGCTGTCGCGATCGGCGGCCGGCAGCACTTGCGTGCGGACGGCCGCCAGAAGATCAGTCAGAGGCATGTCGGGGTGGAAACGGGGGCATCAGCCCTCATTGTCGCCCACCGGCAGCGGTTGCGGTGCGTGCTGCTGCTTTTTCTCTTTGTGCTTGATGACCAGGCGGTCGAGCTTGTCGGCCAGGATGTCGATTGCCGCATACATGGTGGGGCCGCTGGCGTCCGCGTGCAGAGTCTGCCCGGGAACATTCACACTCGCATCGGCATGGTGCTCCGGCTTGCGGATCGACAGTTGCACGCGGACCTCGCAGTGCTGGTCGAAATGCTTCCTCAGCCGTTCCAGCTTGGTCTCCACGTACTCGTTCAGAGCCGGGGTGATCTCAAGGTGGTCCTTGCCAAACGTCTCGATGTGCATCGGGTTTCTCCTTTGTTCGGATGTGCCAATGAACCTTCCCGCCGGGCGCGGTGGAGCGTCAGACGATTCGTACCCTTTCGTGCGAGGCGGAAATGTTCATGGCTTCACGATACTTCGCCACGGTGCGTCGCGCCACCGGTATTCCCGAGGTTTTGAGCAGGTCAGCCAGCTTGGCGTCAGAAAGCGGCTTGCGCGGGTTCTCGTCATCGATCAGGCGGCGCAGCATGGCCTGGATGGCGGTGCTGGAGGCTTCGCCACCGCTGTCGGTGTCGATGCCGGAGGCGAAGAACGCGCGCAGCGGCAGCGTGCCGCGCGGGGTGCGCACGTACTTGCGGGCGATCGCCCGGGAAATGGTGGATTCGTGCAGGCCGAGCTCGCCGGCCACTTCCCGCAGGGTCAGCGGGCGCAGGGCCTGTTCGCCGAACTCCAGGAAGGCGGCCTGCTGGTCGAGCAGGCAGCGCATCACCCGCAGCAGGGTCTCGCCGCGGGCCTCCAGGCCCTTGAGCAGCCAGCGCGCCTCCTGCAGATGGGCGCGCATGTAACCGGCGTCGGCCTCCCCGCAGCGGCGGATCAACTGTTCGTAGCCGCGGTGGATGACCACCCGCGGCCCGGCGTGGCCGGCCAGGGCCGCGCGCCAGACGCCATTCTGGCGCCAGACCACGCAGTCGGGCACCACGTAGCTGTCGTGGGAGAGCTCGCCGATCTGGGTGCCCGGGCGCGGGTCCAGCGAGCGCAGCAGCTGCACCGCCACCTCGACCTCGGCCAGCGGCTCGCGCAGCTCGTGGGCGATGCCGGCCACGCCGCTGCGCGGCAGGCGCTCCAGCGGCCCATCGGCGATGCGCCGGGCCAGGGCCAGCCCGGGGGTATCGGCGGGCAGTACCAGCAGCTGCAGGTCCAGGCACTCGCCCAGGCTGCGCGCACCCACCCCGACCGGGTCGAAGCGCTGGATCTGGTGCAGGACGGTCAGGATTTCGGCCTCGTCGGCCTGGATGGCCGGGCGCAGGGTCTCGGCGATGGCCGTGAGCGGCTCGCGCAGGTAGCCGTCCTCTTCGAAAGCGTCGATCAGGGCCGCGCCGATGCTGCGGTCGCGGACCGACAGGTGCGACAGGTGCAGCTGCCAGAGCAGGTGGTCGGCCAGCGATTCGGTCTCGGCCACGCGTTCGGCGGCGCTGCCGTTGTCGTCATCGTCGAAGGAGCCGCCACTGCTGCCGCTGGTCCAGTCGCCCTCGCCGGGCGACCACTCGTCGCCGGCGGAGACCTGGTGCTCCCCATCGGCATGGGTATCGGCGGGGGCGGGCGGGGGGCTGTCCTCGCCGGGGCTGGCCTCGAGCGCCGGTTCAGCGTTCTCGGCCCAGTCCAGCAGCGGGTTGGTTTCCACCGCCTCGTTGATTTCCAGCTCCAGCTCGGCGCTGGACATCTGCAACAGCTTGATCGCCTGACGCAGCTGCGGCGTCATGACCAGGTGTTGCCCCATCGATGTCTGCAGCCGTGCTTTCATGCCTGTGCCGAACGGAAGGAAGGCGTTGCGGCGGCCGCTGGATCAGAGCTTGAAGGTATCCCCAAGGTAGACGCGGCGGACGTCGGCGTTGGCCAGGATCTCGTCCGGCGCGCCCTGTGCCAGCACGCTGCCCTCGTTGAGGATATACGCGCGGTCGCAGATTCCCAAGGTTTCGCGGACATTGTGGTCGGTGATCAGCACCCCGATCCCGCGCTGCTTGAGATGGGTGACGATGCGCTGGATTTCACCGACCGAGATCGGGTCGACACCGGCGAAGGGTTCATCGAGCAGGATCAGGCGCGGTTTGGCGGCCAGCGCGCGGGCGATTTCACAGCGGCGGCGCTCACCGCCGGAGAGGCTGGCCCCGAGCTGGTCGGCCACGTGGTTGATCTGCAGTTCGTCCAGCAGGCTGGCCAGTTCCTTTTCGCGGCCGGCCTTGTCCAGGTCCTCGCGCAGTTCCAGCACCAAGCGCAGGTTGTCGGCCACGGTCAGCTTGCGGAACACCGAGGGTTCCTGCGGCAGGTAGCCCACGCCCTGCTTGGCACGGGTGTACATCGGGTCGCTGGTGATGTCCTTGCCGTCCAGCACGATGCTGCCGGCATCGGTCTCGACCAGCCCCACGATCATGTAGAAGCAGGTGGTCTTGCCGGCACCGTTGGGGCCGAGCAGGCCGACCACTTCACCGGCCTCCAGGGTCAGCCCGAAATCCTTGACGACTTCACGCTGCTTGTAGCGCTTGCGCAGGCCTTTGGCGACGAGCATTACTTCTTGCTCCCGGCGGCGGGCGGGGTGGCTGGCTTGGCCGCGGGCGTGGCCGGCTTGGCCGCCGGGGCGGCCGGTGCGGCGCCCTTGTTCTTGGGCTGGATGACGGTGCGCACGCGGGTGCCGTCGCCACCGCTCTGCATGTTGCCGGTGCGCGTGTTGTAGGTCATTTTCTGGCCGCTGTTGGTGCCGCGCGGCGACTCGACCTTGTAGTTGCCGGTGAGGATGATCACTTCGCTGTTGACGTTGTAATCCATGTTGTCGGCCCAGGCATTCATCTTGGAACCGTCATCCATTTCCTGCTCCAGCGTGGCCTGCTTGCCGGTCAGCACGACGCGCTCGATATCGCCGTTCTTGCGGAACAGATCGGCGTTGGCCGCGTGGATCACCAGGGTGCCCTGGGTGATCACCACGTTGCCGGTGAACGTGCACTTGCCCGCATCGTCGGTCAGGTTGCAGTCGTTGCTGTTGGATTCCAGGTTCATCGGCTGGTTGCGGTCGGACGACTTGGCCAGCGCCACGCCGGGCAGCAGCAGGGCGAGCAGCGCGAGCTTAGCGGGCAGCGTTCGGTTCATAGCGGGTCTTGACCTGTGAAAGGAGTTTGTACTGCCGGGTTTTCATGTCGGCTTCAAAGCCGACGCCTGTCTGTGACAGGCCCGGGCGGGTCATGGTGACCCGGGCATCGGTCCTGGCGCGGTTCTCGTTCGGGAACACGTCCAGATGATCGGTGCGGAAGGTGGTGGGCACAACGCCGGGGACCTTGGGGCTGTCGCCGCTGACGTTGCCGATGAGCTTGAGCTGGTCGCCCTTGGCGCTGACCCAGCCGCTGTCCCCGCGCATCTCCCAGTGATTGCCGTCCTGGTCGGGCAGCAGGAACACCGGGGTGGTCAGGGTCATGGTTTCATCGCTGCGCGCACGCTCCAGCAGCGGGGCGCGCAGGGTGGTGGATTCCTTGCCCTGTTCGTCCAGCGCCACGATCTGGAAATCGTGCAGCACGTAATCCTTGGTGGCATCCTCGCCCTCGGCCACGGGGGCCTTGTCGCGATGGTGCAGGGCCAGCCAGCCGGTCAGCAGTGCGGCGACCAGCAGCAGGCCGCCGATGGCGGTACGCACGTTCATGCGCGGAACCTCGCCAGCACGGCGTCCACATGGCCCTGTGCGGCCAGCAGGACATCGCACAGCTCACGCGCCGCGCCCTGGCCACCGTCGCTGCGGGTCTGCCAGTGCACGCGTTCGGCGATCCACGGGTGGGCATTGGCCGGCGCGACCGCCAGGCCGACCGCGCACAGCGGGCCGAGATCGGGCAGGTCGTCGCCCATGAAGGCCACCTGGTCCAGGCCGATGCCGTGCTGCCCGCACAGCGCCTTGACGCTGGCCAGCTTGTCGCCGACCGCGATCTGGGTATCGATGCCCAGGTCCGCGCCGCGCTTGAGCGCGGACTGGCTGTTGCGCGCGGTGATCAGCACCGGGTGGATACCGTGGTATTGCAGCAGTTTCAGGCCGAGTCCGTCCTGCACGTAGTACGCCTTGCTCTCGTTGCCGTCCTTGTCGTAGTAAAGCCGACCGTCGGTGAGCGTGCCGTCCACGTCGAAGCACGCCAGCCGGATACGGCCGGCGACGGCATGCAGGTGGGACGGGAAACCGGGCAACGGGGAGTAAGGCATCGTCTGGGGGCAGCTCAGCTGAATGGAGGAAGGCAACTGTGGTTTAAACCACCCGGGCCCGCAACAGGTCATGAATGTTGAGCGCGCCGACCAGATGGCCGTCGGCATCGACCACCATCAAGCCGTTGATCTTGTGGGCTTCCATCAACTGCGCGGCCTCGGCCGCCAGCTGGTCGGCACCGATGGTGCGCGGGCCGCGGGTCATCACATCGGCGATCTTCGCGCTGCGCACGTCCAGGTCGGTATCCAGCGCGCGGCGCAGGTCGCCGTCGGTGAACAGGCCGATCAGGTGGTTGTCCGCGTCCACCACGGCGGTCATGCCCAGGCGCTTGCGGCTCATCTCCACCAGGGCTTCGCTCAGGCTGGCACCGACGTCCACGCGCGGCAGCTCATCGCCGCTGTGCATGACATCGGTGATGTGCAGCAGCAGGCGGCGGCCGAGGCTGCCGGCCGGGTGCGAGCGGGCGAAATCATCGGCCGTGAAGCCACGCGCATCGAGCAGGGCCACGGCCAGCGCATCCCCCATGGCCAGCGAGGCGGTGGTGCTGGAGGTCGGGGCCAGGGCCAGCGGGCAGGCCTCGGCCGGCACGCTGACATCCAGGTGAACGTCGGCGGCGCTGGCCAGGCTGGACTGCGGCCGGCCGGTCATCGCGATCAGACGGTTGCCCTGGCGCTTGAGCACCGGCAGCAGCATCAGCAGTTCGTCGGACTCGCCCGAATAGGACAGCGCCAGCACCACGTCGGCCTCGGTGATCATGCCCAGGTCGCCGTGCCCGGCTTCACCGGGGTGCACATAGAAGGCCGGGGTGCCGGTCGAGGCCAGGGTAGCGGCGATCTTGCGGGCCACATGGCCGGACTTGCCCATGCCGGTGGCGACCACGCGGCCCTTGCCCTGCAGTACCAGCTGGCAGGCCTGGCTGAATGCCTCGCCCAGCCGCTCGGCGACCGCGCCCAGCGCATCGCGCTCGATCTCGAACACGCGGCGGCCGCTGGCGACCAGTGCCGCAGCGTCGGCCGGATGGGGGAGTTGGGGCGAGACAGCCATGCGAGCGCCACGTGGAAGAGTAGAATGAGCGCTCATTTTATTAGGAAAGCCCGTTGGACGCCGAGACCATCCGCAATCTGATCGAAACCGGCCTGCCTGGCGCCCGCGCGGACGTGCAGGGTGACGACGGCGTGCACTTCGAGGCCACCGTGGTCTGCGACGCCTTTGCCGGCAAAATGCCGCTGGCGCGTCACCGCATGGTCTACGCGACCCTGGGCGATCTGATGGGCGGGGCGATTCATGCGCTGGCGCTGAAGACGGTCACCCCGGCCGAAGCGGGCGGTTGATTCCGGGGTACCCCTCACGGTTATCGTTTCAGCCGACCCACGGTCGGCTACCCAGACCATTCAGCCGACCAACGGTCGGCTCTACCTCATTCCAAGTAGATTCCATGGCCAAGATCGTAGTGACCGGCGGCAAGCCGCTGCACGGTGAAGTGAACATTTCCGGCGCCAAGAACGCTGTCCTCCCCATCCTGTGCGCGACCCTGCTGGCCGATGCGCCGGTGGAGATCACCAACGTGCCGCACCTGCACGACGTGGTGACCACCGTGAAGCTGCTCGGCGAGCTGGGTGCCAAGGTCACCATCGACCAGGGCACCCTGTCGCGCGGCAGCGCGATCGTGGTCGACCCGCGCTCGGTGGACCAGCACGTGGCGCCGTATGAGCTGGTCAAGACCATGCGCGCCTCGATCCTGGTGCTCGGCCCGCTGCTGGCCCGCTTCGGCGCGGCCGAAGTGTCGCTGCCCGGCGGCTGCGCGATCGGCTCGCGTCCGGTCGACCAGCACATCAAGGGCCTGCAGGCCCTGGGTGCGGAAATCACCGTCGAGAACGGCTTCATCAAGGCCCAGGCCAAGCGTCTGAAGGGGGCCCACTTCACCTTCGACATGGTCAGCGTCACCGGCACCGAAAACGTGCTGATGGCCGCCGTGCTGGCCGAAGGCACCACCGTGCTGGACAACGCGGCGATGGAGCCGGAAGTCACCGACCTGGCGCACTGCCTGATCGCGCTCGGCGCGAAGATCGAAGGCCTGGGCACCGCCCGCCTGACCATCGAAGGCGTCGAGAAGCTCTCCGGTGGCCGTCATGAAGTGCTGCCCGACCGTATCGAAACCGGCACCTTCCTGGTCGCCGCGGCGATGACCGGCGGCAAGGTCACGGTCAACCGTGCCCGCCCGAACACCATGGACGCGGTGCTGGCCAAGCTGGTGGAGGCCGGTGCGCATATCGAGACCACCGAAGACAGCATCACCTTGGACATGGGCGGCAAGCGCCCGCGTGCGGTCAACCTGACCACCGCGCCGTATCCGGCGTTCCCGACCGACATGCAGGCGCAGTTCATGGCGCTCAACTGCGTGGCCGACGGCGTGGGCGTGATCAACGAAACGATCTTCGAAAACCGTTTCATGCACGTCAACGAACTGCTGCGCCTGGGCGCGGACATCCAGGTGGAAGGCCACACCGCGATCGTGCGGGGTGCCGAGCAGCTCAGCGGCGCCCCGGTGATGGCCACCGATCTGCGCGCCTCGGCCTCGCTGATCCTGGCCGGCCTGATGGCCGAGGGTGATACCACCATCGACCGCATCTACCACCTGGACCGCGGCTACGAGAACATCGAAGAGAAGCTGTCCTCGCTGGGCGCCACCATCCGGCGCGTCGCGGCATGATCCTGCGCGGCCGGTTCACCCGCCGCCGCAAGGCGCTGCTGGTCCTGGTGCTGATCGTGCTGGCATGGCTGGGCTACGCCTGGTATGCCGGCATCGCGATCACCCAGGGCATCCAGCAGGAAGACATGGACTGGAACGCCGATGGCACGGTCAGCCGTACCGAGGTGTTCCAGTCGTTCTATGCGGTCGGCGTGGACAAGAGCGTCGACGGCAACCGCCACTGCAGCACCTACTACTGGCGCGATACGCGGCAGCAGATCCGGGTGGACTGCAGGACGGTCTTCGGCGAGGCCAAGCCGGAATGAAAAAACGCCCGCGCAAGCGGGCGTTTTTCTTGGTCAGTTCATGCCTTTGATCGTCAGGTCCAGCGCATCCTTGCCGCTCTCACGCTGCAGCAGGCGCGCCGGCACCGGGAACTCCGGCACGATCCAGGCGATCAGTTCCTTGTTGCCGTCCACGCGCGAGACCTTCGTCGCGTCGTAGGACTTGCCGGCCACGGTGATCTTTTCCTTGCCGACCACCTTGTAGGACATCGGCTTGATCCGGCCTTCGTCGACCATGCGGTAGTTCAGCGGCTTGCCGGCAGCCAGATCCCGCGCGATCGCCAGGTTGATCAGCAGGGCGTCCATGTCGCCGGCCTTGAGCGCGACCGGGCCGCGACGGTCCGGCTTGACGTCGCCGGTCCAGGTCGCCTGGTTGCTGGTCCAGTTGTAGTTGGCGTCCACGTTGCGCTTCTTGACCAGCAGCACCGAGCGGTCGTTGCTGCTCAGCGGGCGCAGGCGGCCGTTGGCTTCCTCGAAGACGGTGTTCTGGCTGAGATCGGCCAGCTGGTTCTTGACGTTGAGGCTGTAGCGCCACTTGTTGGCGCCTTCGCTGGTGAGGGTCATGGTGCCATTGGCCTGCATGCCCATGTAGCTGGCCTGGTAATCGGCCTTGAACGGCTGCAGCGCCATGGCGGGCAGGCTCACGACAGCCAGGGCGCCAGCGGCGATCCAGGTCAGCGGACGGTTCAGTGTGGTCATGCTCAGACTCCTTGGTATTCGATCAGGCGCAGATCAATCCGATCTTCGCCATCTTCGCGTTGCAGGATGCGCACCGGCGTGGGAACACCGTTGGCGATCCAGAGGATGGTTTCGTCGTTGCCGCCGTTGGTGCGGTACACCCGCAGCGCGTTGTAGGACAGGTCGCCCACCGGCACGTTCTCCGTGTCCGGCGCGGCCTGGTAGTCGTGCTGGCGGACGCGGCCCACGTCCACATAGCGGTAGTGCATCTGCCCGCCGGGGCGGGCGTCGCGCATGATCGCCAGATTCAGCAGCAGCGCGCTCTGGTCGCCGGGCTGCAGCGGGATCGGCTGGCGGCGTTCCTTCTTCAGATCGCCCAGCCACTGCGCGGTGCCGGCCTTCCAGTCATAGGTGCCGGTCACTTTCTTGCCCAGGAACAGGCCTTTGCGGACAGTGCTCTGGCTCAACGGCACGTAGGTGCCGTTGCGGTTCTCGAACACCGTGCTCTGCTCCAGGTTCAGGCCGAGAACGCTGGCAAAGCCGCTGCGACCCACCACCTGCATGTCCACCCGCCACTGGTCGCCGCCGGTGTGGGTGACGCGCATGGTCGCATCGCCGGCCTGCTTGCCCTTGTAGAGGGCTTGGTAGGTAGCGGTGAATGGCTGCAGCGGCGGTGCCTCCCAGTCCATTGCAGGAAGGGCGGGCAACGGGGGGGTCGCCGTCTCCTGCGCGTGGGCAAGGGCGGCAGTGCACAGCAGGGAGGCCATCAGCAGCACGGGCTTGAACAAAGGCGTTCTCATGCGGGCCGGTCGGTGGGGGAAGGGGAAGAATGCCAGCGCCGGGATCAGCGGCGTGTGTGCGCGGCGCTTATCGGTTCAGCTGTCCGGCGCAATCTAGGCGCAGCGGGCTAAACAGGGGGTGACCGTCGAGCTGGAGCTGACCTGCCTGTTCAGTTACGCGGCCGCTGACCAGCAGCCCGAGGCTGGCGATGAGCAGCGGATGCTCCACGGCCAACACCCGCAGGGCCAGCGCTTCGGCGGTGTCACCGGCCTGGACCGGCACGCGGGCCTGTGCCAGCACGGTGCCGGCATCCAGTTCGGGCACCACGAAGTGCACGCTGGCGCCGTGCTCGGCATCACCGGCTTCCAACGCGCGCGCATGCGTGTGCAGTCCCTTGTACAGCGGCAGCAGGGAGGGATGGATGTTGACCAGGCGGCCATCGAACCGCGCCACGAAGGCCGGGCCGAGGATGCGCATGTAACCGGCGCAGACGATCCAGTCCGGGGCGAACGCGTCCAGCGCATCGGCCATCGCCGCATCGAAGGCGGCGCGGTCCGGGAAGTCCCTGGGCGAGCGCGCCCAACGCTGGGCCGGGCCGACCTTGAGCAGGGCCGAGGCCTCGGGTTTGTCCGAGAGCACGGCCACGACCTGCGCATCCAGCCGCTGCGCGGCGATGGCGTCCAGGATGGCCTGCAGATTGCTGCCCCGGCCGGAGGCGAGTACGGCGATACGGCTGCTCATGCGGTTTCGAAGGCCGCCTTGACTGCCGGGCGCGACAGCACCACCAGGGTGAACACGCCCAGGGCGGTACCGAACGGCATGAAGATGCAGGCGATACCGGCCACCACCATGCACAGCAGGTAACGCCGGCGCTGCGCCAGGCAGCGCCCGGCATAGGCCATGTACCCGGCCAGCACCAGCCCGGCAGCGCAGCCCAGCCCACCGATCAGCACGAACACCCACCCAAGCAGGCGCGGATCGAACGGCGGCGGCGCCTCGCCCGGCGCCAACGGCGGTGGTGCGGCGAAGATGACGGCCACGCCCATCAACAGATAGATCAGCGGGAACAGCGAGAACAGCGCGGTCAGGCCGGCCAGCACATAGTGGAAGACCGACAGCAGTTGCAGCTGCGAGGTGTCAACCGCGGTGCCCGGCACGGCCGGCGCCGCTGCGGCGGGCAGCGACGGCGGTTGGGCAGCGGCCTCCAGGCGGGGCTCCATGACCGGGCTCAGCCGATCTTGACGCGTTCGGTGCCATCGGCGTGGGTCACGGCACCGATGGTCCAGTGGTCCAGCCCCTGCGCGGTGACGGCGGCAGCGACCGAGGCCACCTGGTCGGCGGCCACGATCAGCACGAAGCCGATGCCGCAGTTGAAGGTGCGCCACATCTCGCTGTCGGCCACCGCGCCTTCCTTCTGCAGCCACTGGAACACCGGCGGCAGGGTCCAGGCATCGGCCTGGATGTCCAGGCCCAGGCCCTCGGGGACGACGCGGATGATGTTCTCGGTCAGGCCGCCACCGGTGATGTGGGCCATGCCGTGGATCGCCGCGCCATGGGTCTTGAGCAGCGCCAGGATCGGCTTGACGTACAGGCGGGTCGGCGCCATCAGCGCATCGACCAGCTTGACCCCGCCCTCCAGTTCCAGGTCGGCCGGCTGGCCGGCGCGGTCATAGATGCGGCGCACCAGCGAGTAGCCGTTGGAGTGCGGGCCGGAGGAGGCGATGCCGATCAGCACGTCGCCGGCGGCCACGCTGGCGCCGTCCTTCAGTTCGCTCTTCTCGACACCGGCGACGGTGAAGCCGGCCAGGTCGTACTCGCCCGGGGCATACATGTCGGGCATTTCAGCGGTCTCACCACCGATCAGCGCGCAACCGGCCTCGGTACAGCCGTTGGCGATGCCGCCCACGACCGCTGCCGCGGTATCGATGTCCAGCTTGCCGGTGGCGAAATAATCCAGGAAGAACAGCGGCTCGGCCCCCTGGACCAGCACGTCGTTCACGCACATGGCGACCAGATCGATGCCGATCGTGTCGTGGCGGCCCAGCTGTTGTGCGAGCTTCAGCTTGGTGCCCACGCCATCCGTCCCCGAGACCAGGACCGGCTCGCGGTACTTGCTGGAGAGGTCGAACAGGGCGCCGAAGCCACCCAGGCCCCCCATGACTTCCGGGCGGAAACTGCGCTTCACCAGCGGCTTGATGCGCTCGACCAGCTCATTGCCCGCGTCGATATCGACACCGGCGTCGCGGTAGGTCAGGGGAGAGGGGTTGGACGGGGAATTGGTCACGGGCGTCGGCGCTGCGCTGGGGTGAAAGCGCGATTTTAACAGGCCACGTTGGCGCGCAGGCCCTATTCGGGCAACAATTCCCCCCGGATACGCTCAATGGAAGTCCTGATGCGCCGCAGCCTCTTTTTCATGATGTTCCTCGCGCTGTGCCTGCCGGTGGCCTCGATGGCCCAGAGCGGCCTGCGCACCGAAGGCGATGTGGCCACCGCCAGTGGCGCTTACGAGGCCGAGGTCCCGGTCAACAGCCAGGCCGATTCGGACCGCAACGGTGCCCTGGCCAGGGCGCTGGGCAATGTGCTGGCCAAACTCTCGGGCGACCGCAGCGTGATGAGCCGCCCCGGGGTGATGCAGGCCCTGCGCAACGCCAAGGATTACGTGGCCAGCTATGACTACCGCCAGGACCAGAGCACCTCGGCCGGCGGCGCCCCGAGCTACCGCACGATCCTGGTGGCGCGCTTCCGCGAGGATGACGTCGACGGGCTGATCTCGGCCCTGGGCCTGCCGCTGTGGCCGCAGCCCCGCCCGAAGCCGGTGATCTGGCTGGCCATCGACGATGGCTCCGGCCCGCGCCTGGTCACCGTCCAGCAGGCCAACGCGGCGCGCCCGCTGCTCAACCGGGCCATCGAACGCGGCTACAAGCTGGGCCTGCCCTCGGGCAGCGCGGCCGAGCAGGCGCTGGTCGGCGCGATCTGGCGCCAGGACACGGCCGCCGTTGCCCGCGCCTCGGCGCGCTATGCCCCGCCGATGCAGCTGATCGGCAAGCTCTACCGCGATGGCAGTGGCTGGGTCGCCGACTGGGTATTCGTCGATGGCGGCAAGGAACTGAACAAGTGGAGCACCAAGGACAGTGACGCCCGCCGCGCCATGGCCGGTGGTGCCGACGGCGCCGCCGATGCGCTAGTGCGCCGTTACGCCAAGGCCGGGGCCGCCACCGGTGCCGCCGGGACCTACACGATCGTGGTGCTGGGCCTGAACAGTGCCGAGGACTACATGCGCCTGGCTGCCGGCCTGCGCGAGACCGCGGTGGTGCGCAACGTCACCCCGGTGCGCGCCTCGGGCGACCGCCTGGAGCTGTCGCTGGAACTGACCACCGGCCTGGCCGGCCTGAACCGCATGCTCGGCGACAACGGCGTGATCGCGCCGACCGCGCCGCTGGCACTGCCGGTGCCGATCGATGAAACCAACCCCTCGGCCCTGCCGCCGCCGCCCAGCAACGAGTACCGCCTGCGATGATCCTCACCCCCGAAGCGGAAATCGCGCAGTTCCTCAGGCGGTTGAAGTATGTGCTGGTGGCACTTGCCGCCGGCTGGGTGATCTGGCTGCTCGGCCCGATCCTGACCCCCTTCGTGCTGGCCCTGGCGCTGGCCTGGCTGGGCGACCCGCTGGTCGACCGGATCGAGGCCACCGGCCGCTCGCGCAACACCGGCGTGGTGCTGGTGTTCGTCGCGATGATCCTGCTGATCACCGCCGCGCTGCTGATCCTGGTGCCGATGATCGAGCGCCAGGTCGCCACGCTGGTGGCGGCGATTCCGCAGGCACAGCAATGGCTGATGGAAAAAGGCATCCCGTGGTTCGAGCACAAGACCGGGCTGGAGGTCATGCAGTGGATGGACCCGGACCGGCTGATCGAGTGGGTGCGCAGCCACTGGCAGCAGGCCGGTGGCTTCGCCAAGACCTTCTTCGGTTACGTGCAGCGCTCGGGCTTCACGATGGTCACCTGGGTGGTCAACATCCTGCTGCTGCCGATCCTGGCGTTCTACTTCCTGCGCGACTGGGACAAGCTGGTCGAGCGCGTGGCTTCGATGATTCCGCGCAACCACGTCGGCACCATCACCAACCTGGCGCGTGAGTCGGACGAGGTGCTGGGGGCATTCATCCGCGGCCAGTTCCTGGTGATGATCGCGCTGGGCGTGGTGTACGCCGCGGGCCTGTCGCTGGTCGGCCTGAAGCTGGGCCTGTTGATCGGGCTGGTGGCCGGCCTGATCAGCTTCATTCCCTACCTGGGCGCGACCACCGGCATCGTGATGGCCGTGGTGGCCGCGCTGGTGCAGGCGCAGGGCTTCGATCTGAAACTGCTGATCCTGGTCGGCGTGGTGTTCACCGTGGGCCAGCTGCTGGAAAGCTACGTGCTGACCCCGCGCATCGTCGGCGACAAGATCGGCCTGCACCCAGTGGCGGTGATCTTCGCGGTGATGGCCGGTGGCCAGCTGTTCGGCTTCCTGGGCATGCTGCTGGCGCTGCCGGTGGCGGCGGTCAGCAACGTGCTGCTGCGCTATGCGCACCAGCGCTATCGCCAGAGTGATCTGTATGCCGGTGAGAAGTCGGCGATCGTGCTCGATGCCTACGTCGACAAGCCCGAGATCGTGATCGTGGGCACCCCGAAGGGGCCGGACGCGCAGTGAGTGTCGTGCCGCAGTTGCCGCTTGCCCTGCGCTACCCGCAGGACGAGCGGCTGGAGACCTTCATCGGTGCGCCGGATGGCGCACTGGCGCAGCTGCGCGCCATCGCCGTGGGCGCGGCGCACGACTGGGTCTACCTCGAAGGCGCGCCGGGCACCGGCAAGACCCACCAGGCGCTGGCGATGTGTTCGCTGGCCGAACAGGCCGGCCGCCAGCCGACCTACCTGCCGCTGAAGGCGGTGGTCGGACGCACCCGCGCCGCGCTGGAATCGCTGGAGGGGCGCGACCTGGTCGCGCTGGACGGGCTCGATGCCGTAGCCGGGCAGCGCGAAGATGAAGTGGCGCTGTTTGATTTCCACAACCGTGCGCGCGCCGCGGGGATCACCCTGCTGTACACCGCGCAGCACGCCCCGGACCAGCTGGGGCTGGTGCTGCCGGACCTGCGCTCACGCCTGCAGCAGTGCGTGCGCGTGGTGCTGCAGCCGCTGGACGACGAAGGCCGTGCGGCGGTGCTGCGCGAACGCGCGGCGCGACGTGGCCTGGCCATCGACGAGGCCGCGATCGAATGGTTGCTGACCCGTACCGGCCGCGAGCTGGGCAGCCTGGTCAGCCTGCTGGACTGGCTGGACCGCGAATCGCTGGCGGCGCAGCGCCGCATCACCGTACCCTTCCTGCGCCAGGTCCTGGAAGACGGCCCACACCTGTTGTAGAGCCGACCGTTGGTCGGCTGCTCAGGA
>NZ_KV791304.1:26311-43437 GCF_001807865.1 Stenotrophomonas sp. HMSC10F06 | reverse complement strand
CGACCGGCCCCTGCGGCGCTGCCCGCGCCTGAGCCTGCTCCCGCGCCGGAACCGCTGTCGGCCCCGGAACCGCCGGCCGCGCCTGCCGCACCCCGTGCGCCGGAGCCGCCGAAGGATCTGGACGACGGCATGTCCTACGTCACCCACGGCCGGCTCGACATCAGCCGGCAGCCCGCGCAGGCTTTCGTGCTGATGGGCGGCGACGACAACTTCGTCGATGCGTCCGTCGCCGACCTCAAGCAGGCCCGACGCGACGTGGGCGGCAGCGCGCCGGCGCTGTGGGTACGCCGTGGCCAGGCGCGCTATCTGATCCGCGATCCTGCCGTGCTCAGCCAGCTCAGCCGCAGCCAATCCGACGTGGCCGCGCTGGGCAACGCACAGGCTGAACTGGGCGACCGCCAGGCCGTGATCGGGCAGCAGTTGGCCAAGGTCTCGATGCAGGTCACCGCAGACGCGCTGGCGGCGGTGGATGTCGAGGCGGTAGCCAATCACGTCACCCGCCAGGCCGGCCTGGATGCGGCCGCCGAGGCCAACCAGGCCGCTCGGCAGGCGCGTGCGGCGTCAGCCAGCGCCAGCCAGGCAGCACGCCAGGCGCGCGTCGCCACAGCCAACGCGGTGGATGCCCGCCAGATCACCCTGGTGGCACGCGAGCAGGCGCAACTGGGCCGCGAACAGGCGCGTCTGGCGCAGCAGCAGAGCCTGGCCTCGGCCCGCGCCGTGCGCGAGGTCCGCACGGCCATCGATCAGGCGCTGGCCAGTGGCAAGGCCGAGCGCCTGCGCGACTGACCCCGCCTGCCTGGCACGGCGGCCCGCAGATGATGGCGGGCCGCCGCCTTCAGTCGCAGCACGCGGCAGGGTTCAACCGGTCACCCGCAGTTGGCGCGCACGATCCTGTTCTGCGCGTCCACTTCGATGCTGAGCCGGTCTTCGCGGAAATCCATCGTCATCGCCATGCCCGGCTTGAGCACGCGGGCGTTGCGCGCACCGCTGTCCTTCACCGCTTTCTGGATCACCGCCTCGGTGGCGGTCTGCCCGGTCAGGCCGGTGAGTTTTTCCGGGTCGCATTGGGAGGCGCTGCCGGCCAACGCGGGTGGCGCGGTGGAGGTGGGGCTGTCAGCCGGCGTCGCCGCCGTCTTGCCGGGATGGCTGCACGCGGCCAGCGGCAGGGCGCAGCCCAGGGCGAACAGAAGGTTCAGACGCATGTGGTGGTCCTCCCACGGTAAGGACCCGCAGTGTCCGTGGGCCGGCCTTTACACCGCGTCAATGGCCTGCAGCGCCAACGTCTCCCGGTCACGCTGTTCCTCGGCCACCAGCCGTCGCATCAACAGCGCCAGGGTCACCACGTCCTGGTGGTTGTGCTCGGCCACGCGGCGCAGGTTCACCGCGCTGCCCCCGCGCAGGTAGTTCAACCACGCCGCCGGGGCTTCCGAGCCGGGCAGGTCGTCTTCGCGCACGATCTGCAGCAGCTGACGTTCGATCGTGGCCAGCCGGCAGTTTTCCCAGGTACCGCGATAGCGGCGGCGGGTCGGGAACAGCAGGTCGACGTGATCCAGCGGGGTGATCGGGCAGCGCTGCCGCGCCAAACGGTAGCGGGTCTTGAGCAGCGGGGCGTCGTAGCAGCGGCCGTTGTAGCTGGAGAACACCGTGGTTGGCCGCAGCCAACCGGCGAACTCGCGCAGCATCGCGGTTTCGGCGGCCATCGTGGTCATCAGCAGCTGGCGGATGCGCAGGCCATCGCCGCGTTCGGGATGGGCGTGCCAGTCCGCGGCGCCGATCATGAAGGCGCGGGTGCCGGTACCGCCGGCCAGGCCAGTGGTTTCGGTATCGAAGAACAGCAGGTCCTGTGGCTGCACCTGTTCGCCCTCGCGCTTGGCGAAGGCGAGCGACAAGGGCTCGGTGGGAATGGCCTGCGCGACGAACGACTCGATCAGGAACAGGCCCGGCGCGATTTCCTCGCCCGGTACATGGCGGTCCTTGGCGTTCTCGCGCGGGTGGGCGGTGCTGAGGCTCCGCTCGCGCAGGCCGAGCAGCCGGCGCAGGCCACCGATCTCGGGCTTGCGCAGCGCGGGCGCCGGGAGGGCAGGCGCTGCCGGTGCGGTATCGCGTGCGGCCTCACCGGTGGGCTTGTGTCGGATTTCCTGCTCCACCCAGCCGAACACGGAGGCGGGCGCGGGCGTGCGCGCACGGGCGTCGTTGGCGGCGGCCGGGAGGGGCGCGGGGGCGGCGACGCCGGTAGCGATGGTGTCACCCGCATCGGATCGGCCCGCAGTGGCGATGGACGGATCACGGGCCGGCGCCGGCGTTGCATCACCGGCCTGCCGGCGCAGCAGGCGCAGCTTGTCCAGGCTCAGGCTCACGGGGCGACCATCTCGGCGCTCTGGCGCTCACGCTCGGCGGCAGACGGCAACGCCGCGCTGTCGAACAGCGCCAGCACCTTCAGGGCCAGTGCCTTGGGCGTGGTGGCATCGTCTTCCTGGCCGGCCAGGACCGGCCCCACGCAGGCGGGGCAGCCGGCCTTGCAGTCGCAGCCCTGCACCAGCTCGCGCGCGCGCAGCAGCAGCTCGGCCTGGCGCAGCCACAGCGGCTCGCTCAGGCCCACACCGCCGGGGAAGTTGTCGTACAGATACACCGTCGGCACGAACTGCTGCTGCAGCTCGATCGCGCTGGCATCGAACTCGGCGCCCCGCAGCTGCCCGCGGCCACTCTGGTCGGCCACCGCGAACCACGCGCCATCGCCATTGCCAACCGCCTTCTGCAGGTCGCGCGCATCGGCCATCACCGCCACCGTGGCGACGATGTGCAGCGCATACGCCGCGCCGAGGAAGCCGTCCAGCGCTTCCTGCTTGCTGTCGAACGCGGTCAGCAGCAGCGCCTGCGGCAACTGCCACCACACCGCCGTGGTGTGCAGCTCCTGGTCGGGCAGGTTGACCGGGCCGTAGCCGATGTTTTCATGGGTGTAGTAGCGGATCTTCTTGTAGCCGGCCACGCGGCGCACCACGTGCACTTCGCCGTGGTGCGAATCGCCGCGCCCGGCAATGCAGCCATCGAAGCGGTCCAGCACCTTGAGCTTGGTGAAGTCGATGCTGTCGGTGTAGTAGTCCACGTGGGTACGCGTGACATAGGCCTTGCGGCCTTCCCAGTCCAGCCGCTCCACCTGGTAGGGCGTGGACTGCACCATGTGGATGGCACCTTCGTACAGCGTCAGCGCGGCGGCGGAGTAATCCACCTCGGCGATGATCTGCTGCTTGCCGTCGCTGCGGTCCACCACCACGAAGTTGCCGTCGGCGACCGAGCGCAGGCTGACCGCGTTGGCCGGGTAGCTGTCGGCGATCCACTCCCAGCGGTCGCCCTCGCGATGCACGACCTCGGTCTCGGCCAGCGCTTCGAGGAAGACCAGCGGGTCGATCGGCCCGAACGGATCGCCGGCCAGGAAGGGCAGCTCGAAGGCGGCGCAGCGGATGTGGTCGAACAGGATCAGCGGCTGGTCCGGTGCGATGCGCGCATGCTCGGGCGAGGCCTCGGCGAAGAAGTCCGGATGCCGCACCACGTACTGGTCCAGCGGCTGCGAGCTGGCCACCATCACCCCCAGCGCGGGCTGCTGGCGACGACCGGCGCGGCCGAAGCGCTGCCAGGTCGCGGCGACGCTGCCCGGGTAGCCGTTGAGGATGACCACGTCCAGGCTGCCGATATCCACGCCCAGTTCCAGCGCCGAGGTGCTGACGATGCCGTCGATGTGCCCGGCACGCATCGCCCGCTCGGTTTCGCGCCGCTCGGTGGGCAGGTAGCCGCCGCGGTAGGCGCGGATGCGGGCCGGCTTGCGCGGGTCGTGGTCGAAGATGTCCTTGAGGTACTTGGTCAGCACTTCGACCATCAACCGACTCTGCGCGAAGATCAGCGTCTTCAGGCCGGATTTGATCGCTATGCGGGCAATGCGGTTGCTCTGCGAGCGGGCGGACGCACGCAGGCCGAGATCGGCGTTGACCACGGGCGGATTCCACAGCAGCACGTGCTTGGGCCCGCTGGGCGCACCGGATTCGGTGATTGCGGTGACCGGCGCTTCGATCAATGCCTCGGCATGCGCCTGTGGGTTGCCGATGGTGGCCGAGCACAGGATGAACTGCGGCTCCACCCCGTAGAACGCGCAGATTCGCTTGAGCCGGCGCAGCACGTTGGTAACGTGGCTGCCGAACACGCCGCGGTAGGTGTGCACCTCATCAATCACCACATAGCGCAGGTTCTCGAAGAACTGCGCCCACTTGGTGTGATGCGGCAGGATCGCTTGGTGCAGCATGTCCGGGTTGGAGACCACGATGTCGCCGTGCAGGCGGATCGCCTGGCGCGCATCGCCTGGCGTATCGCCATCGAAGGTGAAGGCTTTCACGCCCAGGTCGCCGGCGCGGTTGAGCTCCAGCAGCTCGGCCACCTGGTCCTGGGCCAGCGCCTTGGTCGGGAACAGGTACAGCGCCTTGGCCTTGCCCTGCATCGCCGCGCTGACCACGGGCAGGGTGTAGCACAGCGACTTGCCGCTGGCGGTGGGGGTGACGATGGCCACGTGCTCGCCGCGCTGGCTGGCCTCCCAGGCCTGCGCCTGGTGGCTGTAAAGCTGCTCGATGCCGCGCGCCTTCAGCGCATTGACCAGCGCGGCGGGCACATCGGCCGGGATCGGCGCGTACTGGCCCTCGCGGGCGGGAATCGTGAAGCTGCCGGTGATGCGGTCGTTGTAGCGGCGCTGCAGGCGTGCGGTCAGCAGCGCACCATCGCGCGAGGGCAGCCCATCGGTGGTGGCGAGGCGGCGTTCGGCGTCCTCGGTCCGCTTGGCGAGTTCGTAAGCCATGGTCACAACGGTCTGCAAAGGACGCTATGGAAACATGACCGCGTCTCAATGTCTGAGACATCGCGATGCGGGCCGGTGAATGGTTCAGTGCCCGCCGCGCCGGCCGGACAGGTGCCATCAACGAAATCTGACGCCGGCCTCCGTATGCTTTGAGGCCAGCCCGCAACCAACATGGATGGAGTCGCTGTGGCATTACGTGGAGAGCAAGGTGCAGCGTTGCTGGCCGGCCTGGTGCTGGCCGCTGCCGTGCAGGCACAGCAGGTGGCGCCACCCGACCCCGTGGAGCCGCCGCCTGCGCCGACGCAGGGGGATGTCACCACGCTGGGCGAGGTGCGTGCGCTCAAGCCCGACGACGAGCCGCTGGATCTGTACCGCTTCAAGAATCCGGTGCAGGTGCAGCCGAACCGGTTCAGCCGCACCTGGAGCGAACCCCCCTCGCCCGAGCAGGTCAGCATGAGCGGTGGCTATCTGATGATGGGCATCAACAAGGGGCTGGCCGCCGCGGCGCAGGGTGTGAACAAGCTCACCGGCGGACCCGACCAGATCCAGTCCGCGACCGCCCGCCCACCGCCGGAGTTGACCGACGACGAGCAGCGCCGGGCACAGGAGGTGTGTGTGCAGCAGGGGGGATGCCCGGCGCCGCCGGCGCGCTGATCTGGCAGGACAGCATCGCTCCGGCGCGCGTCAAGCGGGCCTCGCTCCCCGCCGCCGCTCCATCCACCACAGCAGCCCGGCCGCCAGCACGAAGGCGAGCAGCCATGGCCAACGCGGTCCTGGCGTTTCGATCACGCCGGCCGACGTTGCCGCGGTGCCCACGGCCAGACGCTGTGCGGTGGCCTCACGCAGCTGTTGGCGATGCAGCGATCGCGCAGCGGCCGGATCGAACACGTAGAACGCGTGGCGGCTCTCACCCTGCTGCAGCTGATGCCAGCCGGCCTGCGTCGGCCAGTAGCCGGCGCAGCGTTCCGCGCCGCTGGCCGGATCGATGCGCAGCGCAATGCGCGCGCCATCCGGTGCGCGCACCTGTGCAGGTTCCCGCAGCTGGCACAGCGCTACGCGCTCGCCGGCCCACGGGGTATCGGAGTCGACGCGTGGAGCATCTGCGGCGGGAAGTGGGCGCGCCACGCGGGCCAGTACGCCGCTCCACAGCTCGGCGTGGCGATCGTCGCGACCGGCCAGCACCAGTCGATAGCTGTCGGTGACCGGCAGCAGCGCAACACGGCCCCGGCCCAGCGGGCGATAGCCGCCGATCGCATTGCCCTTGTCATCGTGCAGCAGCGGTGTCGCGTCGTTGACCGTCACACCCAGCCGCTCCAGCACCGGCAGCGCAGCCTGGTGCGAGGCCGTGTCGGCTTCGTCGATGTAGGTGGTGGTGTCCGACGCGGGCCGCTGGGGACCACGGCGTGCCTGCAGCAACGCGGCATCGGCGTCGGCCGGCAGTGTCAGCGGGGCGGCCTGGTTGTTGCCGCTGATGGGCATACCCCAGCCGCGCAGCGCCTGGCGCGCGCTGTCGTTGAGGGGGCCGCTGGTGCGGACGAGCACGCCCAACCCACCGCGGATCGCCTGCTGCAGCGCGCTGCGTTGCACCGCCGACAGCCCGGCCAGACTGCGCTCATCGAGCAGCACGGCATCCGTCGCCGCCAGCGTCGCCGCAGTGAGCGCGACCGGTGCATCGCCGAGCGACACCCCACCGCCGGCATGGGCCTGCGCTTGTACGGCCAGCCCCGCATCGGTCGCCCAGCGACGCAGGTACTTCAACTCGGGCCCCGGCGCACCGGCCAGGATCAGCAGCCGCGGCGCTGCCGCGCCCACGGTGTCCACCGGTACCTCCAGCGTATCGACCACGTGCTGCCCGGCATCCAGCAGGCGCAGACGGAACGTGCTCTGCCCTGGCACGCGCGCGACACCATCAAGCTGCACGCGACCATCGGCCCTTGGCATTGCGCGGTCAACCACCAGCCCGGCCGGGTCCACAAGCTCGGCGCGTGCGTTCGGCACGCCCTGCGCACGCGCGCGGACGGTGAACACCGCACCGGGCGCAGCAACCGGTGGCGGCTGCAGTGCGATCCAGCCCTGTGGTGCGCTGGGCCATTCGATACGCACGCCACGGGGCAGCGCGGCATCGCGATCGCGGGCCGACAGGCCATCGCCGATCAACCGAAGGGAGGTGGGACCGGGATGCTGGCGCAACGCGGTGGCCAGGTCGGGCGCGGCGAGGGCGTCTGCCACTTTCGTCGCTTCCGGCAGTGCGACCACGGTCTCGCCCGGCGCCGCTGACCAGCGCACCTGATCGGCCGCGCCAGTCAGCACGGTCAGCTGGCCACCGGCCACGCGCTGCATCGGTGGCACCAGGGTCAGGTAGAGCAGCACAGTCGCCACGGCCTGCAACACCAGCAGGCTGGCGAACACACCGGGTGCCCGCGCCGGTCCACGCCATTGCTGCCAGCACAGACGCGCGCTGCTCAGCAGCAGCACGGCGAACAGCGCGATCAGGATCCAGCGCGGGTCGCTCACGGGGTGGCCTCCAGTGCATCCAGGTAGCGCTGACCCATGGCATCGGGGGCGTTGCGCCGGGCGACCTGCGGCAGTGGCCGCAGCAGCGCACGCCACAGCTGCGCGCGCAGGGCCTGGTGGCAGTCGGCGCAGTCCGGGGTGATGCGCAGTGTTTCGATGGCGGCGGCCAGGCTCAGCGGGTCCGGCAGGCGCGCTTCATTGCGTCGCAGCCAGTGGGTGAGTGCGTCCAGATCCGGCGCGCTGGCCGGATCGGCCAGCTGCTGCCAGACCTGCACGATGGCCTGGTCGGGTGCCTCCAGCGCACGCAGTGGCAAGGTGCGGCTGGCCAGGTCGGCGCGATCGCCGCTCATGCGTCGGCTCTCGTCGATCGGCGGCAGTTCCGGGCCGACCCGTGCCAGGTAGATGCGCTCGGCCTGCTGCACTTCCTTGATGAAGCCCAGCGCCTTGTAGGCGTAGGGCAGGGCACGCTCGGGCTGGCCCTGGCGCAGCTCGCCTTCCGACGACCACATCTGATCGAGCGCCGCCTTCAGCGTGGCGCGCGTCTTGGGATCGAGCAGGGTGGCGGCCTCGGCGTGATCGTGGGTATGGCCGTATTCGGAGAGCACGTCGGTGGCGCTGCCGAACACCGGGGCGCTGCCGTCGGTCGGCGCGCCATGATCGTGGTCGTCGTGGCCGGCCTGCGCCTGGGTCCTGGCATGGTCGCCATCGTGATCGTGATCGTCATCGTGCGCGGCCGCCGGTGTATCACTGGTCGGCAGGGCATCGCTGGTCGGCGGTGGCTTGGCCCCGCCTTCGCTTTCCTCGCCGAGGAACTGGCCATAGCGCAGGCGCAGGATCCGCTGGTCCACGCCGATCGCATCGGCACGCTTCACGAATTCCTCCGCCGGCAGCTGGCGACGCTGTTTGATCAGCGCTTCAGCGTCGATGATGATCTGGCGCTGGCTACGGAAATACGCGGGCAGGGTCTTCTTGACCATGCCCTCCATGTCGGTGCCCTGGATCTCCGCTGCGCTGGGCAGGCGCAGGATCACGCTGCTGCTCTGGGCGGTCTGCGCGCCGGGCGTGTGGGTGTCGCGCACGGTCAACTGCGCGATCACATCGTTGCCTTCGGTGGCGCCCAGCGCGGCGAGATCGAGCGTGCGCGCGAAGCGCCGCTGCGTCGCCGGTCCGGTGCCGACGAGGTTGAAGGTCTGCTCGCGGAAGGTGATGTTCTCGCCGCTGCCCTGGGCCAGGGTGACCTTCAACTGTGCCGCGGCAACCACGCCGTAGTCGTCGGTGGCCTCGAACTGCAGCGGCCACTGGCGTTGGCCGGGTGTCCCCAGCACGAGACTGCGGTCGGGAGCGATCACGCGCACCACGGGCGGGCGATCGGGCACCACATCGAGCCGGTACAGGCCGGTGTCGCGCAGGGCAGGCTCGGTGACCACGCGGTACAGCGCCGGACGCGTGGCGGTCCACTGCGTGGTCCATTGGTCGCCATCGCGTTGCAGCGCGATGCGCTGGCCATCGTGGAACTGGAGCGCAGCGGCCTGCGGTTGCGCCGAGAAGCGCAGCGACCAGTGCAGGCGGCTGTCCTGCGGGACCTTGCCGTCCAGCGTGCTCTGCACACGCGCGGCCTGCCCGGTGTAGGCCGGGGCGGTGATCTCCAGCCGGGCGGAACGCAGCTGCGGTGGCTGCGCGGGTGTGGCCGGCGGTGCCGCCGCGCCCGGGAACAGGGGCGCCGCGTTATGGCCGCGTGGCCAACTCAGCGCCAGTGCCATCACCACCAGCGACGTGATCACCGAGGCCAGCAGCCACCGGCGCGGCCAGCGTGGCCGCAGTTCGGGCATGCGCGCCTGCAGGGCGGCGGCGACATGCGTGCGCTGCCGCTGCTGCAACGGGTTCAATGCCGCCGGTGGGGCAAACAGCAGGTCGGCACTGTCCTGTGCGACCGGATGGTCGTTCAACCGGCGGACCAGCCATTGGCGATCCAGACCACGTGCGCGCCAGGTCGCCACGCCGACGCTGACCAGCAACGTCGACAGCAGGACTACCGTAGCCGCGTTGAAGCCGGCCAGCCGCCACGCCACCGCGCTGATCGCCAACGCGGCCGGCACCGCGAGCAGGGTGGTGATCCACCACTGCCGCCGGCGCGCGCGCTGCCAGGCGTGCTGGATGGCAGCGTTCATGCGCCGGCTCCGCGGCGCGGTGAGGTCGCGATCACCCGTTCCAGCGCGAACAGCAGCACGATCAGCGCCAGCAGCCAGGGGCTCAGCTCGCGCGGTGCGGGCAGCGGCGTGGCGCCGCCGCGCAGCGGCTGCTGTGTCGCTGCCGCGGCGAGGGTCGGCGGGGCGGGTGCGGCGAGGACGGCCAGCAACTGGCGCGGGAAGCCGGGATCGCGCAGCACCGGCAGGGCCGTCGGCGTCAGCGGCGACGCGAAGCGCAGCAGGCGACCCTGTCCTTCGGACCGCTGTTCCAGCACCACTGCACCGTCTGCATCGCGCAGGACGGGCATCCAGCCGGCCTCCGCAGCACCGGGCGCGACCAGTACGCTGCCGCCCTGGTGCACCCACGCCTGCCAGGCAGCAGGCAGCGGCGCAGCGGCGAGCCACACGCCGGTCTGCCCGGCATCGGGGGCGGTACCGGCACCGCGGGCAGGAGACAACGCCTGGTTGGACCAGGCACGCTGCAGCGCGGCCAGCACGCGCTGCTCGCCTTCTGCGATCTCGCCACCGACCTGTAGCACCGGCGGTGCGGCGGTGCGCGTGCTGGCCGGCGCCAACGGCACCGGCCGCCAATCCACGGCACGCGACAGGCGCGGCCGCTCGCCATCCAGTCCGGGCATCGGGTCGGGCACGTACACCGTCAGCGGTGCGCCGGCAGGCAGTGTCTGGTCCAGCTCACGCAGCAGGCTGGACAGCGCGGAAGCGGTCGCCGGGGCGGCATCGGCCAGTGCGGGGAAGCCCGGAGCCAGCCAGCGCCAATCTCCCTTCGCGTCCTGGCCACGCAGGGCCGTACCGTCCAGACCAGGGGCGACCACCGTGACCGGGTGGATGTCGGCGGCGCCACCGTGCAGCACCGGCCGCGCCAGCAACAGGGCCAGTGTAGCCAGCAGCAGCAGCCGCACCAGCAGCAGCGGCCACTCGTCGAAGCGGATCTTCTGGCGCGGCCGGATCCGGGCCTGCAGCCAGCGCAGCGCGGCGAAGTCGAGTGGCGCGTACTGATGCCGCCGCGCCAGGTGGATCAGCAGCGGGACCAGCCAGGCGGCCAGTGCCAGCAGTCCGAGCGGAAACAGCAGGCTCACGCGCCGCCTCCGGCACCGAGCAGCGCCCGCAGCGGCTGATCCAGCGGCTGGTCGAGATAGCCGGTGGCATGCACGATGCCGCTGCTCTGCAGCCGCGCCTGCAACGCGCGCTGGGCGGTATCGAAACGGGCCAGGTATTCGGCACGGATCGCACGGCCATCGCCCAGCAGCTCCTCGCCGGTTTCCGGATCGCGGAAGCGGTGGCCGTCGGTGAACGGGAAATCGCGCTCTTCGGCGGTCAGTACCTGCAGGTGCAGCACCTCGCGGCGGGCGGCGGCCAGCCGTTCCAGCAGCACGATGCTACCTTCGTCGAAACCGTCGCCCAGCGCGACCAGCAGGTCGCCGGCCTGCACCCGCTCCCAGACCGGGGCCAGGGAAGTGACCGGCGGCCACGTGCCGCTGGCCCGAAGTTGGCGCAGCAGCAGGTGCACGCGGTCGCGCTGGCGCGGGCCGTGCCCGGCGGGGACCAGTTGCACGCTCTCGCCGCTGATGGCGATCACGCCGAAGCGGTCGCTTTGCTGCAGGGCCAGTTCGACCAGGCAGGCGGCGGTGGCGCAGAGGTAGTCCAGGCGCGACCAGTCCGGTCGCGCACGGTCGCTCTGGCGCGCCGAGGCGGTCGCATCGATCAGCACCCAGGTCGTGATCGGGCTTTCGCGTTCGGATTCACGCACGAAGAAGCGGTCCGAGCGCGCGTAGAGCTTCCAGTCGATCTGGCGCAGTTCATCGCCAGGTTCATAGGCGCGGTACTGCGCAAACTCCAGCCCGGCGCCGCGGCTGCGGCTGGCGTGCTGGCCGATGCCGTGCGCGCCGCGTGCACGCCGTGGCAGCAGCCGCAGCGCCTTCAGGCGGCTGCGGACATCGGCGGGGATCGCGATCGGTACGTTGCGGCTCACGGTGTGCGGATCAACCCGGGAACGGCACGGCCTGCAGCAGCGCGGCGACCACGTCGTCGGCGCTCTTCTGCTCGGCCTCGGCAGCGAAGGACAGCAGCAGGCGGTGACGCATCACCGGTGCCGCCAGCGCCTGCACGTCCTCGCGGGTGGCCGCGAAGCGGCGCTGCAGCAGCGCGCGCGCCTTGGCCGCCAGCACCAGCGATTGCCCGGCACGCGGGCCGGCGCCCCACTTGATCCACTGGTTCACCGCCGCCGGTGCGTCGCTGCCCGGGCGGCTGGCACGCACCAGGCGGGTGATCCAGGTGAGTACGTCGTCGCTGATGTGGACCTCGCGCACGGCTGACTGCAGCGCCAGGACCTCGTCAGCCTCCATCACCTTGGGGACGCTGCCGTTGGCGCTGCCGGTGGTCTGCAGCAGGATGTCGCGCTCTTCCTGTTCGGTGGGGTAATCCACCCGCACGTGCAGCAGGAAGCGGTCCAGCTGGGCTTCGGGTAGCGGGTAGGTACCGGCCTGCTCGATCGGGTTCTGCGTGGCCAGCACGAAGAATGGCGCCGGTAGCGCATAGGTGGTGCCGGCGTAGCTGACGGTGCGCTCCTGCATCGCCTCCAGCAGTGCGGCCTGGGTCTTGGGCGGGGTGCGGTTGAGCTCGTCGGCCAGCAGCAGGTTGGTGAAGATCGGGCCCTTCTGGAACCGGAAGTGACGGTGCCCGGTGCCGTGGTCCTCTTCCAGCAGCTCGGTACCGAGGATGTCGCTGGGCATCAGATCGGGGGTGAACTGCACGCGCCGGAACTGCAGCTCCAGTGCCTGCCCGAGCGAGCGCACCAGCAGGGTCTTGCCCAGCCCGGGCGCGCCCTCGAGCAGGCAGTGGCCGCCGGCCAGCAGGCCGATCAGCAGCTGCTCGACCACGGCGTGCTGGCCGACCACCGCCTGGGCGAGCGCGCCGCGCAACTGCTGCAGTTTGGGGAGAAGGGCATCAAGGCGGTCGGTCGTCATAAGGCACTCGCAGGATCGGCGTAGAGCCACGCCATGCGTGGCTGAAAAAGCAGGAAGAAGCTCAGCTGTTCAAGGCATACATCACGATGTTGACCGCGAAACGGGTGTTGTCTTCGGCCAGGAAGCGCTTGTTGCGCCAGTCGTAGTCCCACTCGCACCCGTAATCCTTGTTGCTGTAGAGCACGCCGAGGCGGCCATCGATCTGGATGCCCTTGAGGTAATCGTGGACCAGATCATCGCCCCAGCCATTGAGCTCGAACCCGGTGGCCGGCGGGCCCTCGGGGAAGCGGAAGAAACTGCGGTAGAGCGCGTGGTTGTTGGGCAGCTTGTTCAGCGCCTTCGGCCCGAACAGCTTGGCCATCTGTGCTTCAAAGGACTTCGCGAACAGACCATCGATATCGTGGTTGCAGTCATCGACGAACACGAAGCCGCCATTGCGCACGTAACGCACGAAGTTCTGCCGCTCGGCGGCATTGAACTCGACCAGCTTGTGCCCGGCCAGATAGCAGAACGGTGCCTCCAGCATGCGCGGATCGGACAGCGCGATCACGTGCTCGGTGGGGTCCACGCGCAGGGTGGTGTAATCGATCAGCGAGGTGATCACGTTGGACGGCATGCGCGCGTCCACGTCCCAGTCGCCGGAGTCGTACTTGAGGCGGGTGAACCAGAAGTCGTACCGCCCGGCCTGGGCGCGCGCCGGCGCGGGCAGGGCCGCGAACGCCGCACTGCCCAGCATCAGCCGCAGGAACTGTGCGCGGTTCATCGCCGCGCACGTTCCCGGGAGCAACCGGCCAGCCGGGGAGACGGCCAGTGGCCGTCACGACCGTTCATCAGACCGCGTCGGACAACGAGGTGAAGGTGAAATCGCGCAGCTTCATCGGCGGGATCATCATCACCAGGCTGGATTCGTCACCGGCCACACGCACCGGCTTGCCCAGCTCTTCGATGTTGTTGAGCATGATCACCGGCGACTCGTTGAAGCGGAAGTTCTTCACCGGGTGCTTGATCTGGCCGTTCTCGATGTAGAAGGTGCCATCGCGGGTCAGGCCGGTCAGCAGCACGGTCTGCGGATCGACCATGCGGATGTACCAGGTGCGCGTGACCAGGATGCCCTTCTGGGTGCCACGGACCAGCTCGGCCGTGCTCTTGTCGCCGCCGGACATCAGCAGGTTGCCCGGCCGCGCGTTGGCGGTCTTGCCCTGCTTCTGCGCCCAGAAGCGGGAGTAGTTGAGGTTGGCGATCTTGCCGTCCTTGATGATGTCCAGCTTCTCGCGCGGCTGGCCTTCGTTGTCCCACGGCAGCACGGCGGCTTCGGGGTGCCACGGGTCGGCGACCATGGTCACGCGCGGGTCGTAGACCTGCTCGCCCAGCTTGTTGCCGCCGCCCTTCCTGGACAGGAAGCTGCGGCCTTCATCGGCCGAGCGCGCATCGAAGAAGTTCATCATGAAGCTGATCAGGCCGGCCGCGGCCGCCGGCTCCAGGATCACCGTGTACTTGCCCGGCTCCAGCGCCTTGGCTTCGGCCGATTCGGTGGCCTTGCGCATGGCGATGCGGATGTCCTGGTCGGCCTTGAAATCGGCGGCATCCTTGAGGTTGCGACCGACCCAGCCCGAGCCGCGGCCATCTTCGGTACGCACGGTGCAGGTGTAATCGAAGTTGGTGCCGCGCTGGTAACCGAAGTTGCCGTTGCTGTTGGCGGTGGCCTGGAAGCTCTGGCCATCTTCCAGGAAGCCGGCCGCGATCAGGCCGTTGCCACGGCACGGTGCGATCGAGTCGGCGGCAACCTTGGCGCGGAAGGCCGGGTCGATGGCCGCGGTGGATTCGCTGAAGGTCGGGCTGGGCCGGTAGGTCTGCTTGCCGATCGCCGGCAGGAACTCCGGGTTCTCCGGGGCCAGGCGGGCCAGATCCTCGGCGCGGCGCACCACGCGTTCCAGCGCGGCATCGTCGAATTCGTTGATCGAGGCGGTGCCGACGCGCTTGCCGAAGGCGACCGTGACGGCCAGTTCGGTGTTGTCGACGATGCCGCTGGTGGAGACATTGTTCAGTGCGAAACGGATGTTGCCGTCGATCGAGCCGGCCAGCACGGCGGTGCATTCATCGGCCTTGGAGAGCGCGATGACCTTGTCGAGGATGGCCTTGGCCTGGGCTTCGGTGAAGATACTCATGGATTGGGGCTCCTGACCGGTCAGCCGAGGCTGCGCGCGGTGTTGATGACGTTGATGCCGTTGAAGCGCGCGGTGGACGAACCGTGCGAGACCGCCGAGACCTGGCCGGGCTGGCCCTTGCCGTCGAAGAACGAACCGCCCAGGCGGTAGTCGCTTTCATCGGCGACAGCGGTACAGGCGTTCCAGAACTCCGGCGTGCGGATCTGGTAGGCCACGTCCTCGAGCATGCGGGTGATCTGGCCGTTCTTGATTTCATAGAACAGCTGGCCACCGAACTGCGCGTTGTACCGCTGCTGATCGATGGAGAACGAGCCGTCGCCGATGATGTAGATGCCGTTCTCGACGTCCTTGATCATGTCGGCCACGCTCAGCTTGGTCTTGCCCGGTGCCATGGACACGTTGGCCATGCGCTGGAACTGCACGCTGGACCACGAATCGGCATAGCAGCAACCGTCGGACTCGGTCTTGCCGAGGATGTGGGCCTGGTCGCGGATGGTCTGGTAATCCACCAGCTTGCCTTCGCTGATCAGGTCCCAGCGCTTGGTCTTGACGCCTTCATCGTCGTAGCCGACCGCGCCGAGGCTGCCCGGCTGGGTCTTGTCGGCGAAGATGTTGACCTTGTCGCTGCCGTACTGGAAATGCTGCTCGCGCTTGTCCAGCGTGGCGAAGCTGGTACCGGCGTAGTTGGCTTCGTAGCCGAGCACGCGGTCCAGTTCCAGCGGATGGCCGACCGACTCGTGGATGGTCAGCCAGGTGTGCGACGGATCCAGGATCAGGTCGTACTTGCCCGGCTTCACCGACGGGGCCTTGAGCTTCTCCTGCGCCTGCCTGGCCGCGGCGATCGCATCGGCCTTCATGTCGTAGGAGTTGCGGTAGTTGACCACGCCGTTGGGCGAGACCGCCTTGCCGGTGCCGACGCCATCGAGGTACTCGTAGCCCAGGCCCATCGGCGAGGACAGCCCCGAGCGGGTGCGGAACTTGCCGGTGCTCTTGTCGATGGCGGTGACCGTCATCGGTGCCCAGATGCGGTGCACGTCCTGGTCGATGTAGGAGCCGTCGGTGGAGGCGAAGTACTTCTGCTCGTTGACCAGGAACAGCATCGAGTTGACGAAGCTGGCGCCGGCGCCCATCGCGCCTGCATTGACGTCCAGCAGCAGCTCGACCTTTTCCTTGATCGGCACGTCCATCGCGTTCTTGCGGATCGGGGTGCGCCAGGACACCTCACCCACGCCGGGCGCGGCAGCCAGCTGCACCGGGGCGGTCTGCACGCCGGCGTTGGCCTTGGCGATCGCCGCGGCCTGCTGTGCGGCGCGGGCCACGTCGGTGGTGCCGAGCTGGTTGGTGGCGGCAAAGCCCCAGGCGCCGTTGACGATCACGCGGATGCCCACGCCGGTCGACTCGGTGTTCACCACGTTCTGGACGTTGTCCTCGCGGGTGATCACGTACTGGCGCAGGTAGCGGCCGATACGGACATCGCAGTAGGTCGCGCCCGCCTGGCGCGCAGCGGCCAGGGCGGCGTCGGCCAGGCGCTTTTTCAGGGCCGGGTCGAGGCTGCTCTGCAGTTGCTCGGCGGCAATGACCTTGCCGAAGAACGACGGCACGATCAGTCCGCCAGCGGTAAGCCCGGTCAGGGCGAGAAAGTCACGTCTTTGCAAGGCAGCTCTCCACGTCGGTGTGGGGGTGGCAGGGAAACAGCGACATCAGGGCGACCGCCGCGGCGGCACAGCCGATTCTTGCGGCCATGCGTGCGCCGCGGTAGTGACATTCGGCACGGAGCAGGGACGGGCTCATCCCAGGCTGCGTGCGGTGTTGATGATGTTGATGCCATCAAAGCGCGTGGTCGCCGAGCCATGCGAGACCGCAGAGACCTGGCCCGGCTGGCCCTTGCCATCGAAGAACGAGCCGCCGAAGCGGAAATCGCGCTCATCGCAGATCGCGCTGCAGGCATTCCAGAACTCTGGCGTGCGGATCTGGTAGGCGGCATCCTCGACCATGCCGGTGATCTCACCGTTCTTGATCTGGTAGTACAGCTGCCCACCGAACTGCGCGTTGAAGCGCTGCTGGTCGATCGAGTACGAGCCGCGGCCGTGGATGTAGATGCCGTTCTCCACGTTCTTGATCATGTCGGCCACGCTCAGCGGGGCCTTGCCCGGCGCCAGCGACACGTTGGCCATGCGCTGGAACTGCACGCTGGACCACGAATCGGCGTAGCTGCAGCCGTGGCTTTCCTTCTCGCCGAGGAGGTGCACCTCATCGCGGGTGGCCTGGTAGTTGACCAGGATGCCGTCCTTGACCAGGTCCCAGCGCTTGGTTTTCACGCCTTCATCGTCGTAGCCCACCGCGCCCAGGCTGCCCGGGGCGGTCTTGTCGGCGAAGAAGTTGACGATGTCGCTGCCCCAGCGGAAGCCCGCCTCGCGCTTGTCCAGCGTGGCGAAGCTGGTAC